>JAFZVZ010000016.1 GCA_017617545.1 Lachnospiraceae bacterium
ATATAGTACATCGTCTGATCATCTGTTTTTAATTTATAATATGCCTCAAAGTCCGCTTCTACATAGTCACGCAGGCATAATCGTTCTGTTTCAAGTTTTATCATCTATTTACAAAAGTCTCCATTCTCTCCACCGATAAACCCGAATATAACGGGCTAAGATGTACCGCCATTCTTATTCCCATAAGAAGATCAAATATCATCTCTTCGCCATTATAATAGTATTACTTGTCCTCATGTACTATATTAAAATCGCCCTTAATATATAATTCTGCAATCAAGTCTAGTTTTTTTACGAGCGTATTATCCGTTGACCAACATGCTTCAGCCATACCTCTGGGATAATACGGATAAAATCTATCCGGGTCACGAACATAAGCCATCTGACATATCTCTCTTTGCACATCTCTCAATTGATCACATATCATAAACGAAGGTCTGATATCCGGATTTTTAAGCAATATCCTTATTTCTTCTTTCGTTTCTTGAACAAGTCTGTCAAATGTTGCCATTTGTTCTTTCATTCATCTTTTCCCATCTCAATTTAATGTCTTTTTCTCAGTTTTATATCGCTCCAAGCCCCTTCTCATTTTGGGTGTTTTTCGCGAAAACTCTCTTTTCATTGTATCATAATGGATTGTGCTTGAATAGAGTTTTCTTCGGAGGAGCGGAATCCTGTGCCCCCTTTCGGAGGCACAGCCCGTCTTACTGTTTCTTCTTAAACCACAACGTTGCACAGACCCCGATGATCGCTACTGCGGTTATGCCGACCAGCAGCGTGAGCGGCAGTCTGTCCCCGGTCTTCGGGATGTCATCCTCAGCCTTCACGTTGTAGAAGACCACCTCGTAAGTGCCCTCATTTTCCGGCACCGTAAAGGTTTCATCCCCTGCCGTTTCATAGCCTGCCGGCGTGCGCTTCTCGTGAAGTGTATAGGTTTTCCCTGCCTGCAGGACTCCCCTGATCAGGTGGATGCTGCCATCGGTTGTCCATTCATCGATAACAGCTCCGTTCTCATCCAGCACCTGGAGCACTGCGTCATAGACCGGTTTTCCGGTATCCCGGTCCTTCTTCGTAAAACTGATCTCGGTCGGAGCGTCCTCCATCACGATGTCCGCAAGGCTCCCGTCCGGCGGCACCGTGAACGTGATATCCTCCGCCGGCAAGTATCCGGACGGCGCCTCCGCCTCATGAAGGATGTAGGTCTCCCCTGCGGTCAGCTCCGCCTCGATTAAATACGCTTCCGTATCCGTTTTCCATTCCCGGATCACCACGCCCCTGCTGTCGATGAGCTGGAGCATGGCTCCCGCGATGGCCTCTCCCCGGTAATACCTGCCTTCGGTCACCACCGGCTCCGGTTCCGGACTGCCGATGATGCCTGCAGCATACGCACCTCCGAGGGCGGCGCACAGAAGGCAGATACATAGAAGCGGTATCAGCCATTGTTTCTTCATAGCGTGTCTCCTTTATCCAGAGAGTGTCTGCCGTCTTATTTCGCTACCTTGCGGATGCTCACCTTGGTGTAGTCATCGTACATAGTAACGGTATCTTCCCTTCCGTCCGAGGACACGGTAAATGTCACATCCGCCGCGATCGTATGTCCTGCCGGCGCCTTTGTCTCGCGAAGGATGTACTTCTTGCCGGCTTCCAGGAAACCCTCAAAGCGGGTAGCCGTACCGTCGCTCGTCCATTCGTAAATGACCTTGTTGGTCGACGGGTCAATGACCTGCAGCGTCGAACCCGGCAGAAGCTTCATGGTCGCGTTGGAATACTTCAGTACCGTGACCTTCGTCCAGTCATCCTTCATCTCCACGCTGTTCAGGCTTCCGTCCTTGGATACGGTGAACTTCTGGTCCTTTGCCAGCACATAGCCTGCAGGTACCGACTTCTCATGAAGCGTATAGGTGGCGCCTGCGACGAGTTTCGCATTGATCGCATGGTCGTCCTTGGTGGTCGTCCACTCTTCCACGACTTTGCCGCTCGAATCCAGGATCTGCAGAACGGCGCCGACGATGACGGTACCGCTCTTCACGGACTTCACCGTAGTGACTTTATAGTTCGTGTCATAGGTTCCGGACGTGATCGCCTTGGTCCCGCCGTCCCGGGTCGCTCCGGAGTCGGTCTCTGCTGCGGCAGTCTCTCCCGCGTCTGCTCCCTCTGCACCTGTTCCATCCTCCGCGGAAGCATTTTCCGGTGCATTCGGAAGGCTATACCCGCTGGGGGCACCATCATCCTCGTTCCCTTCATGACCGCCCAGTTCCGGCGTCGTGGTGTCCTGCATCGTGACGTCCTGCATTGCGGCACTCTTTATCGACGCAGTGTCGTTTCCCGATGCTTCGGAATCCACGTTGTTAAGCGCTGCCGGTCTTCCCGTGGAGGAAGTTTGTGCCGCATCCTGCACTGACACGGCCTTTGTCGTCGGGCCTTCTCTCAAAAGGACCGGGGTCCTTGGTTCTGCGCTGCTTGCATAAGCAACGGAAACAGCTGAGAAGATCAGCATAACGGCTACGATGACTGCAAATACTTTCTTTTTCATGGTTTGATCTCTCCTTTTTTCTTACCGGCTCATGGCCGGATATTCTTGTTTTTTTCGGGGCTCTGCCCCTGATCACTTGGCCGTCTTCTTCACCCTGACTTTGGTCAGCAGGTTTTGGATGGTCTTTGTCACGTTCTTGTCCACCACGACCGTGACTTTCCCTTCGCCTGTTGCCGTATAGGGAACGGCTTTGCTCGCGGATACGGACTGGGTATCCCCGTTTTTCTCGACCTCTAACACGGTGTATTCCCCGATCCTGAGGCCGGAGATCGTTACCGAACCGGTGCTCTGCCCCGGCTGCAGGGTGATGGACTTCCAGGATTCATATCCGCTTCTGTAGATATAGAACCAGAAGGTCATCTTCTCCTCGACCGGGATATCCGACTGCTTCGTGATCGTGAGATTTCCGGTCTGCGGTGTGTTGCTCACGGGAAGTTCTCCTTTCGTCAGGATCTTTGCGTTCTCTGCGGTTATCTCTGTGACAGCGGAAAATGCCCCTGTCCCGCCGGTCTTTACCGCGAGGGCGATCGATCCGTCATTCGCCTTCGTGACGGTGATCCGGTACACATCCGCGCTCAGGCGGTACCCCGTAGGTGCTTTCGTTTCCTTCAGGTAGTACGTCTGTGCATTCGACGTCAGACGGAACTGAATGTTCGCTTTGCCGTCGCTTCCGGAGGTAAACACCGACTTGTTGTTCAGATCCTTGGCGACAGTCGTGCAGGCTTCGTTCGAATACAGCGTGAACTCCGCACCCGCCAGAAACGGCCCGTCCGATCCCTTCTTGACGACATTAAATCCGACCGGAACGCCGGTGTTCTTCGCATCGATGGTGAAGACTTCCGTATCCCCGTCCTTTCGGAAGGTATGTTCCCAGGTGTAGATCTTTCCGGTCGCCTGGTCGATGTTGGAGTAGCCCTTGGGAGGCGATGTCTCTTCCACCCGGATCCGGCCGAGGTTATCGGAGGTGACAAGAATCAGAGCGCGGGCATTTCCGGAATAGGTATAGTACTTTCCCGTAGTCCCGGATTCCTTGATCTGATACGTCGGCGAGATCACGTACTTGTTCGCGGACTGCGACCACTCGTACAGCGTAAACGTTGCCCCGGAGATCATCGCTGTCGTTGTTACATCACTCTTATTGATGGAAACGTCACCATACGAGTCGAGGATCTCCAACGTAACTGCCTGCGACATCGTGACGGTCTTACCGTACGGATTGTTGTCGACACTGACGCCAACGTCATTGTTCAGGCTCTCGATCTGCCAGATGGTACTGTAGGCCGTTCCGAAATGCTTGAACGCATGCCCGTCCTTGAAACCGCTCTTGTAATCCGTCGCAGATGCTTCCCGATATCCGCGGCCTCTGGCATCCCAAAGGTACGGCACGAAGTACCCATTGGTCTGGGTGCTCCGTTTGCTTGCGCCGGTGACCAGGGTTGCGTAATCCGATCCGAACATGGACTTGATCATCGCTACGGCATCGGTCCACGTGGCAGCCAATGCTGCCTTCCGGTCTGCATCGCTCACATCGTGATAGTTCTGCGGCGTGATGGAATCCTTCTTCTTCATCGAGAACAATGCCACTGAGCAATGCGCCAGGTAGTAATCGTCGGAACCGCCGATCACATTTTTCGAGAAGTTTCCGAGTGTAACGGTACTGCATTCCGAGTTCTTCGGAAGGGAGAAAATCAGCGTTCCCGTCGGAAGCTCACTCTCCTGCGTCATGTCGATGATCTTTCCGAACCGAAGCGTGAGATTATAGTCTGCGTCGGTCTTGTTGTGCAGGATGATCTTGTCTCCGGTAGCATGAGCGTAGAAGATGCCGTTCTTGCTGCGGAAGACATTGGCTCCGTTGCTACCGTTTAATTCCCACTTCTTTCCGGAGGAATCTTCGAAGTAGTCATACCCCATCGCCATCAGCGACGTGATCACAAGCCCGTAACAGTCAAAGGACGAGCTCTTGATCTTCGCCGGGTTTCTGGGAGTTCCTCCGCTTTCCACGGAGTACCCTCCGCCATCGGTGTATCCCTTGCCGACCTGGCTAAGGAGCACCTTGGCGAAGTCCTTCCGGAAGTCCTCTGTGGTGTAGAAGATGTTGCCGTTTGCCGCCTGCGCCTTATCCGGGATGCGAATGGCTTCGCATAACCCAAACAACATCGCCACGGCCATCACTACGGCAACAACTCGTTTGTAATGCTTCATGGTTTTCCTTTCCACGAAAAAGAGCACTACCACCTCTTGGTAATGCTCCTTCGTTTCTTGATATTTGATTTTTACTTAAGCCCCTCTGGGAGATTTGCCTTTGAAACGAACGTGACCGTCATGATCGCGCAGTAATGCCAGTCTTCTCCGTCAAAGTGCTCGACCACGAGCATGACCGCAACGCCGATCCAGTCCTCCTCCCCGCCGCCGTCATAGAGCATGTTCCGGTTATGGGCAGGGGATCCGTACCAGTTGGTAAACAGCCGCTCCACCATCTCGTCCTTCCGGATGTCCGTTACCTGCCAAGGGTAGTAATAGACTCCGGATCCGATCTGGCTGTGTTCGTGGCTGGCGGAATGCTCCAGGCAGCACTTCTTTGCTACCCGCAGTCCCCGCTCTGTCATGTACTCACCAAGCTCCGGATAATCCGTCTCGTAGTACACAAACGGATCTTCCCACTTGCGAAGTCCCTGGCTTTCCCGATACGCGTTCACTCTTTCCATCAGTAGCTTAGCCAGATCCGTCCGCTCCTTAGGTTCCTTCCACGCCTCCGGGATCGGAGTGGGCGTTGCGGTCGGAACCGGTGTCAACGTTGGTATCGGACTGGGTGTTACCGTAGGCGTTGGCTTCGGTGTGTTCGTTGGCTTCGGTGCACTTGTTGGTGTACTCGTCGGTTTTGGAGTTGCCGTCGGTGTCGCTGTTGGTTTCACCGTTGGCGTCGCCGTAGCAACCAGCATCACCGTTGGTGTTGCTGTCGTCCTTGCCGTCGGAGTTGCCGTCGGAACAGGCGACACCGTTGGTGTTGTCGTTGGCTTTGGAGTAACTGTCGGAGTGACCGTCGGTGTTGGCGTGTCCGTTGGTTTCACCGTCGGTGTCGGTGTGTCCGTTGGTTTCACCGTCAGCGTCACTGTCGGCCCTGGCGTGAACGTCGCTTTCGGGGTCGGTGTTTCCGCAGCAGACTCCGGTGTAACTGTAACCGTCGCCATGAAGATAACCTCTCCCATTGGTGTCAGCGTCTGTGTCACCGTTACCGTTCGCTCCGGTTTCGGTGTTGCTTTCGCTTCGACCACGATCGCAGTTGGCGTTACGCTTACTGCGGTTTGCTGCGTAACGCCGTCGCCACCGCCACTGAGTGCATATGCAAGCACTCCGGCACCGCCTGCTCCTGCCAACAGTTTCGGAATCAATGATTTTGTCTTCCGCTCTTCCATAGGATCTCCCTCCCCTTCGTTTGAGCGTGCAACTTCTGGACATCATGTCCAGAAGTTCTTCCGCTAAGCCCGCTGTCCCAAAGAGGGACAGCAGGTGCGGCTCTCTCCTTGGGACAAGGGGCTTATTAGTTTTTCTTACAGGACCGGTGCCATTCCTTCCTCAAGCTCCTCGGTCTCTTCCGGCTCTTCGGTCTCTGCCATCTCTTCGATCATGCCGGGGTCACAGATCTGCAGCTCCTGTCCGCGATGATAGACATATACGGATTCGGAAAGAAGATCTTCCGGCGGCACCTGGGTTGCATTGACTTCATGAACCATCCGCTGAAGCGCTGCCACATCCTTGCCGAAGCTTTGCGGAATTGCCAAAACTTCATGCCGCGAGCTCGGAAGGATGTAATAGGTGTCATCGCGAACAACGTCGCAGATCCGGTCAAGCACATCCTTGTACTGAATGACCGCAGCTCCGTCGCACTTCGTGCGGTTGGATACCACGAACATCGGAAGCGTAACTTCTCCGTAATCAACCTCACGGACATCAGCCGGCATGTCGGCAAGAAGCCCTCGAAGTACATTTTCAATGGAGTCGATCTCGAACGAATTCTGCTGCAGCGTATTAACCATCGCATGCGCATCGAGCTCGTCAAGGGTGCACCCCATGCTTTCCATGTGCTCATTTGTGATCATAATCCTGCTGGTATGACCCTCAACCAGGTCATCGACCACAAGGTAATATACCTTCGCCATGTTAAGGAATGTCTTATGCGGTCTCCCGGAAAGAAACTCTTCATTTCCCTTCAGCATGATCAGGGATGACTGTACCTTGTTTCTCCAGTCGGCCATGGCATCCAATGCCTTACGGACAATGCCTTTTTGTTCCGCGTCAATGTACGCTTGCCCGACCGTTTTCCGGATGTTCTTAAGGATCTGATCGGAGGCGGCCGCATGGTCCGGTGCATGCAGGTAGTCACGATAATATTCATCGAGCTTTAACGACGGAGCAACCTCACTACTCGGATCCCGGACCAGAAGGCTCTGCTTTACGGAGAGGCTCTTCTCGACTCCCCGAAGCTCAACCTGATACTCCGGAAACATTTCCTTGGTCTGTTCTTCGAGGTAGCGGTAAAACTCCTCTTCAGACATTCTTTCGTGTAGCAATTCGGATCAACTCCTTTCTCATTTCGGGATTACTCTTCAAGTATTCCCTAAGTCGTTCCGTAAAAGGCTTCGGGGGCTTTTCAATCTCCACGATGTACTTCAGCGGAACCGCCTGTGTTGCCTTGGTTTCTTTGCCATCCATAGCAAAAATCCTCCTTCTTTTTGTGATGTATGAAAAACGGTTTTCGACACCGATTTTTCCTTTCTCTGTTTTCTCTTCCTTGTTTTTCTCTGTCTTCACTGCTTGGCTATCTTGACGGAAAATGCAGCGGAGCGCAATACAGTGCCGCTATCATGTCATCTTTGCGATCGACGCCTACACGAATGCGGGACAATGCGGCACGGAAAGTGTGCTCCGTTACCTGCTTGAAACGGAGCATGACCATGGAAAGCGGGTACTGTTGATTATTCACACTGATTATTGCATCCGGAGGTGCATCCATCGCCAACGTTTCCGCAATCAGCTGAATTGCTTGTTTGAATGCATTTGCCGAATAGACGAACTCCTCCCTGAGAGCATCATAACGAATCTGCCTCTTAATTTCTCTCTCCCATGTGTTTGCCTGACCCCTGTTGGTCTTCGCGCGCGCGAGCGCGATAAGGTCAGATAAAAACAGTGGTGGAGAAAATGCAGTAGTCTCTGTAGTAATCTCTGTTGTATTCTCTGTAGTATTCTCTGTATATGTCCCATCAAATTTGATACCGGGTGGGGTCAATTTTGACCCCAGGGGGGGTCTATTTTGATGGTAGGTGGGGTCAAATTTGATGGTAGGTGGGGTCAAATTTGACCCCATGGGGGGGTCTTGGTCTGAAATCTTCGGAAAGCCCTTATTTTCCGAGGGTTTCAGCGATTCCGCATTTTCCGATTGTGGATAACTTTCCGTCGAATAATGCTCTTCATTGACAGAAGGATCGTCTTTTGCGGGCAAACTACCCCCGGGGGGGTACCCCCCTGGGGTGTACTCCTCCGAGGGGGACTCCCCCGGGTAGGTCAATTGATGAAGAATGTCCACATCAAGCTCGACATACATTACGTTCATCATGGTTGCAGTCGCAGACTTAATGTTGCGAAAATGCCGCCGAATTACCCCGTAATCTTCCAACGTATCAAACGCCCGGGTAATCGTCTGCTTCTCTTCTCCGAATAGTTCCGCATACATGGCATATGACTTCTGTACCAATTCTCCGGAAAATCTCTTTTGATATCGAAGCAGCTGACCGGTGCTCTCATCACGGACTTCCTGCGGCCGATACCAATACACGATATCCGCAAGGATACTGATTGCCAAAAGATATGGTTTTTTCGTTGTCTTCTTGAGAATGGTCCGATACCATGATTGAGGGATCACGTTTCCGGTAATCCCGAAATCGATCATCCGATCTACCGTCTCATTTCCGCTTCCGTATAAGTATGCCATGTCATCGTCCTCCTACAGAACAAGGTATGTTTCTTCTGCCGGTTCTTCCCAGTACCCTGTTCCTATGTATTCCTGACTCTCTTCCTGTCCCTCTTGAACCTGCTTTTCTTGGTCAGGTTCCTCGATCTGCGCCTCAGTCTTTTCTTCTCTGTTGTGCGCACTGCTTCGTCTCTCCGCGTCAATCTGCCTGCGGATATCCATTAACTCCTCATACGAGAGTTTACCTTCCTTTTCTCCTCGCGCGATCTTGATCCGCTCGCTCCATCCCTGTGTGCGCGGCTGATTGTATTTTCTGCATATCTCTTCCCGCAGTTTCCTGTCCCAGTCGTTCTTGAATTCAAAGATGCTGCGGATCACTACCTCTCCTTCATCGCGATACCCCCTCTCTGGAAACATGACATAGTTGCGATCATTTTCCCCCTGATAGATGCGAATGTTCTCAATCCGAAACATCCCGTTAAGGATAACCGTCGAATATCCCAACAAATCATGAAGGTTATCCCGGTACGGCCTTACAATAACCTCCGGGGCAAATTCCTCGTCTCCCGGAAATTCCCGAAACAACGGCCTGTCTTTCGAATACGCTTTCAGCACAAGCTCCGTCAGGGTGTGCCTTGCCTCTCCGGTGACCGGATAGAATACGTCTCGATACTCACCCTCGCGATCCAGAACCCGCGGCATTCCCAGGTAATATCCACCCTTTCCTTCGATAATCCGGATCGGGTACACGGAGATCGCATCTCCAATGATGACTTTGGCATTGGCCAACACCTTTCCTTTCTTTGATGACGGCCATACATTGACTTTGATACTCGGTCTTCCCATATTTGCTCCTTCCCGCTATGCCTGCGTCAGCTTCCACTCCCAGTACTCCTCATACGTGATTGTTCCGCGAATGTACTTGTGTCGCATCTCTTTCCATTTCCTGTATTTGTCCTTGAACAATGCATGAGTCGGATTCATGGCTCTCCCTGCTATCGAATAGCGGAACTGAAAATCCGGACACAGTTCCTCCACCCAGAGGCTTTGATAAAACAGATCCTCCGCATTCTCAAAATCCCATCGACGAAGCATGGCAACATTGATATTCAAAACCTCCGCAATCTTCTCCAAACGTTCCGGTCGCAGGTTTCGGCTCGTCCTCTCGATACGGCAGATCTGATTTCGAGCGCGATCTCCGCGTATTCCTATTTTTTCCCCCAGCTCCGGCTGGGAAACATGACGAAATTGCCGTATGAATGCCAATCGATCACCTTGGGCAAGACTCTTAAGAACCGGTTTTGAATAGTACACTGCCATGAATTCCTCCACGACAACCATGACATCATGTCACGGTTGTGACCCTGACAACCATGACATCGTGTCACGGTTGTAACCCCGACAACTATGACATCGTGTCACGGTTGTGACCTTGAACTTCTGATTTAACGTTTCCTAGATGTCCCCGTTTTTCCAACGGCGAAGCAGCGAACAGATCACTTCTTCGATATCTTCGTTCGTTGCATCTTCATCGAAAAACTCCGCGATAACCTGTTCCCTTATCGCAAACTTCCGGTGCTTTGTTTTTCGCTCTGCCAAAGTTATTCGCACCATATCCCGGGTGAGTTGTCCGCTTTCCGAATATGCTTTCAGCTTCTTTGTCTTTTCCTGATTTACCGTCATCCGATCGATCGTAATCGCTTCAAATACCCAGTCCTGTTCTTCCTCGCTCAAAAACGAAATGTCAATTCCACAAAGGATGGTCACTCGCTTTCTGTCCAAAAGCTCCATCATGTCGTCCGTCAGTCTTGATAACCAAAGATACCGTTGAACCGTCTTACTGCTTTCGCCTGCAGTTTCCCCGAGCAGGTCCAAGCTAAGCCCGCCCGTTCTGGTTCCGGGATGTTTCATTGCTTCATACTTCATCCGATAAGCTCTGGCCTTTTCACTCGGAAGAATATCCTCCCTCTGAAGATTGGAATCAACCATCGTGATCACTGCCTGATCATCCGAATACTCTTTCACGAGCACCGGCATTGTTGTCAGTCCGGCAAGTTCACAGGCATGCTTTCTTCGATGTCCGGAGATGATCTCGTAGCCGCCTTCCTTCCGATGCCTCACAATCCCCGGAACCAGCACGCCATGCTTCCGCACGCTCTCGACCATCTCCTGCATGGGTTCGTCATCAACAACTCGGAACGGATGTCCTATAAAATCATAGAGTTCCGAAAGCTCAACCTCGATGATCTCGCCGCCGGCATCCCCGACCAACTCCGAATAAGTGCTAAGCTTGATCTTTCCTTCGAATGACTTACTACTCATGTGAGAGAACCTCCTTCGTCAGCGATTCGTATGCAGCAGCAACCTTTCCCTTTGGATCGTGCTTGAAAATGCTGACTCCGAGTGCCGCACACTCGGCAGCCTTGACAGATTCCGGGATTGCTGTCTCAAAGAACCCTATGGCATTTCCGTATCCTTCTTTCAGCATCTGTATGATCTCCCTGGCGAAGACTGTGCGATGGTTCACCATTGTCATCAATATGCCTTCGATGGAAAGCGACGGATTGAGCTGCTTCTTTATTTTCCGGATTGTTCTGATCAGCTGCTCCAGGCCCTTTGCGGAAAGATAGTTCGCCTGAACCGGGATCAGAATGGAATCTGCGGCAACAAGCGCATTGATGGTCACCATTCCAAGCGACGGCGGACAGTCGATCAGAATGTAGTCAAAATACGATCTCATGCTTTCCACGTACTCCCGCATGATGAACTCGCGACTCATGATGTTGACGAGCGAATTCTCCACGCCTGAAAGCTCGATGTTTCCGGGCAGCAGGTTCACGCCCTCCGGGTGACGGAGTATTCCTTCAAACGGAGCAATTTCCTCCTCGTTGATGACTTTCCCAAGTACTGTCGCGAGTGTACAGTCGATTTCATCCGGTCGGGGATATCCCAGGCTCGCAGTCAACGACCCTTGCGCATCACCATCGATTAGCAAAACCCTTTTCCCATGTCTGGCGAGTCCGATCCCCAAGTTGGCAACCGTGGTTGTCTTAGCAACCCCACCCTTTTGATTTCCGGCTATGATTACCTTACACATATGTACATCCTCCTTTGCGGGTAAACAAAAAGAGACTAAACAAAGTTTCCATTTGGAAAAGTTGTTTAGTCTCTCTGAAAGAATTCGATTTTGTTCTCAGGTTCTCAGATGTATATTTCCATCCTCAAACCTGTAAACTTAGGCATTCCATACTCGGGATGAGTCGCGAGAAATGCTCTCACATCATCCTCCGTAGCCTCTAAAGTACAAAAATGTATGTACTTTTGAGTACCTACTTCCCACCTTCCTTGATAGCGGCCTGTGCTGCGGCCAGTCTTGCGATCGGCACGCGGAACGGCGAGCAGGATACATAGTCGAGGCCGATCTGGTGGCAGAACTCAACGGAGGTCGGGTCACCGCCGTGCTCACCGCAGATACCGCAGTGGAGCGCAGGGTTCACTTCCTTGCCGAGCTTGACAGCCATCTTCATCAGCTTGCCTACGCCGACCTGGTCGAGCTTCGCGAACGGATCGCTCTCGAAGATCTTCTGATCGTAGTAGCCGCCGAGGAATTTGCCGGCGTCATCACGGGAGAAACCGAAGGTCATCTGCGTGAGGTCGTTGGTACCGAAGCAGAAGAACTCAGCTTCGGATGCGATCTCGTCAGCCGTGAGTGCGGCACGAGGGATCTCGATCATGGTACCTACATGGTACTTGATGTTAGCGCCTGCGGCCTTGATCTCCTCGTCAGCGGTCTCAACGACAACCTTCTTAACGTTCTTAAGCTCCTTAACCTCGCAGATGAGCGGGATCATGATCTCCGGCTCAAGTGCCCAGTCGGGATGCTCGTTCTTTACTTCGATCGCGGCGCGGATGACAGCCTTGGTCTGCATCTTGACGATCTCAGGATACGTAACCGCAAGACGGCAGCCTCTGTGGCCCATCATCGGGTTGAACTCGTGCAGGGAGTCGCAGATCGCCTTGATCTCCTCAACGGTCTTGCCCTTCGCATCAGCGAGCTTCCTGATGTCCGCCTCCTCGGTGGGAACGAACTCATGGAGCGGCGGATCCAGGAAACGGATCGTTACCGGGTTGCCCTCAAGCGCCTCGTAGAGAGCCTTGAAGTCGCCCTGCTGGAACGGCAGAATCTTCTCGAGTGCTTCCTCACGCTCCTCGCAGGTGTCGGAGCAGATCATTTCGCGGAAAATAGCGATTCTCTCCGGATCGAAGAACATGTGCTCGGTACGGCAGAGGCCGATGCCCTCAGCGCCGAGCTCACGAGCCTTCTTCGCGTCGCGAGGCGTGTCTGCGTTCGTGCGGACAGCCAGCTTGCGATATTTGTCAGCCCAAGCCATAACGCGGCCGAAGGTTCCGGCGATCTTCGCGTCAACGGTCGGGATGATACCCTCATAAATGTTACCGGTAGTACCATCGATGGAGATCTCGGATCCCTCAACGAAGGTCTTGCCTGCAAGCGTGAACTTCTTATTTTCCTCATCCATCACGATCGCGTCGCAACCGGATACACAGCAGGTACCCATACCACGAGCAACAACCGCTGCATGGCTGGTCATACCGCCGCGGACGGTCAGGATACCCTGAGCAGCCTTCATACCGGTGATGTCCTCAGGAGAGGTCTCAAGACGTACGAGAACGACCTTCTCGCCTCTTGCGTTCCAAGCCTCAGCATCGTCAGCGGTAAATACAACCTTACCGCATGCAGCTCCGGGCGAAGCGCCCAGACCCTTGCCGATCGGCGTAGCAGCCTTCAGAGCCTTAGCGTCGAACTGCGGATGAAGGAGCGTGTCGAGGTTTCTCGGATCGATCATCGCAACAGCCTCAGCCTCGGTCTTGTGGCCCTCGTCTACGAGGTCGCAAGCGATCTGCAGAGCAGCCTGTGCGGTTCTCTTACCGTTACGGCACTGAAGCATGTAGAGCTTCTGGTTCTCAACGGTGAACTCCATATCCTGCATGTCATGATAATGGTTCTCAAGGATGTCGCAAACCTTAACGAACTCAGCGTATGCATCCGGGAACTCCTGCTCCATCTGCGTGATCGGCATAGGAGTGCGGACACCGGCAACGACGTCCTCGCCCTGAGCGTTCTTGAGGAACTCGCCCATGAGCTTCTTCTCGCCCGTAGCAGGGTCACGGGTAAATGCAACACCCGTACCGGACTGCTCGTTCAGGTTACCGAATACCATCGGCATTACGTTGACTGCGGTACCCCAGCTGTACGGGATATCGTTGTCACGGCGATATACGTTGGCACGAGGGTTGTCCCAGGAACGGAACACAGCCTCGATGGCCAGCTTCAACTGAACAACCGGATCGGACGGGAAATCCTCACCAAGCTGTTTCTTGTACTCAGCCTTGAACTGCTCAGCAAGCTTCTTGAGGTCAGCCGCATCAAGCTCGATATCGAACTTAACGCCCTTCTCCTCCTTCATCTTGTCGATCAGAGCCTCGAAATACTTCTTGCCGACTTCCATAACGACGTCCGAGAACATCTGAATGAAACGGCGATACGAGTCATATACGAAACGCTCGAACTTCGGATCCGGGTTGCCGGCGATCATCGCAGCAACAACCTCATCGTTCAGACCGAGGTTCAGGATCGTGTCCATCATACCGGGCATGGAAGCTCTCGCACCGGAACGAACCGATACAAGGAGCGGGTTCTTGAGATCGCCGAACTTCTTGCCGTTGATCTCCTCCATCTTCTTAACGCCTTCCATAGCCTGAGCCATGATCTCATCGTTAATCTTGCGTCCATCTTCATAGTACTGCGTGCAGGCCTCCGTCGTGATCGTAAAGCCCTGCGGTACCGGGAGCCCGATGTTCGTCATCTCAGCCAGGTTCGCACCCTTGCCGCCGAGCAGATTTCTCATGTCGGCATTGCCCTCGGTAAATGCATATACCCATTTTTTAGCCATATATCTATGACCTCCTCTTGATTATTCGCTGCCCACGGTCTCATTTTCATCTCTTCCCGGAAAATGCGGATGTTCTACTCCCCCGGGAACCTCTCCCGAAGTGTTAATCCAACAGCCCTCCGCAGATGCCACCATATACGCACTATCGCATCCGCAGAATAACCACTCGCATTCCCCGTCCAACGTCATTTCAAATCTTCCTTCTCCGTATTAGAACACGCAAAAGAAAACGCCTGTGGACAGCCGCTGAAGAGATTTTAACACACCGACCCCTCAAAGGCAAGAAATTTTATGCTCTGTCGCTCTTTTCGTAGGCCCTTACGAAATCCATCAACGCCACTGCCAAAATACTTGTCATAATGCACACAAAACTTACCTCCCACCCTAGTATTTACGTGCATTCACCACACTCGCGCGCTTCAACATGTAACGGCTTTTTTGATCATGGCGAGCGCGACTTGTGCCGCGTCGTTTCCAAAAAGCACACCGCATATAGGCGCATACGCCTCGATTGTCGAAAAAGCATGCGCTGCGAGGTCATAAAGCGCAATGCGCTTTATGACTGCCTCCGGCGGATCGCAGAACCGCGCCAAGGAAGGCTTGCTTCGCAAGCTGCGCGGTTCGCGGCAGTGAGCGCACGCGCTCACTGATAACTAGTGTGAGCGCGAATAGGTGCGCGAAACACTCGCTTAGTAAAACACGCCCTGCTGAATGAGACAACGAGGCGTATGCGCCAAAGCTAATGCGGTGTGCCCGGTTAACTAATGCGGCACAAGTCGCGCTCGCCTCATAACAAAAACAGCCCGCGAGCGAAAGCTCGCGGGCCTGTGGTTGTGCGATTTACCGGAAGATCAGCGGCAGGAACTCATGGATGCAACGTCTCCAGACGGTCCAGTCGTGGCCACCCGGGAAGGTGTTGCGGATCATGTTAAGGTTCTTGCCCTCCAGGAACTTGTCATCCGAATCGAAGGAATTGAAGAACTGGTCCTCGGTACCCATCGCGCGGTAGAACACGCGGTAGTTTGCCTTGAATTTTTCTGCGTCATCGAGGATCGCGAGGTGCGGCTCAGGCATGTTGCCCCAAGGCGCACGCAGGAAACCGCTGAAGAGACCTGCGTAGCCGAACAGCTCCGGATGCGACAGCGTCGTGATGCTGGTCTGGAAGCTGCCCATGGAAAGACCTGCCATGGCGCGGTTCCATTTGTCGGTAAGGACGTTGTAACGGCCTTCGATATAAGGGATGATGTCCTTGAGAAGGACGTCGAGGAATGCCATGCGGGTCATCGGGGATTTGTCGGCGTCCATGAGCTGCGTCATACCGCAGCACATAACGATGAGCATCTCCTTCATCTCACCCTTATCCAGAAGCTGGTCCGCGATGCGGCCGACGTGGCCCTGGAAGGTCCAGCCGATCTCATTTTCCCCATAACCGTGCTGCAGATAGAGCACCGGATACTTCTTGTTCGGATCGTACTTCGGCGGCGTGTAGACGAGGCAGATCTCGTGCTTGCCGGTCGTCGAAGACATTACATAGTGGCGGGTCACCGCGCCGTGCGGGATGTCCGTCAGGCCGTCCCAGGTGATGTCCTCAACCGGGATGTCCATGAAATTCATCGGGCGGCAGCAGCCGTAGCCGATGGGAAGATACGGATTCAAAACGTCCGCGCCGTCAATCTTCAGGAAGAAATACTGGAACCCGCGACCGAGGTCGAACGTTCCCTCCCAGTAACCGTCCTCCTTCTTCTCAAACGCCTGCGTCTTGCCGAACTGGTCGACCAGAACCTCCTTGGCGTTCGGCGCGATAATGCGCATAGTCACTCTGCCGTCCGGCAGGATCTCGTAACCCTGGTTGCCGTCGCGATTCGGCTCTCCGAAGATCGGATCGAACGACAGCGCAGTGTCAAGCGGCCATACTTTAGCCATAGTGTAAACCCCTCCTTATATTCTCATCCCCTTCTGCGGGGTGAAGATCATTTTTCGGAAAATCCGATCAGCTCGGGTTCTCCGCCGTGATCAGAACGCCGTTCTCGGTCATGCTGATCACCATCGTGGTCGCGGAGATCTCGCCCGCCGTGATCAGGTGAACCGTGATGGTCTTGTTGATCATGTCAACCAGATAGTAATCATCCTTCAGCCGCTGATAGTACTCCACAAGCGTCTCAAAGCTGTCCACGCTCGTGAGGCTTACGAAATCAAGCTCATTGTCCTGGTTGTAGTCCAGTGTCACATCGCACGGGAACGGCATATAGCAGTTCAGGCCGTCAACCTTGACCGACGCCATCAGCTCCGAGATGATCGCGTAACCGTTCTCATTGACCAAGCAGAAATAGTGATCATCCTTGAGCAGGATGTAGTAGCCGGTGTCGCGGTTGTCCTCCGCCGCGCGGAAGCGACCGTTCGCGTCGATGGTACCGATAAAGTACTCATTTTTCTTGACGAACGTGCGATAGAAATCCTTGGAGCGGTCGACCTTGCAGCGCGACAGATGGCGCCCGTTGTTGTCCGCCGTCTCGCGCACGACCTCCTCGATCGTGATCGTCGTCATACCGTCGTAGCTCTTCAGCGACAGGTCGCCGTCCTTCTTCTCCGGCTTCAGGATGATAAAGAGGATCACCAGTCCGACGATCACGCCGGCGATGATGTACCACGTTCTATTCGAAAAATTGTTAAACAGCTTTCCCATACACATCCTCCTCTTAACTACAGAAGCTCATCGATCACAGTTCCGGCCAGCTCGTTGTCGATCCGGAACTTCGCTGCGACGGTCTTGCCGATATCGGAAAATCCGATCCGTGTTCCCGCGTTGATCCCGCCCTTGATATTCTTGCCATACGCTACAAGCGGTATATACTCTCTCGAATGGTCCGTCGATGTCGTTGCCGGGTCGCAGCCGTGATCCGCCGTGATCATCAGCAGATCATCCTCGCGAAGCCCTGCCAACAGCTCCGGAAGCTTCGTGTCAAAGTACGTAAGCGCCTTGGCGTAGCCGTCGATATCGTTGCGGTGTCCGTACTTCATATCGAAGTCTACGAGATTCGTAAAGCACAGGCCCTCGAAATCCTCCTGCATCTTGTTCAGTGTAACATCAATTCCCTCTTCATTGCAAGTGGTTCTTGTAAAATCCGTGATCCCGCGGCCTGCGAAGATATCCACGATTTTCCCGACCGAGAGCACCGCGTACCCCGCGTCCTTCATCACATCCAAAAGCGTCGGTCCCGTGGGTTCCAGCGAAAAATCATGCCGAAGCGCCGTTCTTGTGTACGGCCACTCGCCCGTGTACGGCCGCGCGATGACGCGTCCCACGCCGTAAGGGCCGGTGCAGAGCCTTCTCGCGATCTCGCAGTACTCATACAGCTGCTCCGTCGGGATCAGCTCATCGTGCGCCGCGATCTGCAGCACGCTGTCCGCCGAGGTGTACACGATCAGGTCCCCGCTCGCCAGCTGCTCCTTGCCGTAGTCGCGGATGACATCGGTCCCGGAGTACGGCTTGTTGCACAGGATCCCCCGTCCCGTCTCCTTCGAAAGCGCCGTGAGCAGCTCCTCCGGAAATCCGTCGGGAAATGTCGGGAACGGCTCAGAGAGCGGCAGTCCCGCGATCTCCCAGTGCCCCGTCGTCGTGTCCTTGCCCTTCGACACCTCCGCCAGGCGGCACACCACTCCGTCAAATTTCTTTCTCTTTGTTGCGCCAAGTCCCTTGCCGCACACGACGCCGCGCACGCCGTCGATGTGGAACAGTCCGAGCTTTTCCGCGTTCGGCATCGAAAAATAAGGCGACGTTGCCGCGCTTCGCAGCGTGAAGCTTCCCTCGTCACCAAACTCCGCCGCGTCGGGCATCTCGCCGACACCGCAGCTGTCAAGCACGATCAGAAATACTCTTGCCATACATTTTCCCCTTCCCTCTCATAATTCGCAACCGACTTGCGTCAGTCGATGTAACTGAAATAAACCCCTGTCTTTTCGATCGTCTTCTTCGCCTCGGAGATGGAAATGGTCATTTTCCGTCCGAGAGTCGGCGAGATCATCGTCAGGCGCTCCGCCTCGTAGCCGATGATCAGTACCCACGTATCCTTATAGCGCGCCGCGACCGGGCGGCCGTCCGCAATGAACTGCAACGCCTCCGCGAGCGTTACGCCGGAGATGTCCACGCCGCTGCCGGGGATGCTGTCCGACAGCCAGGTGAGGAACGCCTTCTTGTTCATGTCGCACATCGTCGCATCCGTCGCCGAGCCTTTGTACGACAGGAACATCTGCAGGATCGCCTGAAGCTCCGTGCAGTCGTCATCCGCGTATTTGGCCGCGACCGTACGCACATTCGCGCGGTCGGGCTTGATGCCTCGCTTCCAGAGGATGTTTCCCTTGCCGTCATACACTGAGCCGGCTGTCTCATCTGCAAGCTTTATGCACGTTCCGAGGTTGTCAGATACCGCCTGAATGCGCCCGTAGGCGATGACATAATACCGCGGGTCAACCCACGTGCCGACGCGCACCGAGGTCTTGCCGGTGAGCACCGTAAACACGGTCTTCTCCGTCTTCGGGATGGCTTCCAGCTTGTACCCGGACGGAAGATTCATATAGTATTCCCGTCGCATCAGTGTCGTCGAACGGCCGGTGACCGTGATCTTCTGCGTGGCGGGCTTGGAACTCTTTAAGATGTTGTATTTGCCGGCCGATTCGTAGATCGGTCGCACCGACTCGTTGCCGGCCTCATCGATCAGGAGCACCTCGTCCGTCTTCGTGCACAGATCGATGTTGATCGCGTTGTCCGCAATCTCCGCGGACGAGTACAGGTCCTCCTCCGCATCGTACGTCTTGACGACCGTGCCGTCGAGCTCCTCGATGACGATCCGGTACATCGGCACGTGCTCCGTTCCGTTGTCGTGGAACGTCATGTCTGCCTCGTGCGCCAGTCCGTAGATCAGCTCGCCGTCGATCTCCCCGAGCAGGCAGATGCGGTCACCCGCTGCCGCGGGCACCGTACTCGGCTTGCGGTTCTCAAGGTCATAGTACACGAGCGCCTTGTTGTCCGCCACAGCGTACTTGTCCTGGTAGACCAGAATTCCTTCCTTCTCGAACAGCACGCTGTGCTTCGGCATGTGCTCCACCACAACCGTGAAGTCATGCACGAGAGTTCGGTACAGGTACAGCGTGTCATACAGCGTAAAATAAAACTCGTCATAATCGTTCATGTAGCACAGCGCCCCGAACTCCTCCTTGAGGATCTCATAGGGCACCGTCACCGGCACGAACATCATTTCCTCGATACGGCCCTCCTCCGCATGGTACCGGTAGTACAGGATCCCCACGCGGCCCTCGTACTGGCCTCTCGAGATGTATCCGTAAAATACGAAATCCGCGTTGCCGTTGTCCTCCACGGAGATCAACTTGAAATCGTGGCGCCCGTTGCGGTAGCGAAGCTCGTCGCCGCCCTCACGGTCAAAGGAGAACAGCTGCACCATCGTGTTCCGCTCCATATCGTATTCCCAGAGGTTGCTGTCATATACGAACAGGAGGTACTTGTTGTTATCGCTCAGACGGTAGTTGAGATCGGTATCCGGCGTGAGCCCCAGTTTGATCTGGTTGCGGTTGATGCTCACAAGCGTTCCGTCAAACTCCGTCTGCATGGTGCGGTCGTAGCTGAACAGAATATCCGACTTACCCTGGCATCTCAGCCGGAAATCCTCCCTCACGCGGTATTTTTCCTCCGCGTCGTTGGTATATATCTGCAATATCGAATTCAACACGACACATACATAGGTCGAGTTGTATTCGGTGATCGTCGGTACCGAAACCTCCAGCTGCTTCGGGCTCATCGTCCCATAGCTCACGGTCTCAAGGTTGTCCGAGATCGACACATGCGAAAAATCAGGACCCGTCGCACCGTCAACGGTATCCAGATATTTTTCGATAACGTTCTTGCGATCCTCATCCAGCAGGGAATCGTGGACATTCATCACGAAGTCCATCTCTCGCTTCAGATTACCCGTCGACGCTACAACAAGTCTCGAAAAATAATACACGTCACGTCCGTCGCCCGTCGTGAGCGTCAGCTTGCAGGAGTACTCCGTGTCATGCGCGATATTGCCCGTCAGCACAACGTTTGCGCTCAGTCTGCCGTCATCCGTCCGCTTGAGTGCCTTGACTTCCTTCGTATCCAGTTTGGTCATCGTCTGCGTCTCGATCACCTCGCAGACAAGCTTCTTCACAACACTTCCGTACTCGTTGATCAGCACCTCAAAATCCATGTTCGTGCCGATCGGCGTGACGCATTCGCGCAATATCTGCATCTCCGGTTCGAACGTATATCCCAGCGTCGGATTGACCTCTACGTTGCCCACGCGAAAGCTGACGACCGGAAGCGTGGCCTGCGATGCCGCCACGGTCTTCAGTTCGTTGCTGTACGTGTGCAAACTGACCCGGCTGAAAAAGACGATCAGCGATATCAGAAACACACCGGCGAGTATTAAAATGCGAAATCGAAGCTTCATTCGTCCTCCACACTCTGTCTCGGTTTCCCAATTCCTTCAGTACTCTTTATTGTACCGCATTTGCCCCGCTCACGCAAGGTTTTTCGGCATCGCCGGGGCTAGGCGCGACCGATTCCCTCTCTCTGCGGCTACCGAGTACTAACTGATTACTTCACGCTCATATCAGGCGTCGCTGCTCCCGAACTCGCTTCGCTCAAACACCCTCGCAGCAACGCCATTCGCGCTCGTAATCACCAAGGACTCGGTGCATGCTTCGTTGCGGGAATCGGTCGCGCCTTCTCCGGCTGTTTCCGGCGAAAACCTTGCGGCGTGGCAACACCGCACAGGTATTCAGGCCTGCTGTATCCCCTCGAATAGCCTAAATCCCTTGAGTAACATCTGGAGCCAGCGCACTCTAAAACCAGGTGATTATCAGCCTTCACCATGCAAATTAAACTTGTGCAAGGTCTGTTTCGATGCTATACTTTTCTGTGGATTAAGGGTGCATCAAATGTGAGTTTACGGGAATTACAAAACCTGTCATCAACCTGCACCCAATCACTTAACTGTAAAAACAAGGAGTATTTATATGGATAACTGCATTTTCTGTAAGATCGCGAATGGTGTGATCCCGTCCGCTACGGTTTACGAGGACGATTCGTTCCGTGCTATTCTTGACATTGCGCCTGCTCACAAGGGTCATGTGATCGTGCTTCCGAAGGCTCACGCTGACAACCTGTTTGAGCTGGATGACGAGATCGCTGCCAAGGCTCTGCCCATCGTGAAGAAGATCGCTACGGCTCTGAAGGCTGTGACCGGTTGCGACGGCATCAATGTGTTGCAGAACAACGGCACCGCTGCCGGTCAGTCGGTGTTCCACCTTCACATTCACATCGTGCCCCGCTTTGAAGGCGACGGCATCCTTCCTGTTTGGCCGCACGAGGAATACGCCGACGGTGAGGCTGCTGAGTGGGCTGCAAAGATCGTTGCCGCGATGGAGTGATCGAGGCGACATTTTCCGTACAGCGGTGTTTATCCCGCTGTAATGAATAAACCGCTTCATGTAAAAAACGCATACAAAAGCGACGCCGGATGATCCGTCGTCGCTTTTTTGTGTGTATTCTTTTTTCGTCACTTGCTCTCGCTGAGTTCCTTCAGCATGTTGACGATCATCTCGGTCGCATCCGAGGTCGGGCTCTTCTCCATGGCCTCGATGAATTTTCCGCGGTTGCGATACAGCTCCTGCACCGTTTCCGTGAGAATTTTCGGCGTGATCTCCGACTCCTGAAGTACCATGCTGAAGCCCTGCTTCTCAAAGGACGCCGCGTTCAGCAGCTGGTCGCCGCGGCTTGCTTCCGCCGAGAGCGGGATCAAAAGGTTCGGCTTGTGGAGCGCCAACAGTTCGCAGATGGAGTTCGCACCCGCGCGCGAGATCACGACATCCGCCATCGTCAGCACGTCCTTCATCTCGCGGTCGCAATATTCCTTCTGAACATAGCCTGCCTCATTGACGGAAGGGTCTGTTTTGCCCTTGCCGCAGAGGTGCAGTATATCAAACTCCGGCAACAGCATCGGCAACGCCGCTCTTACCGCCTCGTTGACGCGCACTGCGCCGGTGCTTCCGCCGACCACGAGGATCACGGGCTTCGTCCCGTCAAATCCCGCGTACGCAAGTCCTGCTTCGCGCGTTCCCGTAAAGAGTTCCTTCCGGATCGGTGTTCCGGTGTGGACGCCCTTGCCCTTCACGTGCTCGAGTGTCTCCGCAAAATTGCAGCACACCTTCGTCGCGTACCGTATGCTCAGCTTATTAGCCAGTCCGGGCGTCATGTCCGACTCGTGGCTGACGGTCGGGATTTTCGCCTTCCCAGCCGCGCGCACAACAGGCACCGACACGAATCCACCCTTGGAAAATACGACATCCGGCTTCAGCTGTTTCATCAGTTTTCTCGCTTCCCGGCATCCCTTCAGCACGCGGAACGGATCGGTGAAATTTTTCAGTGAAAAATATCTCCGCAATTTTCCGGAGCTGATCCCGTAGTACGGGATCCCGAGGTTCTCGATCAGCTCTTTCTCAATACCGGTTTTCGAGCCGATATAGGAAACCTCGAAGCCTTCCTCCTTCAACCGGTCGATCAGCGCGATATTCGGCGTGACATGTCCCGCCGTACCGCCGCCTGTGAGTACGATTTTTTTCATGTTTCCGTTAAAATGGCAAATGCGAAACGCATTTGCCATCTGCCTCTCTTTCTGTCCGGCGTCACCGCCGATTGGTATTCACCGACTGCATTTTCCAATCAGTCAGCACATGAGCTTTCCGGTGAGTTTTCTCACTTGGACGCCTTGTACGCCTGCAACGCCTTGGCCAGCTGGTCCGGGCACGAAGTCGACTTGTAGCCGCAACGGATTCCCTGCAGCTTCTCGATCACTTCATCCACCGGAAGTCCCTCTACGAGACGGCCGATGCCCTGCAGATTGCCGTTGCAACCGCCGGTGTATATCACGTTGCGCACTACCTCAACGCCATTTTCCTCTACAACATCATACGAGATCTGCGACGAGCAGGTCCCACTGGTTCTGTACTGCATATTTGCACCTCCTGTATTCACACACCTATATAGCACATTTTCCCCGAAAAGGCAAGCCGTTCAGTTAACGAGCAGCGTATTCTTCAACCATCCGCTGCAGTTCTTCGGACGAAACATCGAGTTTGTCACAGGCGGTTTCCGCCGTGATGATGTTCTGAGCAAGCAGCTCCAGGATCGCATCTCGCTTTCCCTGCTCAAGCCCTTCCCGGCGACCTTCCTCCCTTTCCTCAAACAACTTCATTTCAAGCGTCATATACTGTTTCCTCCATTCGGCATCGGTCTTCATCAGCGCAAGCGCCTTCTCCAACCGGTCCGTAAACGCGGAAGTGCTCTTTCCGTGCTGTATGAAAGGCCTCATCCGGGTTCTTAACAGCCATATTCTTCTCCTTAACTGTATCATAAGTGCGGTAAAACAACAAGGTTTTGTTGGTATCATTCCGTCGCTCAATTTCTTTCATGTCGCCGCACAAACATGACGGCGCAGATTACGGAAAATGCTGCCAGCAGCCAGCGAATGTACGCTGTCTCTGAGATCGGATCCCCGGTTTTCGGCGTTTCCTCGTTCGGCGGTGCACTGTCCGGAGGTGACGGCCTCGGTCCTTCCGTAACGGTCGGGATTTTCGGTGTCGGCGTCCTGGTCGGTTTCGGGCTCTGCGTCGGTGTAGGACTCGATGTCGGCGCAGGCGTTGGTGTGCTTGTCGGAACCGGCGTCACCGTAGGCGTCGGACTGTCTGTCGGGGCAGGTGTTTCTGTCGGTATTGGAGTTTCCGTTGGTATTGGCGTCTCCGTCGGAGTTGGAGTTTCCGTTGCCGTCGGAACCGGTGTCTCTGTAGGCGTCGGTGTCTCCGTCGGCAGCGGCGTACTTGTCGGTGTTGCCGTCGGCGTTTCCGTAGGCACAGGCGTCTCTGTGGGAACCGGCGTTTCGGTCGGTGCAGGTGTCTCCGTAGGTGTCGGTGTCGGCGTATCCGACGGCACAACGACCCTCATCAACGGTGGCGTTTCCATCGGTGTCGGCGTTTCTGTAGGTATCGGTGTTTCCGTCGGAGTCGGACTTTCCGTCGGCGTAGGCGTCGGGGTTTCCGTTGGCGTTGGCGTTTCTGTAGGCGTCGGCGTTTCTGTAGGTACCGGTGTTTCTGTCGGAGTCGGACTTTCCGTCGGCGTAGGCGTCGGTGTTTCCGTTGGTGTTGGTGTTTCTGTGGGCGTCGGCGTCTCCGTCGGCGTAGGCGTATTCGTTGGCGTAGGCGTATTTGTCGCCGTAGGCGTCGGTGTATTTGTAGGCCTCGGCGTCGGCGTGTTCGTCGGCCTCGGTGTCGGCGTGTTCGTCGGCCTCGGCGTCGGCGTGTTCGTCGGCCTCGGCGTCGGCGTGTTCGTCGGCCTCGGGGTTGGTGTATTCGTCGGCGTGGGTGTATTTGTCGGTATCGGCGTATTCGTAGGTGTCGGTGAATTGGTCGGTGTCGGCGACGGAGCAACCGCCCCGGCGTAGTTCACCCGCACCTCGGCCTCGGCTGCCTCTCCAACCTCCATCTGCGTCACGTAAAGCTTCTGGTATTCCGAGTTTGATGTGCCCATGTACATCAGCGACAGGTCGGCTTTGTCCGAGACGCCCGTGAACACGATCTTCACGGTCTTTCCGCCCAGATTGGCAGACTCCGGCCATGTAAATGTCACCGTCTCCCCGTCGACGACCTGAACCTTGTCCGAGGACGTCGCGCTCCCGCTGTGCGCGGAGCGGAGAATGCTGCTGCACGAGAGCGTCTGTTCGCGCCCCTGCGCGTCAACCGTGACGATCTTCTGCAGAACGGCATAGTTGCACGGTAGATCGCTGTCGTTATTTTTCATATTCACGCGCACCACAAGCCTGTACTGCGAACCGTCGCCGATGATGCGCGGGTACGAGTACGAGAGCGTGGTCACCTTGATCCCGAACGACGGCGAATACCCGTTGTCCGCCAGCTTGAACAGCCACATCGCGGCATTGTACACCTTGCGCGCCGCGTCGGAATCCGCCGCCTTGACGCGCTTTTTGTACGGATCCAGGCTCTCGACCACATGGTAGTCCCGGCTCGGCTCGCAGACTTGGCGGTACGCCATCCAGAAACGGATCGCGATCTGCGTGACCGCCTGCGCGTCCGTCGCGTTGAACGAGTACTCCCCGTTGTCACCGAACACGGTGCTGTAGGGATATCCCAGTCGGAAAATGGTTTTCAGCCCCCGCTCGGTCTTCGCGCTGTAATCGGGCGCGGACACAACCTGGTAGCTCTGGCCGAACGGGCTGCTCCGGTGCGATTCCAGGCAGTACGCGACGTATTGCTCGTTCGGTTTTCCCTTCGGATACACATAGTGCAGGTCGTTCCAGTTGTTGCTCCAGGACGAATTCGAGCTCAGCTGGACCAGAAGATATTTCGGTGTCTCGGAGGACTTCCGCGTCTGTCCGATCATCACCTCCGCCGCCGCTTCCGCCTGGCGGTATGTGCTGCCTGCCCCGCTGATCGCAAGCAGAATTAACGGCACAACAAGAAGGGCTGCCAGAGCCCGTTTTCCAAGATTCTTCTTCATGTGATTGTTCTCCCTTTGGATTATTCAAGTTGGGTTTCGCCTACAATGAAGAACCGGCCGCCCGTATTGCGAGTCATCAGATGATGCACAGAACCAGCCAGCCGCAATCCCGATAAGGGCGGCCGGATAAGACGCGGGCGCACATGTGTTTCCGCCTCAAACACACTGCTGCGCCGCGATAGACGATACCATAATCATAGCAGAGCGCCGTCCAAAAAAATGTGGAAAATACCCTGCCTCACAAAGCATTTTCCACAAGATTTTCCGCCTCGTTCACGCGCCTAATGGGGCGTGTGGGAAGGATTTATGTAATACTGTACAAAAAGAGGGGCACCTTTTCGGCGCCCCGGGTTTTTGAGGTTACAATTGACACTGAATACGCCAATCTACTTATTCCGATCATCCCGATTACTCCGTGTACCCCATCGGGTTCATCGTCTGCCAGCGATAGCCGTCGCGGCACATGTCGTCGATATCCTTCTCCGCCTTCCAGCCGAGAAGCTGCTCCGCCTTGTCCGCGTTCGCGTAGCACTCCGTGAGGTCGCCGGGACGACGGGGTCCGATCACATACGGAATCTTGATGTTGTTCACACGCTCAAAGGCATGAACGATCTCGAGCACGCTCGTTCCCTTGCCCGTTCCGAGGTTGACGATGACCGAGCCGGGATGCTCGGCCGCGTAAGGAACCGCCGCCACATGGCCCTTCGCCAGGTCAACCACATGGATATAGTCGCGAATGCACGTGCCGTCCGGCGTATTGTAATCATCGCCGAACACGGTCAGCAACGGTCTTCGCCCGACCGCGACCTGCGTGATAAACGGGAAAATGTTATTCGGCACGCCCTGCGGGTCCTCGCCGATCATTCCGCTCTCGTGCGCTCCGATCGGGTTGAAGTACCGAAGCAGCACCACGGACAGCTCCGGGTCCGCCTTCGCCGCATCCATCAGGATCTGCTCGATCATCCACTTCGTCCAGCCGTACGGGTTCGTGCACATTCCGCGTGGCATCGTCTCATACAGCGGCATCGTGTCGTTGGTGCCGTACACGGTCGCGGACGAGCTGAACACAAAGCTCTTGCACCCGAACTCCTTCATCACCTCGAGAAGCGTGAGTGTCGCGTCCAGGTTGTTGCGATAGTACATCAAAGGCTTCGCGACCGACTCGCCGACCGCCTTCATGCCCGCAAAATGCACCACGGTATCGATCGTCTGCTCGGAGAACAGCTTCCGCAGCGCCTCCCCGTCGCACACATCGATCTTGTAGAACGGAACGGTCTTCCCCGTGATCCGCTCGACGCGGCGCACAGCCTCCTCCTTCGAGTTGTAAAGGTTGTCCGCGACGACAACGTCGTACCCCGCGTTCAGGAACTCCACCGCCGTGTGTGTTCCGATGTAACCGGCTCCGCCGGCCAGAAGTATTGCCATATCAATCCCCTTTCCCCTCTCCCCCCACTTGAGAGTATTTTTCGAAAAATGATGTCACTGCGCCCGGTTCTTCCCGGTTTCACAGCGTAAACCCCGTCAATCCCTGTTCTTCTCGAGCTCGCGGTGGCTCACCACGACACGGTACCCCGCGTCCTTCATCCGCGCCGCCAGCGCCTCGGCAAAGCACACGGAGCGGTGCTGCCCGCCGGTGCATCCGAAGGCCACTACCAGCTCGCGCTTCCCCTCCTTGCGGTACAGCGGGATCAGGTAGTCGACGAGCGAGAGGATGCGCTCCAGCAGTTCCCGGCTCTCCGGGAAACTCATCACATAGTCGCGCACGCACGCCTCGAGGCCGGTGTGATCCTTGAGTTCCTCGATATAGTACGGGTTGGGAAGGCAGCGAACGTCGAACACGAGATCCGCGTCACCTGCGATGCCCTCTTTGAAACCGAACGAAACGCTCCGGAGCACGATTGAATCCGATTCGGGCTCCTCGGACAGGATGCTCATGATGCGCTCCCGAAGCTGCGCCGGCTTGATCGTCGAGGTGTCGATCAGGTAGTCCGAGCGGATGCGGATGCGCTTCATCCATTCGCGCTCCCGCGCGATCGCGTCCTCGATGGAGAGGTTGCTGTCCTCCATCAGCGGATGCCTGCGGCGCGTGAACTTGTATCTCTGCAGCAACACCTGCGTATCGCAGTCGAGGAACATGATGTGATACGGGTATTTTCTGCGGCTCAGCTCGTCCATCGCCTGGTCGAAATCCCCGAACGTGTCCTTGCCGCGGATGTCGACGACCGTCGCGATCTTCTTCTCTTCCTTGTTGTCCGTCATGCCGTACAGATCGGCAAAACTGACGAGAAACTTCGCCGGCAGATTGTCGACGCAGTAGTACCCCATGTCCTCAAGCGCATTGATGGCAACCGATTTTCCGGCTCCCGACAGACCCGTGATAATAACAAGTGCCATACCGCCTCCGTTCCGCCCTCGCGGGCTGCTGGATTTTACGTAAAACAAAGAAAACGCCGGTCTGGGCATTGTCCGGCAAACGCTGATCATCCGCGTTTCCGGATGCCTCCGGCGTTTCCTCAGATTTCTGTTATTCTTTATTGGCCAGCCGAAGCCGGATCAAAGCCTTCCGAAGCGACAGCTCCGCGCGGTCCAGGCTCATGGACGACTCGGATTTCAACCGGCGCTCGGCACGGATCTTCTCTTCCTCGGCGCGGTGGACATCGATCTCGTCCGGCCACTCGCACGCCTCCGACAGGATGATGATCTCATCCTGCAGGATCGTGGCAAAGCCGTCGAGAAGCGTTGCTTCCTGCGTCTCGCCGTCCTTCGTGATGCGAAGCACACCGGGCGCAACCACGACCGTCAACGGAACGTGGTTTTTGTACACGCCGATATCGCCTTCGGTTGTCGTAAACTCGACCAGATCGGCATTCCCCTCAAAGAACACTCTCTGCGGGGAAAATACCTTCAGCCGAATGTATCGTTCATCAGCCATAATTCACTCACTCTCTGTTTCTCGCGCGCTCCACAACGTCCTCGATGCCGCCCGCGTTCAGGAAGAAGCTCTCCGGAATGTCATCGTGCTTGCCTTCGAGGATCTCCTTGAAGCCCTGGATCGTCTCGGAGAGCGGGACGTATTTGCCGGGAAGACCGGTAAACTGCTCCGCCACATGGAACGGCTGGGACAGGAAACGCTGTACCTTGCGGGCACGCGCCACGAGAAGCTTCTCGTCCTCGGACAACTCGTCCATACCGAGGATCGCGATGATATCCTGAAGTTCCTTGTATCTCTGAAGGATCTCCTGCACGCCACGGGCAACCTTGTAGTGCTCGTCGCCGACCACTCTCGGGTCGAGGATGCGGGATGTCGAATCAAGCGGGTCAACTGCCGGATAGATACCGAGCTCCACGATGGAACGGGACAAAACGGTCGTCGCGTCGAGGTGGGCGAAGGTCGTCGCCGGCGCGGGGTCCGTCAGGTCATCGGCAGGCACATAAACGGCCTGAACCGAGGTGATGGAACCGCTCTTTGTGGAGGTGATGCGCTCCTGGAGCACACCCATCTCCGTCTGCAGCGTAGGCTGGTAACCTACGGCCGAAGGCATACGTCCGAGAAGTGCGGACACTTCCGAACCGGCCTGTGTGAATCGGAAAATGTTGTCAATGAACAGGAGGACGTCCTTGCCGCCCTTGTCACGGAAATACTCCGCCATCGTAAGACCCGTGAGGCCTACGCGCATACGCGCTCCCGGCGGCTCGTTCATCTGACCGAAGACCATGGTCGTCTTGTTGATAACACCGGACTCGATCATCTCGTAGTAGAGGTCGTTACCCTCACGGGTACGCTCGCCTACGCCGGTGAATACGGAATAACCGCCGTGCTCCGTCGCGATGTTGGTGATCAGCTCCTGGATCAGGACGGTCTTGCCTACACCGGCACCGCCGAAGAGACCGATCTTACCACCCTTCTGGTACGGGCAGAGCAGGTCAACGACCTTGATACCCGTCTCGAGGATCTGCGTCTCGGTCGACTGCTCCGCAAAATCCGGCGCGGGACGGTGGATCGGATAGTACTCCACATCCTGCGGGGGCTCCTTCTCGTCGATCGGCTCGCCGAGGACGTTGAACATACGTCCCAGCGTCTCCTCGCCTACCGGCACCGTGATCGGCGCTCCGGTGGACTCGGCATCCATGCCGCGAACCAGACCGTCCGTCGGGCCCATGGCGATACAGCGGACCGTATCGTCTCCGAGGTGCTGAGCAACCTCGACAACCAGTATTTCACCGTTCTTCCGGCGGATCTTGATGGCATCATAGATCTCCGGAAGATTTCCCTCCGTGAACCGGATGTCAAGAACGGCACCGATGATCTGTGTTATCTTACCAATGTTTTTCTCCACGGTAGTACACTCCTTGATTTATTTCTCCTGTAACCGTTTGTGAACCGTTCCCCGCGCATTCCGCGGAAAATGATCCCGATTATAACTTACGTATCCAGTGCGTTATTACGTCAAGCCGCTCACGCGCCTTGACGGCTACGCAAACGCTCCGACACTACGTGTCGAGTGCGTTTGCTCCGGCGATGATCTCCGTGAGCTCCTGGGTGATCGAGCTCTGGCGCGCGCGGTTGTACGCGAGCTCGAGCTTTTCGATCATGTCGTTGGCGTTGTTGGTGGCGTTGTCCATGGCCTGCATACGCGCGCCGTTCTCGCTCGCGTACGCCTCCATGATGGCGCCGAAGATCTCACCGCTGACGTACTTCGGGATGATCATGCGAAGCGCTTCCTCCGGGTCGGGCTCGAAGTTCATCAGAGCTTCCGCCGCGCCCGTCTCCTCATCCTCGTCGCCGCCGATGCCGATATCCGCGGGCATCAGCTTCAACATCGTAGGAACCTGGCTCACGGTGTTGCGGAACACGGTGAACGCGATATAGATCTCGCTGACGGTCCCGTTTTCAAACGCGTCCATGACATCCGTGCTGATATCCGAGGCATCGCTGTACAGCGGGTTGTTCATCGTCTCCGAGTAGTCTCCCACGATCTCGTAGCCGCGCAGACGAAGCGCGTCGCGCCCCTTGCGTCCGACCGCGTAGATCAGCATATCCTCCTTCGGGATACCGCAGTTAAGCACCTGCTTGACGACATTGGAGTTGTAGCCGCCGGCAAGACCGCGGTTCGAGGTGATGACGATCATCGCCTTCTTCGCGTTGCCGGTTTCCTTCGAATAATGCGCCCGGACCTCCGGCGTCGCGCGGTCGAACATCGTCACGATCGTCTGGTACAGGTGATTGAAGTACGGCTTTGCCTCCTCCGCGCGCCCGCGGGCCTTCTGCAGCTTGACGGTGGAGACAAGCTTCATCGCCTTCGTGATCTGCCCGGTGCTTCGGATGCTCTGCTTACGTCTTTTTATGTCTCTCATCGAGGCCATACGTCACATGCTCCTTGCTGCTGCTTGTTACTTCGTGTTGAACCCTTCCTTGGCCTGCTCGATGGCGAGTACGAGCTTCGGCTCGATCTCCTCGGTCAGCACCTTCTGCTCCCGGATCGTACGGAAAATCTCGGGGTACTGGTTCTCGATCAGCTCGAACAGGATCTTCTCATACTCGGCAATATCCGATACAGCCACATCGAGAAGGTGCTTTTTCGTCGCCGCATAGATGATGACGATCTGCTTCTCGACTGCCATCGGGCGGTACTGCGGCTGCTTCAGGACTTCGCGGATGCGCTCGCCCTGTGCCAGCTTCTCCTTCGTGTCGGCATCCAGGTCGGATCCGAACTGGGAAAATGCTGCCAGCTCACGGTACTGTGCGAGGTCGATACGGATCGGTCCGGCAATCTTCTTCATCGCCTTGATCTGCGCCGCGCCACCGACTCGGGACACGGAGAGTCCGGCGTTGACGGCTGGGCGGAATCCGGAGTTGAACATCTCGGTCTCCAGATAGATCTGGCCGTCCGTGATGGAAATAACGTTGGTCGGAATGTAAGCGGAAACGTCGCCCGCCTGCGTCTCAATGATCGGGAGTGCCGTGAGGGAACCTCCGCCGAGCTTGTCGGACAGACGCGCCGCACGCTCCAGAAGACGGCTGTGCAGGTAGAAGACATCGCCCGGGTACGCCTCACGTCCCGGCGGTCTCTTCAGAAGCAGCGAAAGTGTACGGTAAGCTGCCGCGTGCTTGGAAAGATCGTCGTAGATGATCAGGACATCCTTTCCCTGCTCCATCCACTCCTCGCCGATCGCGCAACCCGCGTAGGGAGCGATATACTGCAGCGGCGCAAGCTCACTTGCGGTCGCAGCAACGATCGTCGTGTAGTCCATCGCGCCGTACTCGTTGAGCGTCTTCACGATGTTGGCAACCGTGGACGCCTTCTGGCCGATGGCAACGTAGATGCAGAGGACATTTTCCTCTTTCTGATTGATGATGGTATCGATCGCGATCGCGGTCTTGCCGGTCTGGCGGTCGCCGATGATCAGCTCGCGCTGTCCGCGTCCGATCGGGATCATGGAGTCGATTGCCTTGATACCGGTCTGCAGAGGCGTGTCAACGCTCTTACGGCTGATAACGCCGCTCGCGACACGCTCAATCTGGCGGTGTGCCGTCGCTGCGATGGGTCCCTTGCCGTCGATCGGCTGGCCGAGCGCGTTCACGACGCGTCCGAGCATGCAGTCGCCGACCGGAACCTCGATCACTCGACCGGTCGTCTTTACGATGTCACCCTCGCGGATCAGCGCGGTATCGCCCATCAGAACGGCGCCGACGTTGTCCTGCTCAAGGTTCATGACCATGCCGTAGATGTCGTTGGGGAACTCGAGGAGCTCACCCTGCATCGCATTTTCCAGGCCGTGGATACGCGCAATACCGTCCGCAACCTGAATCACGGTTCCTACATCCGATACCACAAGTTTCGTACTGTATCGTTTGATCTGCTCGCGGATGACGGAGCTGATCTCTTCCGGTTTCATACTCAACTCAATGTACCTACCCTTCTTAGTATCTCGGAAAATGAAGCCACTTTCCGGTTGTGTTCATAATTAACCAGGCATCAGATCTGGATCTGCATCAGTTCCTTCTGAAGTCCGTCGAGCTGGGTGCGCACGCTTGCGTCCAGCACGCGGTCGCCGATGCGGATCACAATGCCTCCGATCAGAGCCGCGTCGATCGCATACTCCACCTCGAGTTTGCGATACCCCGTCGTGGCGAGAAGCCGCTCCTCCACTCGGGCGCGCTGCTGCGCGGTCAGAGCAACCGGCGTCGTCACCTTTACGATTCCGATGCCCTTGTACTCCTTCGCCTCACGGATCACGTCGCGAAGCATGTCGGGCAGTTCCTTGTGCCGTCCGTTGTGCACGGCGAGCACGAGAAAACCCGTCATATCGTCGCTGACCCGGCCTCCAAAGCATTGCTCGGTAAATGCCTGTTTCTCCTCCGGAGTGATCTTCGGATGCTCATACAGCTTGAGCACATCCGGATTGTCCGCAAGCACCGTCAACACGGTCTGCGCCTCCGTCAGAAGCCTGTCCACGGTTCCCTCCGAAACAGCGATCTCAAACAGGGCATGTCCGTATGTGCTGCTCACTACTCCTGCCATGTCGAATCACCCATTTCTTTAAGTACCGAATCCAAAAGCTGTTCCTGCTTTTCGGCGGTCATGGTCTCCGAGACAAACCGTCCGGCCATCTCCGTCGCAACCGTGATCATTTCCTTCTTTACGTCGTCCCGGACTCTGCTCTTCTCGAGCTCGATCTCGCGCTGTGTGCGCTCCATGATGCGGGCAGACTCGGCGTTCGCCGCGTCGATGATCTCGCTCTCGCGGCGCTTTGCCTTGCGCTTTCCGTCACTCAGGATACGGTCAACCTCCGCGTCGGCGTCCTTCAGGCGGGCATCGTACTCCGCCTTGAACTCCATCGCTTCCCTCTTCTCCTCAGCGGCCGTGGCGAGATCGGATTCGATACGCTCCTGGCGCTTGCGGAGGAAGTCCCGCGCGGGGTTGAACACAAAATAGGACAACAAAAAGAACAGGAAGAACACGGCAAGTGCTAAGATCAGGGCGTCGAAGATGATCTGCAGGTCAAGCCCGAAGATTTTCCCCGTCATTCCCTCATCCGTGGCCAGGAAAGCCAATTGTGCCATCAAACCGTTCACTGTTCCCTCCTTTTCGACAGCGCTTCCCGCGGCAGTCGAAAGTGTTCTTGCAATCCTGCGGCCGAATTAAGCCCAGGGATTAACGAAGATCAACAGAATTGCAACGATGAGGGAATACAGACCTGTCGTCTCGGCGATTGCCTGTCCGAGGATCATGGTTCCCATAACGGTTCCTCTTGCTCCGGGGTTACGGCCTACTGCTGCGGCACCCTGGCCTGCTGCAATACCCTGACCAATTCCGGGGCCGAGGCCGGCGATCATTGCGATGCCTGCGCCGAGTGCGGAACAACCCTGTACGAATTCCTTGTTGAAAATACCATCCATTGTGAAAACCTCCTGTGTGTTTGTTTGGCCGTTTCGCGGCCGTAATGGATTGTGATAACAAAAACCGGTAAAACCGAATTAATTGGACATTGACCGGGGATCAGTCCCCGTTGTATGCCTTCGAGATGAAGACCATCGTCAGCATCGTAAATACGTAAGCCTGGATCGCGCCCGAGAACAGGTCGAAGTACACATGGAACGCGCCGGGCCACAGGATCAACAAAAACTGCGGCAGCAGGTTGTACAGAAGTCCCATGATGACCGTACCGCAGAGCACGTTACCGAAGAGACGCAGCGACATCGAGATCGGTGTCGAGATCTCGCCGATGATGTTGATCGGCGTCAGCGGGATCGGGTCGAACAGTCCCGTCACGTGCTTGATCTTCTGGTACTTGAAACCGTTGTAGTGGATCAGGACGAATGTGATCATCGCAAGTCCGAACGTCACACCGTAGTCTGCGGTCGGCGGACGAAGTCCGAAGACACCCGAGATGTTCGAGATGAAGATAAACAACAGCAGCGTTCCGATGTAGTTGCGGAATTTGCCGCCGTGCTCATCGCCCATGTTCGACATCGTCGTGTTGTCGATAAATGTGACGATCGTCTCAATGATGACCATGCAGATCCCGGGCTTTCCGTACGGATCCGATTTGCGGATCACGCGGTTGGCGAGGATCGCAAGCACGGAGATCGCAATGACCAGGATCAGCAGCGCGATGTGCGTCGATGTGATCCAGAATCGGTAGCCGAACAGCTCGAACGAGCCGAAGCCGTTGATACCGATCTTCGAACCGATGTCATTGCTCCGCGATACCGCCTCCGGCAGCTTCTGCCCCACGGGTGCCCGCATGGCCAGCGCCGAAAGCATTCCGCTTTGAAAACTCACTCTATCACCTTCCTTTGCGGATCACGGAGTGCCCGTGCCGCGGCAACATTATCCGCGAAGTCCCATTTTCCGGCGAAGCTTCGCGGTGAACGGCTGCAGGTACGCAGCCGGTTTGATCATAATTATGCTGAGGATGCAGCCGATGCCCGCCGTGCGGCCCAGCCCAACCATGACGGCGACTGCCGACAGCAGAACGACCGCGTACCGAATGGCCGAACGGCCTCTCGCGTATCGCTCCGCACGCTGCGGATCCATCGTCAGCGCCCAGCCGATGGAACGGTACATGTGCACCAGCAGGTAGACGGCGACTACGGCTCCGACCGCGACGCCCGCGGCGTACCGCCACACGGGACGCGCCCAGATCATGCCGATCAGGAGCAGTGCACACAGCGCGACGCATCCGACTTTCAGGTCGGTATGCACGGCCTCCGCCTCGCGGAGCTCCTCGTACGCGCGCTCGCTGTTCTCCTCGATGGGGTCAACCACGCGGTTCTCTTCTTCCGCCTCCGCCTCTTCCTCGGACAGTTCCCGGTCGATATCCTCCGGACTGCGGAGCTCCGTGCTCCCGCTGTAGGACATCTCGCGCATCACATCCCTAAGGCGCGGCTGTTTTCTTCGTCCAAACATGTCAACCTTTTCTATTCTTCCAGCGTTGGAATTCCGCCTCGGCCTCCGCCTGCTTCGCATCCACCGGTTTCGCCTCCGGCGGCTCCGGATCTTTCGCGTACTTCGCGACCAGCGACCAGACGCTTCGGAACCCGGCAACTACGCCGAGCAGCAATCCGACGATCGTGAGCACGGGCAGTGTGCCGAACAGGCGGTCCGCCCCGCATCCGAGCAACCCGCCGACTGCTATCGCGGACACCATGCACAGTCCGATCTGCGTCACAAGAAACAGCATCCGCATCGTGTCACCGGTTTGCTTTTTCTTTCGCGAATCGCGCATTGTGCCCTTCCTTTCCGAAAAACAGCCCATACATGGTTACTATACCACTTTTCTTTTAAGAGTTCCACTAAAAATTTTGTAACTTTGCCGTGATTTTTCTATTACTTTCGCACATGTTCCGCGATGTTATCCCCGCAGCGGAATTTCACTGCATCAGAAAAACCTTGCGCAACGGAACCTCACGGCAACGAAAAAGCGCACCTGAGAGATCAGATGCGCTTTGACTGTTGCTTTCTTTGAATGCTCCTGAGCTTCGCCCTCTTGCGTTTCAGGCGGTTCCTCTGGCGTATGCACATGCACACCGCCACGGCCCCCAGGAAGAACAAAACGATGCAGCCGGCGATCCGCAGCACGCGGTTTGTATTTTCCTTCTTCTCCTGCTGCTTCGCGGCCTCCTCGGCCTTGCGGGATTCCTCCGCCAGTCTTGCCTGCTCGGCTTTCCGTGCCTCCTCAGCCTTTCGTGCCTCCTCGGCCAGTCTCGCCTCCTCGGCCTTGCGGGCTTCCTCCGCCAGTCTCGCCTCCTCAGCGAGCCTTGCTTCCTCAGCCTTGCGCTCCTCCTCGGCGATCCGCTCCTGCTCCTCGTAGGTCACCACATTTTCCATCATGTCGTTGCCGGTGTTCCGGCCGACTGTGGTGCGGTAGAGGCCGAATTTTGCGATGCTGTGTTTATACTCGTCGTCGACTTTGAAGGATGTCCACTGCTGCGTCTCGTGTTTCTTGTACGCTTCCTTAGCGACCTCCAGCGACGTCTTTCCGCCGAATTCGGAAAGCGGTTCCCGCGTGGTGAGCTTCAGCGTGTTCTCGCCGTAGAGGTGCAGGTATGTCTTGGGTACATCCCAGACGCCGTACTTTTCCGCTGACTCCGGCAGAAATGTATCGTCCGCCGTATGATCGATCACATCGCGCAGCGCGGCGCAGAAAATGATGTGCCCGCCGTGTCCGTACTCGCCGTTGATGTCGTGTGCGACGACAACGAGCGGTTTAAACCGCCGGATCGCCTCGCAAACACTGGCCTTGAGCGCTTCGTAGTCGTACTTTTTCTTAGCCTCTGCGAGCGCTTTATCCGCCGTCTGATTGTAATCGATGAAAATGTCCTTGTAGCCCATGACGACCGGGTAATTGCGGATGCCGCTGTACCACAGACCGTCAAGTCTCTCGTGCTCGCGGATGTGCGAAGACGAGCTGTACGTCCAGTGCTCGCACATGTACACAACCTGAACGCGCAGCTTCTGCTGTCCGCCGTACTGGTTCAGCACCGCGCCCATAAAGAGGATACAGTCGTCGGAGTGTGTCGGAAGCACCAGCATGTCCGCCTTCTCCAAAACGGGCTCCCACACCTGTACATCGTCGGGAAGTTTTCCCGCAGAGTAAGCGTAGATCTCGCAGATCTGCATATCCGAGTCGAGCCGGATCACAACTTCCTTCGCGCTCTCCTCAAGTTTTACGTAGTCGTGCAGGAAACCGTTCTCACCGTGGGACTCCTCACGGCCGCCGTACACAAGGCGGTAGGGCTTCACTTCCGAGCCCCATTGAATGTAAACGCCGGCCATCTCCTGCTCGCAGGTGACGGTGATGGTGTCGCCGGCTTTGTACGCATTGCGGGTGCTGTATTTGCCGTCGCGAAGCTTTCCCGCATTGCTTCCGTTGCTCTCTTTGATGGTGATGGAGAGCGATGTCGCATCCGGCTCCGTGTCGGCAGCGTCTTCCCCTTCAGCCCGCGCCGGAAGAGCGGCAAGCAAAATCGCGAGAACCATCACAACCGCCCCCGCAGCTGCAAGAATTCCCGCGTGCAACCGATGCAAATTCCGTTTTTCTCCGGACACAAACATATGTCTCTCTTCCTTTCAAAGGTCCGTCCCGCGCGGCAGCTCGTGCCGGTCACGTGCGGTCCCCCGTTCTCCGTGGGCTCAGTGGGATTCCCCGCCGCTTAAGATGCTCGCCAGCGTCGCATCCTTCGCGGGGAACACGCCCTGTTCCGCGTCGGTCAGCACCTTCTGAAGCGCCGCAAATCTGCCGCGGTATATGATACGCAGCAGCTCGTCCGTGCGGTGCAGCGAATCCGCCAGAAGCTCCGGCGTGATCTCTCCTCGTCTGAGCACTTCCCCGGCCTCGCCGAGGTCCCAGATCTGAAGCTTGCCGTCCGGGTACACCACGATGTCGACCAGAAGGTCCGTGAACACCGTGCCGCCCTCCTCGCCCGACTCCGCGGCGATGATGTCGCAATACCAGTACAGAAGGTCACCGTTCTCCCGCAGGAAGCGGCTGATCTTCAGCCCGTCCTCCGGCAGATACAGCGACAGCCCGCGCGCGAGCTCCTTCTTCGGGCGCAGCGTCTTCCATGAGGTGATCAGCAAATGCTCCCCCTCGAACAGTCGGATATCGTCCGAAAGCTCAATACACTCCTTCGGAACAAATCGTTTGCGGAAAATTCTCGAAAAATCCATAGTGCCACCCATTTCCTTTTCGACAAAAGACTACACTTCCCCTGCGGCTGACGCAACAATTCAAAACGAATATCGAATATCCGGCGAGGATCACTCCTCCTCGCTCTCCATCTGGCTGATCCGATTGATATGTCTCGGTGCGTTGGAAAATTCCGTGTTTAAAAACGTATCAACGATCATGAGCGCAAGGCCCGGGCCTACAACACGGCCGCCCATCGCGAGCACGTTCGCGTCGTTGTGCTGTCTCGTCGCCTCCGCGCTGAACACGTCGTGGCAGACCGCGCAGCGGATCCCCTTAAATTTGTTCGCGGTAATGCTGATGCCGATGCCGGTACCGCAGATCAGGATACCCTTCTCGCACTCACCCGAAAGGATCGCCTTCGCCACGCGCTTCGCGTAGATCGGGTAATCCGTAGCGGCAGGCGAATCGGTTCCGAAATCGCGGAACTCCACGCCCTTCTCGGTGAGGTGCGCCTTCACCTCTTTCATCAGTTCAAATCCGCCGTGATCACATCCTAAAGCTATCATCGTTTCTATCCTCCATGATTTCCTGTTCAAACAGCTGACTGCTGTCAATATCGTCGTTCGACGCGAGCATCTGCCGGATCGCGGGGATCGCCTCCGTGATCATGCGGTCGATGTCCTCGTAGCACTTCTCGTAATCCTCCTCCGTCCCGCCGTACGGATCCTTCACATCCTGCTCCTCGCCGGCAAGCGCGGCAAGCGTGTAGGCCGTCGCATACGGGAAGCGCGTCTTAAACCTCTCGCGGTCCCTCTCCTTGAGCGCGATCACGAGCGTGCTGTCCGTGATGTCGCCGTTTCGGATCTCCATGCTCGTCGTGCGGACCATCGTGATATCATGCTTCGCCAGAACCGCCTCCGCCCTCGGGTTGCACGGTTCCTCAAACAGCACGACGATCCCGCGGGATGAGACGTACAACGGCTCACCCTCGTAGCGGGCGATAAACACATTTTCCGCGATCATCGACAGACATGTGTTGTCGCCGCAGACAAAAACGATACGGTCAAATCTCATGTCACTCCTCCACCGCCACGATGCGATACCCGGCCGCCTTCATCAAGCGGTTCATCACCGCCTGCCCGACGCCGGACTCCGGGAAGCTCTCGCCGAAGATATACTCGGCACCCATATTGTCAAACTCCCGCAGGGTGGCGAACAGATGCGCCGCGACGCTCGCTTCCTCCTCGCGGTCGCCGACGCTTCGCACGGTCAATCCGCGGTAGCAGTCCTTCGTCTCCTCCGAGGCGAGCACCGCGACACGGTACCCTTCCGCAAGCTTCGCCTCCGCCACCTTCTGCACCCGGGCGACAACCTTGTCGAGGTCACCCTCGAAGATCGTCAGCTCACCCTTCGGCGCATAATGCCGATACCGCATTCCGGGGGCTCTTGCGACAATTGTCTCATCTTTCACGCGCTTCACGACCGCGGGGTCGTACTCCACCGTCGGCAGCACTTCGCGCAGCTGCTCGATCGTGATATATCCCGGCCGCAGCACAAGGGGCGTCTCCCCCGTCAGATCCACGATCGTGGACTCGAGGCCGATCGGCACGCTTCCGCCGTCTAAGATCATCGGGATGCGACCCTGAAGATCCTCGTACACATGCTCCGCGCACGTGGGGCTCGGTCTGCCGCTCGCGTTCGCCGACGGCGCCGCGATGTACACGCCGCTTACCCGGATCAGCATCGCCGCCACCGGGTCGCTCGGCATGCGGATCGCAACGGTCTGCAAACCGCCCGTCGTCGCGTCCGGCACGATCTCTTTCTTTCGTAAAATGATGGTCATCGGCCCCGGCCAGAAGCTCTCCGCAAGCGCCCAAGCGCTCTCGGGGATATCCTTCGCCAGCACCGGCAACGCATCCGTATCCGCGATATGAACGATCAGCGGATTGTCCGAAGGTCTGCCCTTCGCGGCGTAGATCCGTCTCGACGCATCCGGGTCAAGCGCATCCCCGCCGAGGCCGTACACGGTCTCCGTGGGAAACGCCACGAGCTCGCCGTCGCGCAACAGCTGCGCCGCCTCCCTAAGCTGATCACTATGCAAATGTTCCCGGTCGATTGGGATCACCCGCGTCTCCATCCTGTACTGACTTCCTTTCCTTGCCCTTCGGGCTGTCCCGCAGCGGACAACCTTCCTCAAATGTCATTATATGCCCCCCGCGGTCAATAGTCAAATCCAAAAAAGGAAGAGTTCCCGCGATCCCGCGCGGAAACTCCTCCTGCCACAACTTTTCTATATCCGGTTTACTCCACGGTGATCCTTATCAGGGCTGCACGGCGGTGTTCTGCACGGCGGTGTTCCCGTCGTTCAGGAACCCGAGTTCCCGGATCTCCTGCATCATATTGTGCGCCTGCACCGAAGTCATCCTCACGTCCTGAGCCATGACCGTATCCTCACCGTCCGCTCCCCGGAACCAGATCTTGAGGGTGCATACCCGGTCTCTTTCGAACCCGTTCGCTGTCTCGCATCCGTTCATGAAGAAATCCAGAAACGCTGAAAAATCTTTATTCCGGTCCGCCGCATACTTCTGGAATATTTTGATTACCTCACGCACCTTCCAGTCGCTGACGTCCCTTCTCGGGATTCTCATTCCGTAAACCCACACGTCATTCGCTTTGTAAGAATACTGTCCGGTATCCCAATCATAGGAATACGGTCCTGCATACAAGATACAGTTACGAGGATCCTCATAGTAATCCCATTCCGTATCCACCTTGATGCATGCCCCGTCCATATCCCGGGTCGGCACATACCGTATCGCGCCGAACCCGTCCGTGGCAAACGCAACCCACAGCAGAAGGATAAACGCCGCCGTGGTTACGAAGAATTTTACGGTCCACAGAACGATCTTCGTTCCGGACAGGATCCCGCGGAAGGATATGATGTGGATCACCAGATAAACGACACCCGCCAGTGCGATCGCCGCTGCAGGCGAAATCGCGAACAGAAGGAGCGCGTAGTAGGCCACCAGCCCGCACGCAAGCACCAGCTCGAAGAATATCCTGCTCACGATCGGCTTTCCCGCCGCTCCGGCGTCCCTGCGGCGATACACCAAAAACACAAGGGCCATCACCGCCACGGAGATCAGACAGTTGACCAGACATACCTTCACATACATCCCGAGCGAGGCGTTATCATCCCACGCCAGCAGGGAGAGCGTCCACCGGAAGTATACGAGCCCCGGCTTTACAACCTGCCCGCCGATCTTCTCCATCAGCTGCGCGCGCAGCAGAAGCGGCGCCGCAGAAACCGCGATAACCGCGAGATACGTAAGATAATGGATCTCCGCAAGTCGGCCGCAGCACACCGAACATACAACCGCGATCGCATCCAGGAACATCATCCCCGCGATCAGGACCGCGAATACCTTGCCGCACATGTCCGGGGAAAAACATTCATAAGTACGGTAAAACCAATCGTTGTACCTATAGCCTTTGTCCGCCAGAGCGGTCGTAAGGGCAGCGATCCCGGACCATACCGCAACCGGCAATATGTGCAGATACACAAGCGCCAGCAGTTTGGACACGTATCGCTCTCCCGCGCTCATCGGCAGCGCATAAACGACATCGCTCTGCTGCCGGTTATGCATCTCGCGGAACACGCCGACCACAAATACCGGTCCCATCAATGCTCCCACGCAGAGCAGTATGCATCCGACATCGGAGACATTGGAATCCAGGATATCCGCAGTCGCTCCGACAAAACACTGTAACAGACATCCCACACCGAGGATGATATTGAGCACGGTAAATACCCTGCCGTGCGTGCGCGCCTCCCCCAGCGCCATTCGGTTAATTCGCCGACAACGACTCATATCCATACCCCCTCGCTTCCAACTCATAGATGAACACTTCCTCCAGCGTGAGCGGCACCGTCTCGACATAATCCGTCTCCAGCCCGGTCAGCTTCTGCAGGACCTCATCCTCCGTTCCCTTGACGACCGCCTGCGTGACAATGCCCGTGGCCGAATGGGACAGCACCGTCAGTCCGAGCTCCTCGAGCTCCTCCCGGCTGACCGCCGCTCTCTTCTTCACCAGCTGCACCTTGCTGACGCCGCCGCGAACCTCGTCGATCTCGTTGTCAAACACCAGTTTTCCCTTGTGCAGCAGCATCGCGCGGTCGCACAGCTCGCCGATCTCCGTCACATTGTGCGAAGATATGATCAGCGTGGCTCCCCGGTCGAGCATCTCGTCGACGATGATGTCCTTGAGCATTTTCCGCATCGCCGGATCGAGCCCGTCGAACGCCTCGTCCATCACCAGGTACTTGGTCCCGCACGCAAGCGCCGTAACGACGATCGCCTGACGCTTCATGCCTTTGGAAAATGTCGCCAGCTTCCGGTCCCTCGGAAGTTCGAGCTTGTCCGTCAGCCGGTTGAACAGTTCCATGGAAAATTTCTCATAGTAGCTTGCATAATACTTCGCAAGCGTTTTCATCGTAAAATCGGCATACTGTACCGTCTCATCGTTGATGAAGAAAATTTCGGACTTTGCCGCGGGATTGTTCCACACGTTCTGTCCGTCGACGGTGATGCTGCCCTGCTGCATCCGGTAGACGCCGCACATCAGTCTCATCAGAGTTGATTTGCCGGCGCCGTTGGAGCCCAGAAAGCCGTACACACACCCGTCCGGGATCCGGAGCGTGATGTCGTCAAGAGCGCGGACAGCCCCATCGCTGCCTCCCTTTCGCTTTCCGGCGAACTCCATTGTGACATTATTGATCTCAATCATCGTCCTTCACCCCCTCATTTCCGTTCGGCATTCCCGGGCCGTCTGTCTCTGCCCCGGTCACAGTTCCCCCAATGTATCCCTTGCCTGCGCTGTCTCCCGCGCCGCATTCCTGCTCCACGATCGCCGCGAGTGTCTCCTTCGGCACTCCCGCGCGAAATGCTTCCCTCGCAGCCTGGCGGAACTCCTCCGTCAGTCTCCGGTAGACGCTGTCGTGCTGATCCGCCACGAAACAGCCCTTGCCCGCGACCGAGTAGATGATGCCGTTCCGTTCCAGTTCGATGTACGCTTTGGCGACTGTGTTGGGATTGATCCCCAACTCCTTCGCCAGCACACGCGCTGCGGGGATCCGGTCATGCGGCTGTAGCAATCCCTTGGCAATCTCCCCGCAGATGCCTCTGCAGAGCTGCTCATAGATCGGCGCCCGCCCTGTTACATCCAGCGTGATCATCCCGATTGTACCCCCCTTTCTTATAATCTGTCATGCCCCGGTGCTTCGGGTCCCCCACGTTGCCCGACAGCCCGGGGCCGCCATCGTCGAAGCGTTCCGACCGCCGGTCGGCCGCTCCCTGTCACTGATTGCCGGAGCAGCGGCCGTTCCGCTGCCCCGGCACCCCCCACATAAGCTGCTGTTCTATTCGTGTCATTTGCAGCTGTCTAAGTGTACTATGTGCCTTAGTACACTTGCATACTACACCCGCTTTTTTCGGATGTCAACAGTTTTTTTGAAAAATTATGAAAACAGCGTTTCTTGAATCGATTGACGCCCGGCGTCAATCGCCGCCGGATGCGCGCCCGCAAAGCGGGCATGTTTCCTTTGCGCATTCGTGCGATCCATTGGTTTTGTTGTGAGAAACCTTTTCTCACAACAAAACCGGCCCGCCTTCTCCATCGGAGAAAACGGGCCGGACCTTTGCAATTAACACTTTCCGAATGTGATTGTATCCCGCGCATCCCGCGCGTTCCGATCGCCTATCAGTGATACCGGCGGACGCGACCGATACCGTAACACACGACAAGCGTGTCAACCGATGAAAGACCTGCGTCCTTACAACACTTCCTTCATATTCCTCAACCTTATCGTCCTCATCGGATCTGGGTACATTATACCGCATATTTTTCGCTATTCGCCCATTCTTGCAAAATTGTAAGATGAAATTTTGCGATCACGGTTTTATGCAGGTTTTCCACGTCAAACACGCTCCAGCGTGTACCCCTCGTTGGCGTTGCACGCGATCGCGTACGGCGTGTCGTTCTCCTCGAGCTTGCGGTTCAGGCGGGAGATCGTCGTGTAGATCGCGTTGGGGTTCATGGCCGTCGGGGAGTTCCACACGTTGCGGTACAGATCCTCCTTCGCGATCGGCTTGCCGCTTCCGGACGCGAGCATCAGAAGCAGCGAGAACTCCTTCTTGGTCAGCAGCAGGTCGTGCCCGCGGTAACTCGCGACGCCCGACACCGTATCAAGCTTGATATCGTCGTAAAATACGCACCGGTTTCCGGTGTTGCTCCCGCGCAGCCGCGCCTCCACATGCGCCACAAAGACGCCGAGGTCGTACGGCTTGGTCATATAGTCATCGCCGCCCGCACGCAGCGCGCGGATGATGTCATCATTTTCCCCGAGCGCCGAAAGAAACAGGATCGGCACATCGTACTCCTCGCGGATCTTCCTGCACAGGGTGATGCCGTCGCTGTCGGGAAGCATGATGTCAAGGACGACCAGATCCACCGGCTCCGCCTTCAGCTGCTCGATGCAGCTCTTGCCGTCGTACGCCGTCAGAACGTGATAGTCCTCCATCAGCAGCGCCTCATAATTGATCTCCATGATGTGAGGATTGTCCTCCACCAGGAGCACTGTGTTACTCATTTTTCCTTCTCCTTCGGTATTGTAAACCGGAAGGTCGTTCCCGTAGGTCCGGTGCTCACAAGTTCCAGCTCACCGCCGTGCAGTTCCACGGTATCCCTGCAGATGGGAAGTCCCAGTCCGTTGCCCCCGTCCGTCGTGTAGCCGCGCTCAAACACATGCTCCACCGACTCCTCGGGGATGCCGTTGCCCGTATCGGACACCGTAAATTCGCCCGCATCCGCGAGCTCGATCACTGCGAGCGTGATCGTTCCCTCCTCGGTATGCCTGCTCGCGTTGACGATCAGGTTGATCAAAACCTGCAGCAAAAGCTCGAAGTTGCCGTGCACCATGCTTCCGCCGCCGGTCAGCACAAGCTTGTTGCCGCGCTTCTCGCACACCGGCTTCATGACAGCCACCGCGCTCTTCGCGAGTTCCATCGTGTCCACCGGTCCCATCTCGGCATCCTTGCGGCGCCCGTAGGTGTATGCCATGAGGTTGGAAACCATCTCGCCGAGACGGTCCGCCTCCGAGCGGATCGTGGACAGTCGCTCCGACGTCTGCTCCGACATTTTCCCCTTCTGAATCTGCATGTCGATCAGCTGCGCGTAGCCGGAGATGACCGCCAGCGGCGTCTTCAGCTCGTGCGCGACTGTCTGCAGGAAGTCGTGGTTCATATCGTTGACGCGCTGCAGCACTTCGTTCCGGTTCTTTTCCTCCTCCAGATGCAACGCCTGTTGCTGCATCCTATAGTTGACGATAACAGCAAGGATCAGGATGCACGCCAGCATTCCGAACGGTGTGACACCGTAATGCGCGATCATCGAGTTGCTGCCGGTGCCCATGCCCTCCCGGTACATCGAGTAGATCAGGATCAGGATAGCTGCGATCGCGCCGCAATCCGTCAGCGTCGGCCGCTTGTGTTTCCGGAACCAGAGCACTATGTGGATCACCATCAGAACGGCGATCGCCAGGCAGTAATAATAACAGATATGGCACAGAAGCACGAGGTCGTGCGTATCCAACGTAAAATGAAGGATGATCAAAACAGCATAAATCCCGGTGAACACGATCGTATCCCTCTTACGGAATACCTTGTGGAAAAATGCTGCCGGAAGAACATACCCGACCGCCGGGATCATCGAAGCGACCAGGACCGAAAGCCGGTACCGCAACAGGAAATCCATCTCCGGAAGAAACATTTCAAACGCAAAGAACTGGTTCCGAAACGCGATCAGCAGGCAGCACAGCGCCAGGACACCGTACCCTCGGTTGCGCAGATGCGTCGCGCAGATCAGAAAATACATCGCCAGAAACACGAGACCGCACGATGTGAACATGGAGAACAACGCGATGCCACGCACATATTTATCAATATTATCCGGTGTCGAGATCGTGGTTGCCTGAATGAAGCCCCCTTCATTGTGCATGTAATTGCAATACTGGTAGATAATCTCCACCTCACCGGTCTCGCCGGTGTAAAACGGATACCTCATAAAGCGGCCGCCGTGAACCGCCTTCTGCGGATCGTCTGAGACATATCCGATATTCAACTCCTCCTGCCCGTTCACGAACACGCGCGTCGAGTAATCGATGCCGTAACTGGCAATCTCCAGATACTGGTTGGGTTTGGCCTTGATCACAACATGATACGTGCCGAGGTTATAATCCCAGACGCCCTTCCCGTCCTTCGGCGGAAGCGACGTCGGATCCTTGAAATCCTCCGGCCAGAGCAGCTTCCCCGCATAGTAATCCCAGTTGTTCACCAGGTGATAAACGCTTTCCATAAAATCGACATCCGTCGCGTCGACAACACCATCCGTCGCCGAGATTTCCGGCATGGTAATATACATCCGGCTGCTCACATACTTGTAAACAAGTCCGATGCACAGTATCACGACGGCGGGGAGTATGAACCCCGCTATTCGGCTGATCTTCCGCTTCCTCAGCATCCTTCTTCTCCTCTGCCCCCGATGGGCTGTCCTCTTCCAATACGCATAAAAACAGTCTGACTCTTTCGGTTCTATCAGTATACTCTATTTCTTCCCAAAATCGCAAGACCTTACACTTTTGTAAGGTTTTTTCGCGAAAATTCACATTTTCCGGCCATAATGCCGCCTTTTACCGCGTGATTCGACGGAAAATCCGCTCGTTCCGCCCGCTCCGCCGGGGTTGACAAGCAGTCCGATGCCCTATAAACTGTGAACGACGGCATCGCGGCGCTTGCCTTGCGATGCCAAACCACGGACGGAAGGAACAGTCGCAGACGCCGGGCACCCCGCAGCTCTGCGCAATGAACCATGAACGCTGTTACCATAGAAATCGCAGGGATCCCCGCGGAGATCCGATGCCGCTATCCGGGCAACGTCCGCTTCTTCAGTGAGTATGTCACGGATAAAGCACCGATGTTCACGGTGGAGGTTACCGACGAGCACATCGAGCAGGCGCGGGCGAACTATGCCCGGATGGACGACGCGCGTGGATGGAAACGGCTTCATCGGGAAGACGCGTTTTTGGAAAATAACGCGATCCACGCCCTGCTCGCGGAAGCTCTGCTTGAGCACGGCGTTCTCCTGCTTCACGGCTCAGCGCTGTGCATGGACGGACAGGGCATCGTGTTTGTCGCGAAAAGCGGCACGGGCAAGAGCACGCACACCCGCCTCTGGCGCGAGGTGTACGGAGACCGCGTCCTGATGATCAACGACGACAAACCCATGGTGCGGATTGTCGACGGAAAGGCTTACGTGTACGGCACGCCCTGGAACGGCAAGCATCATCTCAGCACCAACGCCGGCGCGCCTCTGGCCGCAGTCGTCCGGCTCGAGCGAGATGAGACAAACCGTGTCGAGCCGCTGTCGCCGACCGACTCATACTCCCTTTTGATCCGACATTCCTATCGCTCCGAGGACCCCTTGATCATGGCCCGGATCATGGAGCTGGAGAAGCAATTGCTGAGCGCGACATCGTTCTGGCACCTCGGCTGCAACATGGATCCGGAAGCCGCACGAGTTGCCTGCGAAGGGATCCTGCAGCTGCACTGAAAAACCGAACGGAACAAAAAAGAAGCCGGAAGGCCTGACTTCTCAGGTCTTTCGGCTTGCTTTGTTTCCGCGGTCTTTTTTTACGGACTTTCTTGCAAAAAACTCCGCAATCTCTCGATTGCGGAGCTGATGGAAACAATGGGGCTCGAACCCATGACCTCCCGCGCGTCAGGCGGACGCTCTCCCGGCTGAGCTATATTTCCATGCGCGATCTGTTATCTGACCGCAGAAGTAATCATACACGAAACCGGAGAAAAATGCAACTGTTTTCTTGCCCGAGGCAAAGTCAAATTCTTCCCGGCCGGGCAGCCTTTTCGTTTCTTCGGAAAATGAAAAGCCTGTCGCACCGTACGATGCAACAGGCCGTGTAATGGGGGCGACGGGGCTCGAACCCGTGACCTCCCGCGTGTGAGGCGGACGCTCTCCCGGCTGAGCTACACTCCCATCTATGAATGAACCGCCCCGTGGCTGCGTCGCGGTTTGGCCGATTCACTGTGCTATTTATGCGGGTTGCTTGTCACCCGCGTCTTTCGGATCACTCCTCGTTCCGATCCTCCATCGCTTCGTACTCCCTGTGCGTACCGACATACTTGTACGCGGGACGGATGATCTTGCCGTTGTTGATGATCTCCTCCATCCGGTGAGCCGCCCAGCCGCTGATTCGCGAGATCGCGAAGATCGGCGTATAGAGCTCTTCCGGAATTCCTAACATATCATACACGAAACCGCTGTAAAAATCAACATTTGCGCACAAAGGTTTGAACAAATGTCTGTTCTCGGCGATTACTTCCTTCGCGATGCGCTCCACGGTGAAGTACAATTCGAGCTCATCCGTGCGGTCCTTCTCCTCCGCAAGCCTGATCGCGTAATCGCGCAGGATCACCTGGCGGGGATCGGAGAGCGTGTACACCGCGTGGCCGATACCGTACACAAGACCGGTGCGGTCGAACGCTTCCTTGCGGACGAGCTTCGTCAGATACTCACGGATCTGACCCTCATCCTTCCAGTCGTTCACGTTGTCCTTCAGGTCGGCGAACATCTGGCGGACCTTCAGGTTCGCGCCACCGTGACGGTAGCCCTTCAGCGAAGCGATCGCAGCAGCCGTCGCGGAGTAGGTGTCCGTTCCGGACGAGGTCACAACGTGCGTGGTAAATGTGGAGTTGTTACCGCCGCCGTGCTCCGCGTGGATCACGAGGCAGATATCGAGAACCTTCGCCTCCAGCTCGGTGAAGCGTCCGTCCGGACGAAGCATCGAGAGGATATTTTCCGCGGTTGAGTACTCCGGCTTGGGGTTGCGGATGATCAGACTCTCATCCATGCGGAAATGAAGGTACGACCAATATGCGTAGATCGAAATGACAGGCAGCTTCGCGATCAGGTTGATCGACTGGCGAAGCACATTTTCCACCGAGAGATCCTCGGCGTCGTCATCGTACGAATACAGTGTCAGGATGCTCTTCTGCAGGCTGTTCATGATGTTGCCGCTGACGGCCTTCATGATGACGTCGCGGATGAACTTGTTCGAAAGCGACTGGAACGTCGTGATCAGCTCGATGAAATCCTTGAGCTGCGTCTCGTTCGGAAGCTCGCCGAACAACAGGAGGTATGTGGTCTCCTCGAACGCGTAGCGGCGCTCGGCAAATCCCTTCACCATCTCCTGCACGTCATAGCCCTGATAGTACAGCTTGCCGTCCGCCGGCACCTTCGTGCCGCCGATCAGCTTGTATGCGGTCACATCGGAAATCTCCGTAAGGCCGGTGAGAACGCCCGCGCCGTTGCTGTCACGCAGACCGCGCTTAACGTCATACTCGGCATAGAGGTTCTGATCGATCACACCTGCTTTTCTGCACTCATTGACGAGAAACTGAAAATCGCGTTCTCCCTTCTCGTCCAATTTCATCATAGACGAATCACCCATGGCACACTCCAACTGTATTGTTCGGATCCCGACGCCCCCTGATAAGAAATCGTCGGAAAATCCTAATCCCGGCGACCGAAAGCCGCCGAAAACCGTACCGCCCCATTATATTCGCAGAACTGACAATCGTCAATCCCTATTTTCCGACCGTTATGCCGCGCATACCGCGCAACAAAGCGTTTCCGCGGTCACTCTTCCTCGAGCCGGCCCTTCTGGCCCCAGCCGACGATCCTCGCCGCTCTGTGGCGGGAGAGGAAACGGGTTCCGAAGATGCCCGCGCGCATGCTCGCGCCGGGGATGATCAGCTTCTTGCCCTTCTCCATCTTCTTGATCGCGTACTCGACAACCTTCTCCGGCGTCATGCCGCTCGTCCACTCCTTGCCGCGCGCCACCTTCGTGAACTCGGTGTAGACCGGTCCCGGGCAAAGCGCGCCGACATAGATGCCGCTCTTCATATCCGCAAGCTCCTCCGCAAGTCCCTGCGTAAAGCTCGCGACGTACGCCTTGGTCGCGTAGTAGGTGTTGAGATACGGGCCCGCCGGAAGCAGTCCCGCGCAGGAAGCCACGTTGAGGATGGCACCGCTGCCGGCCTCCTTGCGAAGATCCAGGAACCTCCGCGTGAGAATGTGCACCGCGCGGATGTTCAGGTCGATCATGCTCAGCTCTTCCTCGAGTGAATGTTCCACCGTGGCGCCGAGCAGGCCGAAGCCCGCGCAGTTGATCAGCACCGAAGCGCCCTGTCCCGAGATCGTCTCGATGACGCGGTTGCACTCCTCCTCCCGCGATAGATCCGCGGTCAGGATCTCGCACGGAACATTGAGCTCACCCGCAAGCTCACGCATGCGGTCCTCACGTCTCGCGACCATGATCAGACGGCAGCCCTTCGCCGCCAGCGCTTTGGCGAACTCCCTTCCGATACCGGAACTCGCACCTGTAATCACAACCGTCAATCCGGTAAAATCAAATTTCATACTATCTCCCGAATAATGCCTCTTCTCTTGCGCTGAAACCCCGTAACGAAATTGTCAGACGTCAATCTTCCGACGCATCCTTCTTTTTCTTCTTTTTCTTTTTCACCTTGTCGATCTTGTCAAACACGATCTGCTCCGGAGGCGACAACAGCTGTTCCGGATGCATAACGTACTGGCGGATCTTGCGGAAGCCTACGGCATAGGCAAAACCGTCCGCCGCGCGCTCATCGACAACGAACTTCAGGGTAACCTTCACCTTGCGCTTCACGGTCCCGTCCGCCTGCGTCTCATAGCACACGCGCTTGCGTCCGATGCCGGCAAATGTGGACAGCGTGCCGAACTCATACATATGATGGTACACCGCGTCCAAGCCGATGGAACCCATGTTTGTGATGAAGAAGCTTGTGTGGAACGGGCTGATGTCCGTCAGCTTCTTCGGAAGCAATCCGTAGCGGTCCAGGAACTTGACAACCGAGATCGCCGCCGACAGCAGAAAATCAGGCAGCACGCTGAAGGCTGTCTCCAGACCGTCGATCGCGTTCTTATTCTCGTCCTCCTCCACCGACACGGTCATGTCGATGGCGCCGGTCTCCTCCTCAATGCGGCGGACAACGTCATACAGCGTGTCCTCGCACTCAAACTGCGGAATGATCAGCGTGCGGTCGCTCTCGCGCGACATGCCTCTCATCACGGTCATTGCGGCCTTGATGCAGTTGCGCGAATACAGCTTGCAATGCTTGACGAAGCGGTTCAGCTCCGGAACATCCACCCACGCGCGCACCATCGCGGCAAATACGATCTCATACAGAGTGAGCTTCGGCATCTCACCCTTGCGCATGTTTCGAATGAACTCCTCCGTCGCGGTAATGTCGACCTCCTCCGAGGCCAGCACCCATCCATCATACTTCTTCGGCATGATATACGGCTCCAGGCGGGTCATCGGATCCACATTGCGAACACGAAAACCGTCCTTGCGATCTCCCCAGCGTCTCTTTCTTCCTTCGTGCGGTTTCATTCGAAAGCACCTCACTTCTTCTAAGTCATCTTCTTCCACAACACCCGTCGCGGCGGTATCCCGCCGGCGGCAGCCCCACCGGAATAAAAACACAAGAATCCGGCACTTAAACATTTTATATTATGTTTATGCGTCTGTCAATTTATAACCCCGAAGAAGGTGTATTTTTTGTGATTTGTTTGACACGGTCGCGGAAAATGAATACAATGGCAGTAATTAATCTTTCAACACCCTTTGTCTTAAGTAATTGCAAGGAGGTGGACCGTATGAAACGCGGTTTATTCCTGATCCTTCTGCTCACCGCCGTGATGCTTTTGGGCGGCTGCGGAGCGGAAGACGAAAAACTGATCACATTTTCCGACACGGGAATTCAATCCGATCTGATCGGCGTTTCCATCGAGGGAACGACACTGACCATCAAGCAGGCCGGCACCTACACGATCACGGGTACCTGCAAGGAAGGCAACATCATCGTTGACGCACCCGGCGGCAAGGCCATCGATCTGATCCTCAGCGATCTCAACCTGACCTGCAGCACCACCGCGCCGATCGTCATCAAGGAAGGCTCGCTGGTTGCCCTGACGCTCAAGGAGAAGACGCAGAACATCATCACCGACAACCACGTCTATTCCGAGACGGTTGAGCAGGGTGAGCAGTCCGCGGACGACCTTCTCGCAACCGTACCGAGCGCGGCGATCACCTCCAAGTGCCCGCTGCTCATCCGCGCCAACGGCGACGGCAAGCTGGTCGTCAACGGCAACAGCTACAACGGCATCGTATCCTCGGATACCCTGACCATCGAGAGCGGCGTCATCAACGTGACCGCCAAGAACCACGGTATCCGCGGCAAGGATTTCGTCCTGATCTCCGGCGGCGTGATCACCGTCAAGGCCGGTGAGGACGGCATCAAGTCAACCAACACGGAACGCGCGGCTCTGGGATACATCAACTTCAAGGGCGGCGTCGTCAACATCCAGGCGGGCGACGAGGCGGTAAGCGCTCCGAGCTCCGTAAGCTTCAGCGGCGGCACCATCACGATCAAGTCGAAAAATAACGGCATCAAGGTCGGGCAGAAGAACGCCGACGGCACGATGAAGGGCGGCACGATCAACTTCCTCGCCGGTATCGTCGACATCACCTCTTCGGACGATGCCATCCTCGCGGAGAAGCAAGTCAAGCAGGACACCGCGCTTGTAACCGTGAACGGCAAGGAATACACCGTAGACTGATTGACACGGACAACCTGATAACGATAAAAAACGGCAGACCGGATTTACGCGGTCTGCCGTATTATTTTGCCTGATCACTCAAACTGCCGATTGGAACGGACGAGCATCCGTCACTTCGGTTTCTTCACGCTTGCGTGCGGAATACGTCACTTCAGTTCCTTCACGATGGTGTACAGAATGTCCACGCAGCCGTCGATGCCGCAGGTGCTGGAGTTGAGCGTGATATCGTAGTTCTGCGTCTTGCCCCACTCAGCATCCGTGTAGTAACGGTAGTGGTTCGCTCTCGCCTTATCCTTCTTGCGGAGGCTCTTCTCCACACCCTCACGGTCGAAGCCGTAATCGTTCACGGCGCGGTCCATCTTGTCCTGCAACGCAGCATGGATAAATACGTGGATCGCGTCATCCCGGTCCTTCAGGATATAGTCGGCGCAGCGTCCTACGATGACGCACTCCTCCTTCTCCGCGATGTCCTTGATGATATCGCTCTGAACCACGTACAGCTGATCCTGCAGCGGAAGCATATGGCCGCCGAACACCTGCCCGGCATAGGTCATGTTGCTGGCGATGTTGAACAGAAGGCTGCCCGTGATGTGCTCGCCCTGCTCCTCGATAAATTCCTTCGCCAGACCGCTCTCCTTCGCAACGCGATCGATCAGTTCCTTGTCATAAAATGCATAGCCGAGCTTCTCCGCAAGCTTGCGTCCGATGGTACGTCCGCCGCTGCCGCACTCACGGCTGATGGTGATGATTCTCTTCATTCTCTCTTTCGTCGCGGAAATTCCGTCCTCGCTGTTTCGAAATAACCCCTTTTATCCGCGGCTCCTCCTTCTCCTGAGGACACCTTTATTGTACCAAATCAGGGGCGTTTTTGTCAATCCGACCGTCATCCCATCATCCACATCAGCGCGCATCCGAGAATGATCAGCACAGAGATCCCGCTGAAGAAGGACAGCAGACCGCGCAGTCCCTTCTTTCGCGGGCGCTGCACCGTCGTGTAGCTGCCCTCCTCCGCGACGGAAGTCACGACATATTCCTGCTCCTCCCCCGGCAATCGGTACACCGGTGCGGGAGACGGTCCCTCCGGCTCATGCGCCACCGCAGTCAGCATCCGCTGCATCGTGCTCCCCTCCTCATGGCTCATGACATGAAAGGCATAGCCGCTGTACACGGCCTGCGCATCCTGCGGGTCAAGATACCCAAGAAGCCAGTCGGACAACTCACGCATCTGAAGCGTAAGCGGTTTTTCATACTCGGGGCAGTACACCAGCTCCACCTCCCCGGTATCGGTTCGCAGGAAAATGCAGTCCGGCCGCAGCACAAAGCTCTCCTCCCGCAGCAGATACTTCTTGCTCTCCGCTATGCGTGAGAACAGGGAAGCCAGTATTTTCCGAAACTCCGTCCCGGAGATCTTCTGTCCGAGAAAACTCTCGGCAAGCGATGCGCACCCATCCACTGCATACCTTCGCATCTTTCCCTCCCCCGCGCGCACCGTCTGCATCGTTAAAACTCCGGGCACCGTGTTGTGCCCGAGCATTTCTTCCTCAAACGGGTTATCTTCCGGAATGTCCCGAAGCACCAGATACACGTGTTCCAGCTCCGCAACTCTCTCTGCCTTAATCTCATACATGCATTCACACACCGCCTCTCCGCAGCTTTACAACATAATTTGTTTTATTTCAGCCGGTTCACCAGCTCGCTTAATTTCGTCAGCACCGTATTGAGACCCTTGATCTCCATTCCCGTTTCCATCACGGCGGAATAAATCCTCGTTCGAAGACCGATATCCTGACAGTCAACCACGCAGGTGACATCGTCCGAAAACCACCGCGAGGTCAGCGCCTGTCCGAAGAACGGTACCTCCGTATCGCTCTTCAGCGAAATATGTACAATGACACTGTCATCCTCCGCGCGAATGGAACGGCTCTCGATCCGGCTGATCCAGAAGCGTCCCTCCGACAACTCATCAAGGTACTCCTCCATACTGTCGGCATCCTGCTTCGCGGTGTTTGAGAACCATCGCTGAAAGATGGACCGCTCCAGCTTTCGCTCGTACATCACCTTGTGAAGACGCGGTTCCTCATCGTTGAGGATCAGCGCCCTGGTATCTTCCGCGACACGCTCCGCCAAGGTTCTCGCCACCGAGAGATCCCGCATATACAACGACATGTCGATCAGCAACACGATGATCATCGTGACGAGAGGCACGATAAACACGGCCTCCACGGTAAATGATGCTCTCAGCATCGTGAAACCATTCCCCCGCGTACACGGTGAGCCTCCTCTTATGCACTCCCGATCCATATTCTCCTCCCCTCACAAAAGCATCACGGCACTACGCCGAGCAACAACGAGATCGCAAACCCCACTGCCGCGAACGGATAGAACGGCAGCGTATCCTTCCTGCCGATTTTCCGAATGACGACAAGAAGCAGTGCGACAGGCAGAAGGGTCAGAAGGCTTACAAGCAGGAAGAAGCTGAGCCCACGCAGACCGAGCGCAAACCCCGAGATCAGGACAAGAACCGAATCTCCCGTGCCGACCATATGCCACAATACCCCTGACGCGAGAAACAGTATCCCCGGTATCATCCCGAACAATCTCTCCCGCACGGTCAAAGCGTTCGGAAGCGCTGCCGCAATGCACACAAGCAAACTCCCCGCGATCAGCAGCACAACCGGTATGTGCTTTGTCCGCAGATCGCAGGCAGCTCCGATACCGATAACAAGCCCCAAAGAAACCAATCCGATCACATCCCCCGACTGCATCTAAATCCTCCCTTCGGTGCGGCTATTCTCCGCTGTCCGTTTTTCCGCTATCCGTTTCGCCACCGCATTTTTTGCAGGCGCGAAGTCCTTTTTCCTGCGCTTCCGCAAGTGTCATCGACTGGATCGTCCGCTTCAGCTCCCCGCAGGAAAGCGTTGTGTGGTACCGGTTTCCGTAGTCTGTGATGAACACCTCGGAGCCTACGGACTGTCTGCAGCAGAACTCGCAGGGCCGGTAAATCTCCCCGTCCTTGTTCCTTGCCGCTGCCACCTCCGTGAACTCAATCTGACGGACCGACAGTTTGATGAAGGAGCATGTCGTCTTCCGATGGTACACGGTTCCCCTTGCGGAAACGTACACCATCTCCTCCTCTTCTTCCTCCTCATCCTCCTCGTCGTGCAGGACCTCCCGCTCCAATCCGAAGAAACTGCGCGCCGACGTCCGCTGCACGATCGGCATCGAACCGAGCACCGGTAGTTTGCTGACCGGTGCAAACCGGTACGATACCGTAAGGAGAAGCTGTCCGTCATCGTCAAACATGGAACTTCCCGAAGTGCTCACCCCGGAAACTCCACCGCGGATCCATCCGATCCAGTCCGCGTCGCGGATCTCTCTCCGCAACAGGTATCCCATATACGCTTCGCTCGCCACCCTGCCGATGGCGGAATCAATCCCCATTTTCGCCACGATATCTTCCGCGTCATCATCGCTCATGGACGACAGCTGGGAGTACACCGTTCCGTACTGTGAAAGCTCCCGCACCACACGGTTCATCGCGACCTGCATATCACTCTGGATGCGCAGGAACACAAACAGCTGCAGCACCATATAAAGGACGAGGAACGCCGTCGGAACGCACAATGCCGCTTCCACGGTAAAGGATCCCTTCGTCAGTCTGTTTTTCCAAAGCAAACGCATCCCTCTCTCCTCTCCGAATTAACTCCCGTGATTCCTATTCACCCTCAGTAACATTTGTCCATCTCTGAAAATACATACTCTCTGACAACCGTTTCAGGCCGTCCCCCCGGAGAAAGTGTTTTGTTTGACAGTCAGCGCCCGGAACGGCTGTCGGAAAGTATGTCCGGCCTTTGTGAGCGGCGCATGTATCACCCACCGCTCACTAAGACCTTGCGGGAAACACGGCTCGAACCGTGTCCCCAAAAAGAGGCATTGCTCATAGCAGGCTCAGTAAGATACCGCGCAATTTCCCGGAATGGAATATGCGCTGATCCCCTCATCGTCCGTATCCCCGAACGACACGATCGTGTACAGCGGAGAAACCTCCGCAACTGCGCTCACCTCAAAGCCGTATACGCACTTTTTGATCAGGAAATCCTCATCGTACCCGGCGCGTATGTTGACCTGAATCAGATCAAGAGCGCGTCCGGTCATCGTGTCGGAATCGCGCAACAGCATGAACAGCATCAGATAATGGTTGTACCCCAGTTTCAACCCCTCAGGTGGCTTGTATTCCTTTGCGATCTCAATACGCTTGTCCCTCGACATCAGCAGTGAATTCGACAGGGACAGCTGGAACGATCCCGTTGTCACAAGCAGCGGTACCTGCTTGCCCTGCAAGATCTCCGCCGTCTCCAAATAGGCATTCTGGATCGCCCATATGACCATAATGACCGTCTGAACAACCTTGACCAGCAGAGGAAACGGCATCGCCGCCAGAAATTCCGACGCAACGGCCAGAGCCTCCGCCTTCTTCACGGAATCCGAGAACACATGAACAATATTCATGAGCACGCGGATCCCCAGGATTGAGAGTGTCGCCGATCGTTGATTGTTCGCGTCTCCGGTCTTGCCATAGAGAAGGTACTCCTGCTCATAGTGCATGACACCTTCCGGCTCCTCATCCAGATAGTTGGACATATGCGTCGAAAAATAAGCGATCAGCAGCAGTTTCTCCGAAATCGCGACGACTCCGTCCGCCAGACGGTTCAGCATCTTCTTCAGAAAATTTCCCTTGAGCAGTTCTTTCAGAAGATCCACACTGACTGCCCCGTCATCACTCAGATCCGGGTATACATACAGTGTTCTTACATCTTCCTCCACGCTCGATGACGGAAGATCCTTCTCCCAGTACAGGGTGGCTGAAGAAAGACTCTCATCAGACGGATACACTCCTCCGACAACACCGTGCGTGAGCAGATTTTTGACTGTCTGCCAGAAGGACGAATCCCCCGCTGTCGACTTCTTCACACTCGAATAGTCAAGCTCCAGTCCGTCGATGCTGTAGTCCAGGATCATCAAATTGACCCGCCGCAGGTTTTTCCACTCCTGCGTCGTCTGCGGAAACGTTTTCATCATTTCATAGATCGGCAACAACAGATCTATATTTTTCTCCAAGGTTTCTTTCATCCCCGCAAAATCATAGGTTTTGCCGCCGTCCTTGGCCCCGACGTAGCTCTTCAGTATGCGCAGCGTCTCCTCCAGGGATTTATACATATCCTCGTCGATCAGCGACTGACAGCTTTCCATGTATTTCTCAAACTCCGTGACCATCGGTCGGAACCTGTCCTGAAGCTTGATCAGTTCCTCGAGAACGGGAATTGCTCCTCTCGCTCCGAGAAACGAATCGTGTACCGCAGTCAGCAAAAAGACATATGCCCGGAGAGTGTTCTCATCCACAACCGCAATTTCCTCCTCATCGGGAAGTTCCATCACACCGAACAACAACTCATCGGCAAGGGTCCTGACATTATCGTATTGCGGTTTCAGCTGTTCGTAAAAAACGGAATTGTTCATGTGCACGGATGCCTGGGAGACCTCTCCCGGGATCGCGCGCTTTACAAAACTCGTGACCGTATCGGGCGATCCGTCATCCCGGAACACGACGCCGCTCGCATCGGTTTTTATCCCGTCGATCTGCTGCGCCAGCGCAAGCATCTTCTCCTCAAAAACAGCAAGCTCCTGCTGAACCTTCTGCTGCGTTTCCAACGCCTCCGCCGTCTGTTCGGTCTCCTTGAGAAGCTTCACTGCGTTTAGGAGCAGCTCTGCCAGCTCCTGTATTCCGCTGACGGCACCCTCTTCGATCATCTGGTTTTTGCAGATGGCACCTCCCCCGTGAAGCAATGTGACGGTTTTGCTCAACGCAACCTCGGAAATGTCATAGGCATAGCTGTAATATGACTTGCTTTCCCCCGCGCTGCTCCCGGACACCGACTGGTCGGGGCGCCCGGATATCGAAAGATACGACCGTATCTCCTCCTCGATATCCACATCATAAAGACCATACAGTCCGTAATCGTCAAATAAAGGAGCATAATACTCACCGAGCACGGATTCACTTGCCGTCTGCAGGTTCATGCGAAACATCGCGACGGCTCCCTGCTGCCTCGCCGATTCCAGACTGACCAGGATCAGCGACAGAATGAGTATCGTGGTGATCGCCATCAGAACGGTCACCGCTCCGTCCGTCTCTCTGCGGTGGGGCCGGCTCGTGCCGGCCGCCGGTTCCGCAGACACACAGGGGGTCATTTTACGATCGCCTCGGAGTTCAGCTTGATTGAGTCGAACGCCGAGCTGACAATCGATGAGATCTCGTTTTTAAAGATCAGAACAAGGCCGATCAGAACGACCAGGATCAGCACTACCTCAATAACGCCGATGCCCTGTTGATCCTCCTTAAAGCTTTCCGCAAGATTTTTCAATTTCCATAAAAGTCTCTTCATTGTTTTTCTCCTCCGTTATTGTTTCCTTTTCACAGTGACATAAATGCCGGGATCAGGATCATCGCAAGGATGATGACCAGAATGCCGGCCATAGGCAGAAGAAGCTTTGTCCCCGCTTCCTCGCCGCGTTGCTTGGCCTGCTCCCTGCGGTCGCAGAACGCTTCCGCAGATTCCTTCTGAAGCAGCGGCAGCAGGCCGGCCGCGCCCTTTTTCAGGTTCTGGACAATGATCGAAGAAAACCGCAGATAGCGGATGTTTCCGCATCGTTTACCGAATTCCTCGTACGCCTTTTCCTCCGGAATGCCGAGGGAAAGAAGATTGCGCGTGTGAAGCATCTCCTCGTACACATAGCGCGTCCGCTCCCGATTGTCCCGATGACGAACATAATCCCCGACGATCCGTTCCCACGCGAGCCGGATGGTCGACCCTGCCTCGATCAGCAGGGAAACCTTGCTCACAAGCTCCGGATAATCCCGCAGCAGCTGGCGCTCCCGCGCCTTCCGGTTCTGTTTCCGGCGGGAGGCCGCAACCAGACATAGGACGACCGCAAGAAACCCGGCGTACGCGAAGAACACCCATGCGGAATATCTCTGTTCCGCGTAAAATGACACCTTCCCGTCTCCCAGCTCCTCCGGGAGACGGATCTGCGATTCATACGCCTGTTCCTGCGCGTAATCCGTGAGCAGCTCCTCCAGCTCCCGCGCCGTGTCAGCGCCTTCCGCCGTATTCTCCGGCAAGACTCGGACCGCAAAACTCAGGGTTTCCTCCCAGTCACGGTATGTCAGCTGCGCCGTCAGGGTTACTATGCTTCCGCCGTCCTCGCAATATTCCGGATGAACATTGCCGGAGTAATCCACGATCCGGTAATCCGAGGTGCTCCAGGATACGGCGATCGGAGTTCCCGCGATGCGGGACGGCAATGCTAACGGTTTTGTCACGCGGTCCGCGCTCTCGTTATCCCCGAGAATCTGCGTCAGGAGTTCCTCCTCCGCCTTCGCGGCATTGTCACGGATCTCCTCCGCGGTCATCAGCCGCTCGGCCACCGGCAACGATATGTCGTACTCTTTCTCACCGAACCGTGCCCTGATCCTAGCGATCCCCGTGCCTGACTCCGGCCGTTCGATCGCACTCAGTTGTTTCTCGGAAAATCCTCCGGTATACGCGACAAGGAACAGCACCCCGGAGAGCGCGAAAAGCAATCCGACCAGTCCGATCCCGAACATGCAATCCGCTTCCATCCGTTTCGCTCCCGGATTCTCGTTGATATACATCTCCCGGTAGTACTGATCCTCCGCCGTTTCGATACGGCATCGCCTCACGATCCATCTCTTCAGGCAGGCTCCGGCATAACCGAGATACAGAAGTCTGCGTACTCCGGAAAACCGTCGCTCCGCAGGCTCTCGCCGCATCGCGGCCGTCATGCCGGCGATTACCGTCAGACCCGCTGCAGCAGCCATCCAGCCCGAAACCTCAGTCATCCCCATACCTTACCTCCCATTCGTCAGCTTCCCTGTTTTTTTCTTCCGTCACACTTCAATGCACGCGATCCTCTCCGCGATCATGCAGAACAGCCGGTACACCAAATACAGGACGAACATGATGGCATGTCCCGCAATCCCCGCATACAACGGCGCGAGAAATCCCGGTGAGAACGCCAGAAAATATGCCAGCATCAGATACGGCATCACCTTCATGATCCCGACTTCGAGCTGTTTCGCCAGAAGCACCGTCTGGATCTCACGCAGGACCTCCTGTTTCTGGTACAACGTGTCCGTCACCGAACGGATCACCCGCGTGACATCGCCCCCAGTTCGCTTCGCTATGGTGAATATTCCGGAAAATGTCCGAATATCCTCCACCCCGCTCCGCTCGCCGAATTCCTCCAGCACTTCCTCCACATTGCCGCCGCTTTTCAGTTTGCGGCTCATACGGCGGAACTCCTCCACGATCGGTTCCTTCTCGTCAAACATCATTCGGAGATCGTCCGCCGCGTGCTGAACACTGTTTTCAATACTGTAACCGGCCTCCAGCGAGGCAAGCAGGCATTGCAATCCGTCGCGAAAATGTTCCTCCAGCTGCCTGCGTCTGCGATCCCGGATCGCGTTCCGCTCCCGATACATACGAACCACCGTGATCGGAATAAGCAGCACAAGGATCCCCCAGGACTGAAAAAACAACAGTGCCGTAGCAATGCATATGCCGACGTGCTTCAGCACATACCGGGCAACTCTCATCCCGTCCCCGTCCTTTCCTTAGGAACCCGATTTCCCGCCGGGTCCGCGAGCGACAGACCTGCTGCCAGGAGCTTGTTCCGTCGCTGCAGACGATTCCCGGTCGGTTCCAGTTCCCCTATGATCATCCCGTCCTCCGCCTCACCTTTCTCCCGAAAGCGAAACAACGGATTGAGGATAATCTCTCCGTCAACGCAGGCAAGGATTTCCGTGATCTCCGTAACCTTACGGGTACGGTCGCGCATCCTTCCCAGCTGAATAATGATTTCGATTGCCGAGGCAATCTGTTTCCTCACCGCCAGAAGAGGAATCTCCTCCCCCAGCAGCGTCATCGTCTCAATTCGGGACAGCATGTCTGCGGGCGAATTCGCATGCCCCGTGCTCATGCCGTTATGTCCCGTATTCAGACTCTGAAGCATATCGATACTCGCTGCGTCCCGGACCTCGCCGACGATAATCCGGCTCGGTCTCATCCGCAGCGATGTTTTGATCAGATCGCGGATCGTAACCGCGTGGTTGCCCTCCATGTTGGCATTGCGCATCTCCAGGCGAACCAGGTTCGGAATATTGGATATCTGAAGCTCCGCGGAATCCTCGATGGTGACCACACGCTCATCCTCCGGAATGTAATCCGACAGCGCGTTCAGCATCGTGGTCTTGCCCGATCCGGTGCCGCCGCTGACGACGATGTTGTACCCGGCAAGCACAAGCGTGCGCATGTATTCCGCCGCCTCCTGTGATATGGATCCGAGCCGGATCAGATGATCCATCGTGATCCGTTCCTTCGGAAACTTACGGATCGTCACTGTCGGCCCGTTCAGGGATACCGGAGGCAAAACAACATTGACGCGGCTTCCGTCTCTCAGCCTCGCATCGACGATCGGGTTTGCCTCATTGACGACACGGTTCACTCCGGCCGCAATCTTCTGTATCACATCGTTCAGTTTTTTCTCGCTTGCAAACCGCACGGAACTCCGGTACAGTTCACCGTCCTTCTCGATGAAAATATCGTTCGCGCCGTTCACCATGATCTCCGTGATATCCGGGTCATCCATCAGGTCCTGCAGCACATCAAGCCCGCGCAGCGCGTTAAAAACATCCCTCTTCGCGACAACCCTCTCCGTTGCCGTGATCACACGCTGTCCGGCTGCGTCGCGGATCCTTTGTTCGATCAGCTCCCGCAGCTCGTCATCGCTCAGTTCCTTCGAACCATCTATCCGCGCCAGCACCGCTTCCGTCAGCGCAACACGCAATTCCTCCCGCCGATCCTTCATTCAGGCTTCCTCTCAATTTCTTTCTATACGCGCCTTCCGCTACCTTCTCAGCTGTCCTCTGCCGTCTCAACCGGCCGCTGCCGTCTCAGCTGACCGCGGCCGTCTCGGCAGGTCGCAGCCGGTCTTCCAGCCCTTCCTCCCGAAACATCCGCTCCAGCGTGGCATACCGCTCGCCGGACCGGTTGCCGACGACGAACAATTCCTCGCAGTTTTCCGCGAGAACCGGATGCGGGGATGCCCCGAAATCGATGACCAGGGACTCGTACCCTGCCCCCTCCAGCCCCGACAGGAACGCTTCCGCGTCCTCATCGGAAAATTGTCCGTAATCCGAAAAGCACCCATACCCGCTGATGATCTTGACATTGCCCGCGGCGCGCAGGCAAAACCGCTCATGCTTGTGCCAGTCCCTGCCGTACTCCTTCAGAAGATACAGAAGCTCGGAGACATCACTCTCCGCCGGCTTCCAGTCGCGGCCGCCGTCCGGCCACGGGTTGACGCACAGAAGAAGCGTCTTAGACTTAACGGAGCTACGTCTCGCAAGCTGCAGCGCCGCAGCCGTGCTGTTCGCGCCGTCGATCGCGATCACACCGGTGCAGCGGCACTCCGAAGCATGTGACGGTTCCGCGACAACCTTCGGTGCCGTGCCGGTTACCTCACCGAGCCGGTTCAGGATCTGATCCACCGGCTGGAACAGGAATACATATCCCGGCTCCTCGCCGCGCTCCTTCTCCGCCGTCAGCAGCCACATGGGAATTTTCCGCCCGTTCATCTCAGAGATCACACGCTGTCTTTGCTCATCCGGATTCCCCTGCGGTACTTCTTCGTACAACAGCAGCGCCTTGACGCGCACATGCTCCTCCCACGAAGCAAACTCTCCGATCGAGACAAATCCTGCCGCTATATACCCTTCCGGCAATCCCCGTTGCATCTCCATCGTCAGTCGTTCCAGATATCTCCTGTCGGGATAAACGATCGCAATAATCTTCATCTCACTCGCCTCCGTGCCGTCCCGGCTCCTCGTTTTGTGCCGCCATCATAACGCCGCGTCCCCTCCGCGTCAACATCTATAACTCGTTACGGGCGCTTTTCGGCACTTTTTCAAGGCTTTGCAAAAACCGTTGTGCACATCGCTATATGCAACTTATACAACGGTTTTCATCTTTCGAAAAATGGTGCACAAATCGACCCGTTCCGTTTTGTGCATAACGCCTTATTTATGCAACCAACAAGAAAGGCCCCGGAACTTGCCCGAGACCTTCGCTTCAACAAAGAAGGCCTCCGGACATGCCGGTGGCCCTCAGTTCATCTGATTTTGTTTTCGGAAAATGACCTCTCCCGGGATCAATACTCAGGCATTGCCGGTGCAGCCGGAGCAACAGGCTCCTTCTTGATCGCGACAACCGCCTCGGTCGTGAGGAGTGTTGCGGCAACGCTCGTTGCATTTTCCAAAGCGCAACGCGTAACCTTGACGGGATCGATGATGCCGTTGGCAACCATGTCAACATACTCGCCGGTGTAAGCGTCGAAGCCCATGCCATCCGGAAGGTTCATGACCTTGTCAACGATGACCGTTCCCTCATAGCCGGCATTGGCCGCGATGATGAGAAGCGGGGACTGCAGTGCCTTCAGGATGATGTTGGCACCGGTCTTCTCGTCGCCCTCAAGGGTGTCAGCCAGAGCCTTCACCTTGCCGATCGTGTGCAGGTATGCGGAGCCGCCGCCTGCGATGATGCCTTCCTCAACCGCTGCCTTCGTAGCGTTGAGAGCATCCTCGACACGGAGCTTAGCCTCCTTCATCTCGGTCTCGGTTGCAGCGCCTACGCGGATAACCGCAACGCCGCCTGCAAGCTTGGCGATACGCTCCTGAAGCTTCTCCTTGTCGTAGGAGGACGTCGTGTTGTCATACTGCGCGCGGAGCATAGCGATACGATCCGCAACTGCCTTCTTGTCGCCCTCGCCGTCGACGATCGTCGTGGTCTCCTTGAGAACCTTGACGCTCTTCGCGCTGCCGAGCATCTCCATCGTAGCGTCCTTCAAAGTCAGGCCGACTTCCTCGGTGATAACCGTGCCGCCTGTGAGGATCGCGATATCCTGGAGCATATCTTTTCTTCTGTCGCCGTAACCCGGAGCCTTCACCGCAACAACGGTAAATGTTCCGCGGAGCTTATTAAGGATCAGGGTCGAAAGAGCGTCGCCCTCGACATCCTCGGCGATGATCAGGAGCTGCTTGCCGGTCTTCACGATCTGCTCGAGAACCGGAAGGAGATCCTGGATGTTGTTTACCTTCTTGTCGGTGATAAGGATGAACGGATCGGTGAGAACCGCCTCCATCTTGTCCATATCCGTTGCCATGTAAGCGGAGATGTAACCGCGGTCGAACTGCATACCCTGTACAACGTCGAGGTCGGTCTTCATCGTCTTGGACTCTTCAATGGAGATAACGCCGTCCTTGGAAACCTTCTCCATCGCGTCTGCCACAAGCTCGCCGACTTCCTCGCTGCCCGAGGAGATCGTCGCAACCTTGGCGATGTGGGATTTGCCGGTGACTGCGGAGCTCATGCCCTTCAGCGCCTCAACGGCAACGTCCGAAGCCTTCTTCATACCCTTGCGGAGCACGATCGGGTTAGCGCCTGCAGCGAGGTTCTTCATACCCTCGTTGATCATTGCCTGCGCGAGAACCGTAGCAGTCGTGGTACCGTCGCCGGCCACGTCGTTGGTCTTCGTCGCAACTTCCTTCAGAAGCTGTGCGCCCATATTTTCGAACTTATCCTCGAGCTCGATCTCCTTCGCGATCGTAACACCGTCGTTGGTGATCAACGGAGCGCCGTAGCCCTTCTCGAGAACAACGTTTCTTCCTTTCGGTCCGAGCGTCACCTTCACGGTGTCCGCCAGCTGGTTGACGCCGCTCTCCAGAGCCTTTCTCGCGTCAACATCGTATTTCAAAATCTTAGCCATATGTCATGCTTCCTTTCCTGACCGCATTATGCGGAAAATGTGCCGACTCCATGCCGGCATTCGATCAATCCACAACAAGCGCGATGATATCGCTCTGCTTCACGACGATGTATTCGTCCTCACCGAGTTTCACGTTCGTTCCGGCGTACTTCGAATAAATGACCTGGTCACCTTCCTTAACCTGCATGGTCACTTCCTTGCCGTCAACAATTCCGCCCGGGCCTACCGCGACAACGATCGCCTCCTGCGGCTTCTCCTGCGATGCCGTCGTCAGGATGATCCCGGATTTCGTGGTCTCCTCAGCGGCCTTCTGCTTCAAAACAACCCGATCACTCAACGGTACAAGTTTCATGTAAAAGCCCTCTTTCTTTCATAAAAATAGTCATGGTTCGCCGCGCCCGATCCCCGGCCCGCGTATCCCGGCCGGTCCCGTCTGAGCGCGACACCTCTGACGACCTTATCGTTATAGCACAACTTGTTAGCACTGTCAAGTCTCGAGTGCTAATTTCTTGTTTCGGTCACAATTTTCTGCGGAAAAGGCCCGGACGCATGTTCTGCTGTTCCGGGCCGTGTTCTTGCACTGAAATCCTTTCGTCACTCCGTCTCCCACGATCCGTAGCCGAGAGGATAGCTCCAGCTGTCACCGGTTCCGCGCTCGGTGATCTCCACCCACACGATCCGCCGCGCGCACGCAGGCGTGATGACCGTGCCGTCCAGCGCCTTCTCGGCCTCCCGGAGATCGCGCACGATCCGCAGACGGATGATCAGGTGCTCCGTCTCATAGGTCTTCCACTCCTCGATCGGGCAGTACGACTTCACCGTGCCGTTGCGCCCGCTGACCCGCAGGATCTTCGTACTCATCGAATCAACGCAGCTGTCACCGGCGTACAGGAGCCCTCCCTTGAACTGAACCGGCGAGATCTCCTCACCGCTCTCACGCTCAACCAGCACAAAATCCTCCGCATTGAAACTCACGTCGCTTCCGACCGACACCTTGATCGCGGCTTCCGTCTTGCCGCCCTCAATGCATCGGAAAATGTATTTCTTCTCCGCCGAGCCTTCCGCTCCGACGAGTATATCCGTCGTGTCTCCGCCGTACGAGTATACTCTCGCGGATGCACTCTCCAGAATGGTTCCGTTTCTCACGACACGCTCCGTCACCGCGGTGTTCACCTTCGTGTTCTCGCCCTCGAACCGGAACGCAAAATCAATCTCAATATCCGTGGGTTTGCTGCCCTGCAGAACACCCGCGAGGAGATCTGCCGTGTCGTCGGTCTTCTTCCCTGCGTCACCGGTCTCAGTATCGTCTTGCGCACCGCCCTGTCCCGCGGCATCACCGTTCTGATCATTGCCGCCCGGCAGTATTTCCTCCACCGTCGGGTCCGCCTTCAGGCGCACGACGAGCCGTCCGTCGTTGGTGGTCAGGAACTGGGCAATCTCGGTTCCGTCCGGAAGCTGCACGCGATAGAACAGTTTGTATATGGTGAGAGGCGTTACATAGTCGTCGATCTCCACGTAGCGGGACACCGTAAGCGCGGGCGCGCTTCCTGCCTCCGCCGGACACTCCGCCAGAAGCCAGCGCATCGAGCTGAATTCCGCGTAGACGCGGCACACCTGACCGTCGCAGCGGCGGTACAGCCGGAAATCGGAGGTGTCCGTCACGGCAATCCGCACGTCACCGTTGTAGGTGACCGAGCCATCCTGTTTCTTCGTGTTTCCGAGCTCAATGGTGCCGACCTTCACCTCAACCTTGCGGGCAGTCTGTCCGTCCGCAGACTCCGAGGACAGATCCGTCGCCTCAACCGGGCTGCAGATCAGGTTCCACCCGTCGGAGCCCTCGGGTTGCAGCGAGACACGGGTCGCGATATCGGCCGCGGAAACCGACTCAAGGCCGTCGCCGCGCCACTCGCTGTAGGCAATGGGCACCTCAGCGGTCGTGTTGCTGAGCTCGTCGTAGAACCGCAGGCACAGATACTGGCGGTTCTTCGGGCGCGTAAGCTGCGCGTCATCCGCGCGGTCTCCCTCGTACACTTCGTCCATTCTCAGAAGCTCCGAGGTAAACCCGCCGACGCTTCCGTTCTTGAGCAGCTGCGTCGTCATCTCCGGGTCGACGCTGCCGTTGTATGTATAGGAAAAACTGTGTTCCACCGACATCCAGGTGAACAGATCGTTCGCTTCGTCGCGGCGGACCCTTCCGTCCTCGTCGACGACGAACGGCATGTCACCGGCAAATTCCGCATTTTCCACGACCACATCGCCGAGCGTGTCCGCGAGCGTCTGCAGAACCGCAACCTGCTTTCCGTCCTGCTTGCACACCGCGCGGAAGCGGTATCCCTCCTCGCCGAGGCCCGTGCGCTCCCACGTCAGCTGTCTCGTCGAGCCGTCGCGCGCGATGTCGACGTTGATCGTGTATGTTCCCGAGGGCAGGTCACGCTCGCCCGTGTTCACGTTGCGCGATACGGATGCCACGCGGTCACTCGCGTCCCAGCGGTCGTTCAGAAGGCGGTACATGTACAGCTCCGAAAGCTGCTCGGTCGTGCCCTCCGTGACCTTGCGGTCGAGGTATATGCTGAGCTGCAGCGTGCCCTCATCATCGATGTTGAGAAGCACGTAGCCGGTGTCGTCATCCTTCTTCGGAAGCTCCAGACCGACGCTCACGCCGTCCCCGGAGACCGTGTCATCCCCGACGCCGTTGTAGCGGACCTTCACCCGCTGCGACGCGTCCGTCCAGGAATCGAGAAGCATCGCGCCGTTCGGCGACTCGAGGTACAGCTTCTGTGTGCCCTTGTCGTCCTCCTTCCACACGCGAAGCCAGGTCTCGTTGCCGAGGAACAAATTCATGTCCCCGGTGTACTCGCCGTCCACATCCCGCGCAAGCTCCAGCCGCGCGATCGCCTCGCCGTCCGGGCCGCGCCGGAATTCCGCGCCGTCCTCACCCTTCACTATGGTAAATGTGATGTCCACCGGTTCCTTCTCGGGATCCCAGCAGCCGGTCAGGCACGCGATCATGCATGCCAGCAGTAAGACCGCAAGAATACCGCGGAGCGGACGGTGTCTCATCGATTGTCTGTCAGTTCTATCCATCAAATTATCCTCGGATCAAAAATCACTTTCATAAGGAAACGCCGAACGAATCAGCATCCTCCTAAGTATACAGTCTTCTCCCGCATTTTTCAACGGGGTTCACGGAACCTTCACGCACTGCCGCGAAAGGTTCTTAGGGACCGCCGATCGGATCGGCGATTCCTAAGATTTCACTTGAAAACAAAGCTCTGCAATGCTACAATACTCCTATGAATATTCATACGAAAGAGGCGACGGCTTCTTTCGACAACAAAGGAGGTATTTTCCCATGGGCAAATTTGTTATTAAGACTACAAAGAGTGGCTTCCGGTTCAATCTTAAGGCTTCGAACGGTGAGATCATCGCAACGAGCGAGATCTACTCCGCGCTTGACACCTGCAAGAACGGTATCGCCAGCGTACAGAAGAACGCTCCGATCGCTCCGATCGAGGACCAGACCGTTGAGGGTTTCCAGTCTGAGAAGAACCCGAAGTTTGAGGTTTACGCAGACAAGGCCGGTGAGTTCCGCTTCCGCCTGAAGGCTGCCAATGGCCAGATCATCGCTGTCAGCGAGGGTTACACCAAGAAGGCAAGCTGCCTGAACGGTATCGCAAGCGTTCAGAAGAACGTTGTTGACGCCAAGATTGAGACCGAGGAGTAATCCACACGATCCGGATCGCCGGGTTTCCCGGAGATTTCATCAGCTTTAAAACATCACCGGCAAGTGTCAGAAGACGCTTGCCGGTTTTCTTATGCGGAAAATGATCCCGCTGCCTTATTTCTGTTCTTTTCTGTGCTTCTTATCCCGAAGTCTCGGCACGACCACCATCAGTCCCATTCCCAGCACGCCCAGGATGCTGACGACAATGCCCGCGCTGCGGCCGGGCGCATGGTAGATCATCTCAAACGACTGCTCGCCGGCGCTGATCTCGCAGCCGACAAAACCGTCGTCCACCTTGAAGGTCGGAACCTCACTGCCGTTGATGCGGACCGTCCAGTTCTCGTCGTACGGCACACTCAGCACGAGGACTCCCGCCTCGGTGGGTGTTATCGTCCCCGTGATGCGGTTGTTGCGGGGATTATTAAGCTCCGTCGCCATCGTCATGGTATCCCTCGCGAGGATCACTGCGTCGATCGGCACGCGGCGGATGCAAGGCGGCGTGATCACGACGTCCTCGCCGGTAAATTCAAATGTCAGCTCGCTGCACGGCTCCGAGGAGGAAACCACGAACTTGAGCTCGAAATTGTCGTTCGGACGTGAATTGTCCTTGCCGGAGAGCACGTTGGTGATCCCGTTCACGGTGACGGTCGTGCGGTGCTGCTGACGCTCCGCAAGCCGCATGGTTACAATATAGATCGACTTGTCCAGCGAATCCGGGATCGGCACGACATACTTCTTCGTTTCACCATCCGAAGCGACGCGGATATTTCCGTTCGCGTCCTTCGCAAGCCCGAAGTCCGCCGTGATGCCCGTGTCCTCGATCGGCGACGTGTAAACGTCGGGGCCGTCCTCCTCCGTGACCGCGTACGACAGAAGCGCGATCTCGCGGTCGGCGGGCTCGAGCGCCTTGAACTCCCGCAGGCTCATTTTCTGCTTCGCGGCATATACGAGCGTGTACGCGTACGGGTTCTCATACATGCGGACCGCGCGGTTTCCGCCGCTTGCGGAGGTGTTCGCAGACATATTGTCGTTCCCGCTCGCCATGTCCACCGGGGCATAGCCGGCCGGCGCAATGGTCTCCGACGCGACGTAGCGCACGCCGAGGATCGTCTGCAGGAAAATGTCGTTCTGCGGCGTGTACGAGATGTCGTTCACAGTCGGGTTGGCCGCGCGCAGATCGCAGTAAAGAAGCTTCAGGTACGTAGTGTTGCTCAGGGATGAGTAAAAACCGGTCGAGAGATAGCGAGTGCCGCGCAGACGGTTGACGCCGTACTTGATCTCGACAAAATCCGCGCTCCGGAACACGCCGTCATCCGCGGCGAGCACCGCGTCGATCACGCGGTCACGGTTTCCGTCGTACAGCTTCATCGCGTACTCGCGGGTGAGCGGCTTTTCCTTCGCCTTGGAATACACGCCGGAGACGATCAGCGCGAGCAGAAGCACCGGCACCATCAGCGGAAGAAGGTTGCGTTTTCTCACGGCGACGCGCAGAAGGATGATCGATCCCGCCGCATCCACGACGAAGAGCGCGATCAGCAGGTAGTCGCCCCTGAGCAAGTATCCGAGGGCTCCGAGCACGGTTGCCCCGGTCGCGATCGCCGTAAACCGGCGGAGCGAAAGATCGCCGTCAAAGAGCCGCTTGAACATGCGCGCGACAAGCAGCGCCGCAAGCGGAACAAAAGGGATCAGAATTTTCTCACGGGTGTACAGAAAGCCGTTGAGCACGAACCGCACCCACGGGATCCACGCGCATCCGAGCACGCCGATGGCGAGCATGGCCTCCGCCGTCCACCGGTGCGCCCGCTTCTCGGACGGTTTCACTGTCTCGGGCAGATCAACGGTTTTGTCTGCCGAATCTGAATCTTCACCTGCCGAACCTGCGATTTCACCTGCCTGCGCCGCGGCATGCTTCTTTCGGCGCGGCACGGCCGTCACGCAGAGCGCGAGATACGCGATCGCCGTCATACCCATGGAGTATCCGCTGTAGCACACCGCCGCCGCAAAATCGTAATCTCCGATCAGCAGCTGCCGAAGCCCCGGCGCCGCCTTCGTTCCGGGCTCACGCCCCGTGAAGATCGCAACCAGGGAAGGCACGGTCAGGATCGACGCCACCGCAGCGCCCGTGATGATGCACAGGGCAAATCTCCAGCCCCAGTGCCAGAACGTGCGGAACGTCAGATCTTCCGTACAAACAACATAGCGATAAATCCCGTACAGCGTGACAACGAACACGCCCGGGATCGCGTAGTAATAGCTGGTGAAGAACAGAAGGGCAATGCTCACCGTGAGCATGCCGCGCCGGCGCCGCGCGAAGAAGCGGTCGGTGCCGATCAGCGCGAGCAGAAGAAACGGCATGTAGTCCACAAACATGACCTGTCGGTGCGAGTGGAACAGAAACGGTGTCGCGAAGGACACAAGTCCCGTCGCCGCATAGAGCGCTGCGTCGGAAAATGCCGCCTTGCCGAACGCGACCTGTATATGGCGAAGCCACAGAAAGCAGAGCCACACCGTGCCGATCAGCATCGCGACGGACGCGAACTGCAGGTATGTGACCATGGAGACTCCCGGCATGAGATAGCTCGGAAGATAGACCGGATTCAAAAATCCGTAGTAACCGAAATAGTATGCATTTTGCCCGCCGCCGAGCTGCAGCGCAAGCTCCGGCAGAAACTCGCCCGTCTCATACAGCGTCTGGCGATAGTACTCCGGCAACACGCTGTGCTGACTCACCCAGTCGATGATGGATCCGTACAGCCGCGTTGTGCCGGTCATTGTGAAAACGGCGAACAGCAGCACTGCCGTGAACCCGAACAGCACCGCAAAATCCCGTTTCCGCATGGAACGAAACGTCTCCCGCATGGTAATTTCCCCCATAAATAAAGCCCGCGTTGCCGCCCCCATGTAGGCGCCGCGGAAAGTCGCTATAACTATACCGTAAAAACCTCGTTCCGACAAGAGACAAGCGTAAAATTCTTATTTCATTTGACGGAAAATATGGTATACTGTTTTCTCGTAGGCTCGTAAGCACAGACTTACGACGAATGGGGGAACGTATGAGTAAAAAAAGCAAATGGATCATCGCAGGGATTATTTTCCTGATTCTGGCGACCGTCTTCGGGCCGCTTCTGTATTGTAACCGCCGATACCTCTCGCTGCCGCCGGTGACGAAGGAACAGCTTGACGAGCTGAACCTGAACGGCGTCGACAATCTCATGATCGTCGCCCACCCGGACGACGAATACATCTGGGGCGGCGCGCACCTGCTCTCGGACAACTGGCTCGTCGTCGTGATCACCAACGGTGACAACAAAACGCGCAAGCCGGAGTTTGAGGCCATGATGGCCGCGACCGGTGACACCGGGCTGATCCTCAGCTACCCCGACAAGGTAGGAGGCAAGCGAAGCAACTGGGAGTACTGGTCTCCCGCGATCCGCGCGGATCTGGAAACCATCATCAACTACAAGGCATGGAAGCAGATCGTCACGCACAATAAGGACGGCGAGTACGGCCACCAGCACCACATTTTCACGCACAAGCTTGTCACGGAGGCGTACGACAACGGCCACCAAAGCGGCACCCCGCTGTTGTTCTTCGGGACCTACTACCGCAACGTGGAGCTGCCGGACATTCTTGAACGTGTCAGTGACGAGATTCTGGCGAAGAAGGAATCGCTCGCGTCGATCTATGAATCGCAGACCAACACCGTCAACAAATTCCGCCACATGTTCCCGTATGAGAATCTGATCGCGTACGACGGAACGAACTGATCACAAACCTCAACAACACAAAAAGTGCCAGCCTTGCGCTGACACTTTTTTATTGCTCTCCCACACCGGGAGTATACTATTCTTCCTCGCCGCCGTCCCCGAATGTCCTGTCGATCGCCGCGCACACGGCGTCGACCACGCTCTGCTCCTCGCACAGCCACAGGTGTCTCGACGGAACGCCTGTCACGTCCTGCGTCTCCGGGGCGATGCCCGTCACACAGTCGTCGCGGGTGAGGATGCCGTCGCCGTCGGTCGTGTTTCCGAAGGACAGCTTGCCGCCCGAGACGGAAACCGCTGTGGCGGTGTCGTACCCGGTACCACCGAGCCGGATCGTCGGGACCATATCGAACACGCTCTTGCCGTCGATGTAGAGCTTCTCATTTACCTTTCCCGCATCCTCCGCGAGCGAGCGGTTGAAGGAGCTGCAGGATTGTCCGCAGGCGGACAGGAAGGAGCTGTAACTGCTGCAGCTGCCGATCACTCCAGCCGTCTCCACGGCGTAGACGGACGGAAGCATCTCATACACGCTCGGCAGGGTGCATATGATCTTCCGGATCGCGCCGTTCTCCACGGATCCGAACGAACCGAGGCCGAGCACGTTGCCGAACCGGTCCTGCGCCCACGCCTGCGCGATGCCCGCCGTGCCGTTCACCGGAACTCCGACCATGCACAGCATCGCCGTGTGCTCCCGCAGCGTTTCGCTCGCGGCAAGCGCCTGTCCGCAGACCAGGCCGCCGAAGCTGTGTGTCACCAAAATGATATTGTCGTAATTTTTCTTCTCCAGATACCGCGCCAGCTCAGGCCCCGTCGTGCCGCTCGAGCGCCGCCAGTCGTACGCGTAGAACTCCAGCGTGTAATCCTTTCCGTACGTCATGCTGAGCGTCCGGTACAACGTCTTGTACAGATCGAGCGCGCCGAAATAGTTGTTGTACGCGGTGATCCCGTCCTTCGACGACGGCGATCCCAGATCCATGAACTTCGAAAGCGCGGACAGGCTGACCCCGTTCGACAGCTCCGACAGAAGCGACTCGCTCCATATCTTGTCGCCGTCACTGTTCTTCAGCTCCGAGCCCATGAAGCCCGGAACAATGATGATCGCGTTGTTGCTCACCCGGAGCGTCGCCGAAAGCTTCTGCCCCGTGTAGCGATGCCGCGCGGTGATGGTCGCCGTACCGTTGTCCTTCACGGTGATGACACCCTCGCCGGAGATGGACATCACCTCAGGCGCGTCCACGGAAAATGCAAAGTCCTCCGGCCGCGAGAACGGTCCCCAGGAAAATCCGAACAGGTCGCAGTACGACGTGGCGGACGATTTGGTGACGGCCTTCTCCACGGTCTTCTCCTCGACCTGAAGCTCGCGCACCTGCGCGTTCTCATCCGTCCCGTAGCAGGTGGTCTTCATAAGAAGCCACAGCGAGGTCTCACCGTCCGATACCTGCTCCGCCTCCTCCGCCGGCTTGAGCGCCGCCTCGAGACCGTAGGTGACAAGCACATGTCCGTTGGCGACATTCACAAGCTGCACGCCGCCCTGCTTCGGCACGACGCGCCACTGTCCCTTGTCCGGCACGCTTCCCATAGTATCCCGCTCGACGATCAGCTGCTCCGCGTAGCCGTATGTCAGATACATATATAACGCGCAGTCCGGCCGGATCACGTACCGGTTCGGCCCGCAGGCCTCCAGGCGGAAGCGCGTGCAATCCTTCTTCTCGCTGAGTTTCCCGTCCGAGAGGCTCAACAGTGAGCTCCCCTCGCGGAAGGTCAGGCTCACGCCGAGCCGCACACCGGTGATATAGTACGTCCCCTCGCCGTCGAAGAGGTAGTCGGAATCCGACTCCGCCGCCGCGTTGCCGACGGTCAGCAGAAGCGCCAGCAAAACACCCGCAAGTGCCGCCAGCGGTATATATAATATTCGTTTCACAAACAAGCTCCGGTTCACAAACCTGCCCTCCTTTCGCGAGGATACTCAATCGGTCTCTATTCAAGCACCGTCTCCTTAAACCGCGCAACGTCCTCCTCGGACAATCCGAGCGATTCCATGTAGTGCCCGTCCTCATCCATCACCTTCCATGCGCCTTCCAGATAGCCCCGTTCCGCGATAAATGCACGATACACGCTCTCCGCGACCTCGTCGCCGCGTTCCAGGCGGACACGCTCCCGAATGCCCATCGCCTTCGGGATGCTCACCTTGTTGGTCTTGAGGTAGTCCTCCATGATGGTTGTCCGGTCCACGCCGAGAAGCTCGAGGATCAGCGCCGTCGTCAGACCGCAGCGGTCCTTTCCCTCCGTGCAGTGCCACAGGACAGCCCCTTCGGAATAATCATGTCGCATGATCGCCGTGAGCACCTTCGCAAAGGAGTCCCTGTGCTCCCGCATCATCCAGATGTACAACGAGCCCATATCCGGCGGGCCTTTCCGCTCCGCCTTCCGCTCTGCCTCCCGCTCATGGCTGACACCCGAGCGGACATTATCGAAGATCGGGATTGCCTGCACCTCCCTGCCGCACAGAAGATCCGGGATCTCCTCCCGCTCCCCCTGCGTCCGCAGATCGATCACCTCGGAAATCCCCGCAAGGTCCTGTTCCTCCGCCTTCTCTAACTTCGCCGAGCGGACCAGGCAGCCCTGTCTTATCGTTTTCCCGTCGGCGGTGCGGATACCGCCGAGATCACGCATGTTAAGTATCATGTCTCCCCCTTATTGAACAACTGCCGGTATTCTCCCCGGTTATTTAGGAAAATTATACCATAGGAAAGCCGTTCTGTCACTCGGGTCCGGAAAAGCTTCCCACAGCACGTCCTTCCGCCCCCCGAACGCGCAAATCCTTCATTGACGAAACACTGCCGTTGTTATACAATTAAGGACAGATTTCGGGCGGATAATGCCCGCAGAATAAAGGAGTACTGATTATGGAGAGAACATACATCCGCGACGTGGCCGCTAAGGCCGAGCAGGAAGTGCTTGTGCGCGGTTTTACGGAGAATTTCCGTGACGGCAAATCGATGGCATTCCTCGTCATCAAGGACATCACCGGCAAGGTGCAGGTGACGATTGAGAAGGAGCTGCATCCCGAGTGGGCGGACACGCTCGCACAGATCACGCAGGACACGGTCGTCTCCGTGACCGGTATCGTCAAGCTCAGCGAGTTCGTCAAATTAAACGGCATTGAGATCATCCCGACCTCGATCTCGATTGATTCCGTTGCGGCGCCGCTGCCGATCGCGCGCGACTACATCCCCGCAACGAAGAAGAAGGCTGCGGTGGAGCGCTCCTCCATCGACCAGCGCATCGACTACCGCTGGATCGACCTCCGCACGGATGCCAACCAGCTGATGTTCAAGGCACAGACCGCTTTAGTGCGCGCACTTCGCGACTTCGCTCTCGACCGCGACTTCATCGAGGTACACACCCCGAAGCTGATCGGCGCGGCTTCCGAGTCCGGTGCGGACGTGTTCCGTCTTGATTATTTTCCGAGTTATAACCTGCCGAACGCATACCTTGCGCAGAGCCCGCAGTTCTATAAGCAGATGGCCATGGCCAGCGGCTTCGAGCGTTACTTCGAGGTAGGCCCGGTGTTCCGTGCAGAGAAATCCTTCACGAGCAAGCACGCCACCGAGTTCACCTGCTTCGATATCGAGTTCAGCTACATCGACTCCTTCGAGGATGTGATGAAGTTTGAGGAGGAGCTCCTCACGAACGCTCTCGCCAAGGTCAAGGAAAAATACGGCGACAAGATCAAGGAGACATTTTCCACGGAGGACTTCGACGCGGAGATCATCGTTCCGACGACACCGTTCCCGCGTGTAAAGCTCGCCGATCTGTATGACGCCCTCGAGAAAGAGTACGGCTACACCGTTCCCGACGAGGAAAAGGGCGACCTCACCACCGAGGCTGAGCACCTCAGCTACGACTGGGTGAAGAAGCACTATGGCCACGAATTCCTGTTCATCACCGACTACAGCGCCGAGAAGCGCGCGTTCTACCACATGCGCGACGAGAACGGCGTGCCGCAGGGCTACGACCTGATCTGGCGCGGCGTGGAGATCACGACCGGCGCGCAGCGCGAGCACCGCTATGAGGTACTGAAGAAGCAGGCGGAGGAGAAGGGCCTCGGCAAGGACGTTGCGTTCTACCTTGAGTTCTTCAAGTACGGCTGCCCGCCGCACGGCGGCTTCGGCATCGGCGTTGACCGCCTCACGATGCTTCTGCTCGGTCTTCCGATCAAGGAAGCGATGTTCCTCTTCCGCGGACCGTCGAGACTGACGCCGTAATCCGGAACATTTTCCGAAACAAAAGAAACCTTGTCCGGCCGCGGGACGCCGCAGGCATCCTTCGGCCGGATGATAACTCTCCCCCTGCGGGCAGCTGCCCGTATGAAAGGAGTCTTATGAACATCAGCACTACCAAACAGAATCAGGCGTTGACGATCATTCTTGAGGGACGTCTGGACTACAACACCTCCCCGCAGCTTGACGGCGTGCTTCGCGACTCTCTGGACGGGATCACGGATCTGACCATCGATATGGACAGCATCACATACATCTCCTCCGCCGGCCTGCGTCTTTTGCTCTCCACCCAGAAGACGATGAAGAAGCAGGGCGTTATGCGCCTGATCAACGTGCGCCCGGAAATCATGGAGATTTTCGAGATCACCGGTTTCTCCGAAATCCTGAACATCGAGTGATCTCGCGCTGACGGAGGTTTCGACGATGCAGAAGCGAACCATTTCCGGCACCTTTCTTCGGTGGCTCTTCCTGATCGTGTCCGTGGCATTTGCCGTGTCCATGGTTTATTTATGGACGCTGCAGACGCGCCTGTCACAGAGGAACGCCGCCAATCTTCTGCGCCTCAATATCCAGGATGTGCGCCAGGATGTCATCGATGCGTCCGACGCCAACCTCCTGTCTCTCACCCGCACCATCGCCGCGGAGATCGACAACGGAGCCGCGACGGATGACGCAGGGCTTGCAAGCCTTCTGGCTCACTATGATGTCTCCGAGATCAATCTCGTAAATGCCGAAGGCATCATCTACGCGACCACTCACCTCGAGTTTCTGAATTTCGACATGCACTCCGGAAGACAGTCCGGCGAGTTTCTCGGCCTTCTGAACGGCAGCGCGACCGAGTACGTCCAGAAGTATCAGCCGACCACCTACGATCCCACTCTGTACCGCAAATATGCCGGCGTTTGTCTTGCGAACGGCGGCTTTGTTGAAGTCGCCTATGACGCGGACCGCTTCCAGGACGACATCGACCACATCGTTGTCGGTGCGACGCACAACCGCCACGTCGGCGAGAACGGCTGCATCATCATCGCGGACGAGGACTGGAACATTGTCAGCGACCGCAAGAACAACGAGGGGCAGAACCTGTCCGTGACCGGCATCTGGATTGACCGGCCCACGATGCCCGAGGAGGTCGTGTTCCATGCGACGGTGTACGGGGACGCGTGCTCCTGCATGTACGTATTTTCCGAAGGCTATTACATCGTGGCGGTTCTTCCGGAAAATGAGATCCTGCTCCAGAGGGACACCTCCGTCCGCCTCACGGCGGTCCTCGAGGTGCTTGTCTTCCTGACACTGTTCGCGGCGATCTACCTGCTGGTGCGCAAGCTCGTCGTCAACAACATCAACAAGGTCAACCACTCGCTCTCAAAGATCACGGACGGTGATCTGGAGGAGCGCGTCGATGTTCGCTCCAACACCGAGTTTGCCTCCCTGTCCGACGATATCAACGCGACCGTGAGCACCTTAAAACAGTACATCGCAGCCGCCGCGGCACGGATCGACCAGGAGCTCGCGTTCGCCAAGAACATCCAGCAGTCGGCTCTTCCGTCCGTGTTCCCGCCGTATCCGGACCGCACGGACTTCAGCCTGTACGCCACGATGGACACTGCGAAGGAGGTCGGCGGTGACTTCTACGATTTCTATCTCCTCGAGGACAACGAGCTTGCCTTCCTCGTCGCCGACGTGTCCGGCAAAGGAATTCCCGCCGCCATGTTCATGATGACCGGCAAGACTGTCCTCCGTGATTACGCCGAGCGCGGTGACGCTCCCGCGGACGTCGCGGTCAACGCGAACGACAAGCTCTGCGACGGAAATGACGCGGAGATGTTCATCACCGCCTGGACGGGCTTCCTGAACACGGACACCGGACTTGTCCGTTTCATCAACGCGGGACACAACCCGCCGGTGCTGATCCGGGACGGCAAGGCGTCGTTCATCACGCAGAAGACCAACCTCGCATTTGCCGCCATGGACGGCGTTCCGTACCGCGAGCAGTCGCTGCAGCTTGAGCCCGGCGATCTTCTGTTCCTCTACACCGACGGCGTGACGGAAGCCACGGACGCGTCGGAAGCGCTGTTCGGCAACGACCGTCTCCTCACGGTACTCTCCTCGGAGTTCGGAGCCGGCGAGGATGCCTGCAGGAATATATGCGGCAGCGTGAAGAAAGCCATTGACGACTTTGTCGGCGACGCTCCGCAGTTCGATGACATCACCATGCTTTGCCTGTATTACGCGGGACCGGAGGCCGACGGCGCAGCGAATGTTTCCGACGGCACAACGAAGAAGTTGTCTGTCCCCGCCGATACCGGCAACCTCGAGCAGGTAGTTGCCTTCGTAGACGAGCAGCTTACGTCCGCAGATTGTCCGCAGAAGGCGCAGTCACAGATCGACGTGGCTGTCGAGGAAATCTTCGTCAACATCGCAAACTACGCCTACGACAGCGAACCCGGTGACGTCGATATCTCCGTCAGCACGGACGAACTGGGCGCAACCGTCGAGTTCCGGGATGCGGGCGTTCCGTTTGATCCCCTGCAGAAGGAAGATCCTGACATCACCCTCTCCGCGGAGAAGCGCCCGATCGGCGGCTTAGGCATCTTCATGGTGAAGAAGACCATGGACAGCGTGGACTACCGCTACATTGACGGACAGAATATCCTGACGATACGCAAGTCGTTCTGACCGGCGCGCAGGAAACAAAACTCAGGAACACAAAAATGCCGCCCGGCATGATACGCTGCACTAAGGCAGCCATCGCCGGACGGCACTTATTTTCCTTTGAATGGGATTCCTTCAATCCCGAACACTGTCAGTCTTAAACCTCGTCGGTTATGACTCCCGTCAATCCTTCACCGCGTAAGGCACGTACCCGTTCTCGCGGGCGATGCGCGCACCGTTCTCACCCTGCACCCACGCGATAATGTCGCGCACAATGCTGTCCTCGGGAAGGTCTTTTCTCGTCACGATCTGTGAGAAGTTGAGGAACGGATATTTGCCTGTGGAGATAGTCTCGTCGCTGGGGATGACGCCGTCGATGCCGAGGAGTTTGATCTTCTCACTGCCGTGCATGTTGGCGACATAGTAGTAATACGAGAAGGACATTGCGCCCTTGCCGTTGTCGTAGTCAGCCACCTTGTCGATAGCGCCCATCATATCGTCCACCCGGTGCTCCAACAGGGGCTCCATCACCTGGTCCTTCGGAAGCACGTAGCGGTACAGACCGGTCTGGCTGCCGGAACCCTCATTTCTCTGGAACAGAACGATGGGCTCGTCGTCACCGCCGACTTCCTTCCAGTTCGTGATCTTGCCGCTCACAATGCCCTTCAGCTGCTCCTGGGTGATGCTGTCCACCGGGTTATCACAGCTTACGAAGAACACGAAACCGCCGCTCAAGATGGTGTGGTACTCAAACTCCACGCCGGCGTCCTTCGCCGTCTGCACCTGTTCGTCGGACGGAAGCGCGCAGAAGATCATGTCGCATTTGCCCTCGGTCAGGTTCTTGTACGCTCCCGGCGTGTTGTTGCACGGAAGGAACAGCTTTGCGTCCTCAACGGACAGTCCGAGCAGTTCCGCGAACACGGCGTCGTAAAATGGCTCCAGCGCCAGAGCGCCGTCCACAACCGGAAGATTTTCCGTGGTCAGGGTCTTGCCGCTCGGAAATACCGTGCCCTTCGGGGTTTCCGTAGGCGCCGCGGTCGGTTCCGGCGAGGGCGTTTCCGTAGCGACAGGCTCCGCAGTCGGAGCAGCCTCCTCAGTGGGAGTGGGCTCCGGAGTGGGAGTCTCCGCAGGCTCAGACGTAGGACTGGCAACAGGCTCCACAGTGACCTCAGGAGTCGGTTCCTGCGTCAGGGTCGGATCATTTTCCGTAGCATTCTTGCCGCAGGCAACCGCCGCAAGAAGCACAATAACCATCAATACACCCCACAACAATCTCTTAGCATTCATCTTTATGCACCTCTTTTAATTTATTATGTCCCGGAAAGCCGGGGTTGTTACTGCTCGAAGGGATATCCCTCGTAGATTCGCATATGCTTCTCATAGCAGTACGGATCCGATACATAGTAATTCACATGGAACTCGTAATCATTGAGAATACTGTTCACCAGCTGCGCCGGGAGCCGTTCCTTCAACTCCTCCGGGAACGTACCCCAGCCGGAGTATACCTCCGTTCCCCACGGAAACTCAAACATATCCCACTTCCACTCGGTGTCGGCATCGTTTCTCGGAGAAAGCGGCCAGTAGACATACTCCGCTAAGATATTCGCCGCGTCCGCTGCCTGCTCCGGGGTAAAGATTGCGTTCCCCTGCGGCTTATCGAGGAATCCCATCATCAGTTCCGCAAGAAGCTCCTCGCAGGAGACATCAAAGAGCTCGTCCGCGGAGACGAAGCGTCCGTCCTTCATCCACGCGTAGAGCATCCTTGCCATGCCCCATCCCTCCTCATCGTCCCACTCCTTCTGATCGGAGATTGCCATGGTAACAAAGGAATATCCGTTGGGATAGATATCAGCCTCTTCGAACACAACCGACCGGAAGACAAATTCCTTCTCGCAGTCGCTCCAGAAGCCCAGTTGCTCAAGCCGCGGCCATTCCCGGGTTGCCCAGTCCTGAACGAAGGAAAGGAGCTCTTTCTCCGTAACGGCATCCTTCGCCGGCACATGGTGGTATTCCCCTGCCGGGGTCCTCTCCCCTCTGGCGGGATATCCTTTGTCGCCCATATATACCGTCAAGTTCTGTGTGGTATTTCCCGAAGCCACCTTTATGCGCCCGATCTTCTTCAAGTCGTTCGGAAGTACATACCCGTATTCTGTTTCGCACAGATAGATCTCTTCAAGAGCCGAAAACCTGTATCCCATCGGCTTTAGGAACACGCTTCCTCCTCTGCAGGGATTGGCTATCCGCTCGGGAAGCAAGCACTCCCCTCCGGTATACGCTACATCTTCAATATCCAAAGACACCGTCTGCCTGATCCCGTCGTAGGAAAAGCCGGTTTCGGCAGTGATTCCGGAAAATACTCCTCCGGCATCATACTCCCCGTATGGATCGTAGGTATCCCCGTAAAGCATCTCCGGTCCTTCCTCCCTCATCCAGAACCAGTATTCATCACCGAGCTGCCCGGCAACTACATCGTTCAGATAAGTCCTGTAATCCATGCCCTCCGGGAACAGCTCCGACATCGCGACCTCGTCACCGGTTGCCAGGTTAAACAGAAGACTCACTCTGTCATCGACATAATACGTAAAATCCACCTTGCACAGACCGGTTCCGTCCGCCCACTGAACAACCGTATCCCAGACATCAAGGAGCGGATTTTCACTTACGGCGTTGCGGTACTCATAATACTCTTCGTCCGTCTTAAATGTCCGCGTTTCTCTCCACATGTAATTCCCGTACACGTAGATCGAAAGAAACCCGTTGTCTCCTCCCGAGACACTTGTGGTAACGTTGATCTCCGGCGTCCCTCGCTCCCTGAACAGGGCGATGACCCCGGCTTTGTCAGGGATGAAACACGGATCAGACATCGCCAGAACAACCTCGTCTATCCTCTGGTTGATCCGGTCCCGGACCGTATCGTCCGTAAGGCCGACCACGTGGACCGACTGGAGTATTCCGGGCTGCAGGTACGTGTGGGTATTCCAGTCCATCTGAATCCCGGAAGCAAGATTGATCGGAATGTAATTGGTCGGATTTGTCCTCATGATCCCATACGTTTCGTCCAGCTTGTCCAATTCGCTGAGCGCCTGCCCCGTCCCGAGCTCCGCTGAGCTCGCCTTCGGCAGGATCAATTCATGAAGCTCACGGTTGCGCCGCAATTGTTCGGCAGAGCCCAAAGCAATTGTCGGCGTAGGCGTCGGCGTTTCCGTCGGTGTGACGGTCGGCGCAGATGTCGGCGTCACTTCCCCCGTAGGTTCAGACACCTCGGTCGGCGTAACCGCCTCCGTCACGATTTCCGTGGGCGTAGTGTTTTCATTCGTCTGTCCGCCCTTGCATGCCGTCAGGCCGATCAGCCCGATCATCAATACTGTCATAACGACTTTCTTTACGTTCATACGAATAGCTCCCCCTCGCAACCGTTTACATTCCCCCACTCGAAAGGATTCACCCCATATTTCCGCGGTTTGCGGATAATCGATTTACCTGATATTATATCAAAGAAAATCTGTGAAATGGTTACGATTCTATTAACAATGAACCGTAATTCTTACATTTTTGTTTCATTCACCGACATCGGCACAAAAAGACCGGAGGGAAATCCCTCCGGCCTTCATTCCGCTGCTATTTCATATCGTACGGCACATAGCCGTTCTCACGCGCGATACGCGCACCGTTCTCGCCCTGCACCCACGCGATGATGTCGCGCACGATGCTGTCCTCGGGAAGGTCCTTTCTCGTCACGATCTGCGAGAAGTTGAGGAACGGGTACTGACCCTTCGAGATCGTCTCATCGCTCGGCACGACGCCGTCGATGCCGAGGAGCTTGATCTGATCGCTCGTGTGCATATTGGCAACATAGTAGTAGTACGAGAACGAGATCGCGCCCTTGCCGTTGTCGTAGTCAACCACGCGGTCGATCGCGCCGGCCATATCGGACACCTGGAGTTCCAGGATCGGCTCCATCACCTGGTCCTTCGGAAGCACGTAGCGGTACAGACCGGTCTGGCTTCCCGAGCCTTCGTTTCTCTGGAACAGAACGATCGGCTCGTCATCGCCGCCGACTTCCTTCCAGTTCTTGATCTTGCCGCTCACGATGTCCTTGAGCTGCTGCTGCGTCACGCTGTCAACCGGGTTGTCCTTGTTGACGAAGAAGACAAATCCGCCGCTTAAGATCGTGTGGTACTCAAACTCGACACCGGCCTGCTTCGCGGTCTCGATCTGCTCCTCGGAAGGAAGCGCGCAGAAGATCATATCCGACTTGCCCTCCGTGAGGTTTTTGTATGCGCCGGGCGTGTTGTTGCACGGCAGGAACAGTTTCGCGTCCTCAACGCTCATGCCGAGAAGCTCCGCGAACACGGCATCGTAGAACGGCTCAAGAGCGAGCGCGCCGTCGACAACCGGAAGCGTGTCAACCGTGAGCGTCTTGCCGCTCGGAAGCACGGCACCCTTCGGCGCCTCCGTCGGCGTTGCGGTCGGCTCCGCGGTAGGCTCTGCCGTCGGTTCCGCTGTGGGCTCAGCCGTAGGCTCCGCGGTCGGTCCCGCCGTAGGCTCACTCGTCGGTGTCACTTCCTGCGCCGCCGTGGGCGTCACATCACTGTTCGACTGATTGTTCTTTCCGCATGCGCACAGTGCGCATACCATCACGATCACAAGGATCACAGCAACTGCTTTTTTCATGTTTTTTTACCTCTTTTCCTTTTTCTCCACACAGTTTGCAGATTGTTATCGTTTACGGGACACTGCCGGCCTGTTACTGCAACCGGCAGTTTCCCGGTATTTCGAAATCAGTTTTGCGGGAACGGGTACCCCTCGTACATTTTCAGATGTTTGAGCAGCACATACGGATCCGAATGCTCCAGCCAGATATCCGTTTCGCTCAGCGTTCTCCACAGTTTCTGCGGCAGCAGATCCTTCAGTTCCGCCGGGATATTCTCATTGTTCGGGTCATCGGTATCATAATACCGATTCGGCACCCCGTTATGCACATAGCTTCCTTCCTTCCAGAGGAACAGATAATCTCTCCAATCCCAATAGTTCTGCCGACTCGCGACAGTATCGAGTCCCACGAAATACGGCATCAGCGCTTTGGCTGCCGTCCTCGCGGCCTCCTCGCTGATCTTTGTACCGTCACCCGTCAACTTAAGATCGCCGATCAGCTCAGTCAGAAGATCCTCATAGGAAACATCCAGAAGCTCCTCCTGGGTAATGATGGTTCCGTCCTTCATCCAGGACTTCTTCCCCCAGTAATCATCATAATACCCTTTCCATTCCTCATCCGGGTACGGAAATTCTTTGTAAGACACGTACCAATCGATGCAATAGTACCCGTTGGGATAGACGTCGGCACTTTTGATGTACAGTTCGCAATCCGCTTCCGGATATGCCGCGCCCGTCCACATGGACATACACTGTTTTGCATACTCCAGGATCTTCTTATCCGAAAAATCCTCTTTGACGTTCTGTCCGAATCTCCTGTCATACTGCGCCGACCAATACGGGAGATCAACCCCGCGGTACACGGTTACCGTGATCATTTTGTCGGCGCCGTTTAAGCGGATGCGGAACTGTCCGATCTCTTCGGCATCCCGCGGGCCATCCGTATCCACGTCGCAGAGATAAACATACCCAAGCGCACCGTTGGTGTAAACTCCGTGTTGCTCCTCATAGATGTCCCCGTTGCGGTCACGATTGCCGACCACCGCCGGAAGGTAGATCACCTCCCATCCGCCGCGGCTGTTCTTCAGCTCCACGTACTCCACTCCCGCGCAAAACGTTTCATCGCCGGCAATCGTTTCCGGCAGGTGCCCTCCGTCATATTCCTGCGTTTCATCATAGGCACCGATGACATGAGTTCCCTGCATCCCGTTCCCGTTTTGGTACTCGTAGTCACTGAACCAGAATACATATTTCGACTCTTTCTCCATCTCCTCATTCAGGTACGTAAGATAGTCAAAGCCTGCCGGAAAGAGATCCGACAACGATATTTCCTCGCCGGTACTCAAGTCGAAATTGTACTCGATCGTTTCCGTGATTCCGTAATCGATGCGCACTTCCATTCGGTGATCTTCGGCTTCGCTCAGGATCGTATAATCCATATACGTAAGAATGCCCTTGTTTCTGTTCTCATCGGCATTGATATACGAATGCAGCTCATCATAGTCCGCGAATTCCATATCCTCATGCCAGACCCATTGGCCTTCCGCTCCAATATGGAGTATTCCGTTTTCACTGCTGCCCGCATAGCACTGCACTCCCGCTTCGGGAAGGCCTCTCTCCTTCACGACAAGCATAATGCCGGGCACATCAGGAAGGTATCCCGGATCAAGCATCGTGCGTGCTGCTGTTTCGATGCGCTTGTTGATCTTCGCAAGAACATCCTGATCCTTAAGTCCGGACACGCGTACCATCCGGCAACGGTCATCATAGGACGCTTCCTCTCCGGTCTCCAGGTTGATGTATACGGTGTCCACACCGCTCACGTTTCGGAAACCGTATTCATAATTGATTTTGTCCTGCTCCGACAGCTCCGATCCCGTTCCCAGCGGATTGGCCGTAAGCTTCGGTGCGATCGCCTCATGAAGCTCCCGGCTTCTCGCAGCCATCGCGGCATAATCCGGCGCCTGCGTCAGTGTCGGTGTAGCCTCCTGTGTCGGCGTTACGGTCGGTGTCGTCGCCTGCGTCGGCGTCACAGCCTGCGTCGGCGTTGCGGTCGGCGTCAACAGTTCCGGCTGCCCTTCCGTCGGCGCTGTCGTCTGTGTCGGCGTCGGCGTAGGATAGTCATCCTCGTTGTGCGATCCCCTGCTGCATGCGCCAAGCACACACATCGCTGCGAGAACGATCGCCGTCTGTAACCATCTCTTTCGTCTCATATTGTAACCCCCCTATTGAATTCTTAGATCGGACCCCCGTATGTCAATCAAACGAAAATCCCTGATACATCCGCAGATGCCGGTAGATCAGATACCCGTCCTCATAAAAAATATCCGTCGATGAGAGCCCCCAGAATGCCATCAACTGCCTCCACGCCCGATCAGGCATGCTCTCCTTCCATTCGCTCATCCGTCGCTGCGCTTCCTTACGGATCGCTCCTTCAGAGTCATCCCAAAACTCGAACCAGTACTGGCCTGTGTATAACAACGGATACGTGGAAACATAATAGTTGAACCCCTTGAAATGAGACAATACCAGGTCCGCAGCTGCCTTCGCCTGCTCTTCGTCCGAGATCACGGGGATCACTCCCTCATCACTGTCGATACGCATGTTTAAGAACAGCTCCGTGAACAGCTCCCGGTAGGAGACATCGAACAGTTCTTCCTCCGCGATGACCTTGCCGTCTTTCATCCAGACTGTCGCCTCATCGAAATGATCGTAGTGGCCGTTCCCGGTCCACACTCCGTTCTCGTTGGCCGCGCTCCAGAACACCCGGTAAAATCCGTTCGGATATGTCGTCGCATACTGGATCACAAATCCGAGATCCCGGTCGGCCAGCGTTTTGTCCGGCCAGCACTCCACGCATTGTTTTGCGAACTCAATGATATTTTCATCCGAAAAATACTGATCGACAATGCTCTGCTGCCTTCCGATATAATCGTCAAGCCACTCCGTGTCTCCCGCTCCGAATCCCTGTGTCCCGCTCGACGGGTACCACTTCGGAGTATCGTTCCCGCGGAACACGTTCACCGTGATCTCGTGTTCACCGTCGAGGCACGCCCGGAACGAGCCGATCTTCTTCGTCTCTCCCGGCATCGGTGTTCCGCACATGACAACCGAGCCGATCGGTGCCAATTCGCTGACATAGTCGGATGTATACAGCTCCTTCCCACGGCTTCTGCCCCGGATCGGGCAGTCAAGCCACAACCTGACAGCTCCGGTGTCTGTCGCAAGGTATATGTCATTATCGTTAATGATATAAAAGCTCTCACTCCCGTCGATCTCGTGAAGCAAGGCTCCGCCGTCATACTCAAGGGTCTCATCGTAATCGTCAGATCCCCGGATCTCGCCCTTGTCCTGATATATTTCATCGAAGAATTCAAATACGTACCGGTTGCTTTCCTCGTATCTTTTCTTCAAGTCCTCCAGATAGTACTCCCCTTTCGGAAACAGATCCGACAGGGAAAGCTCCTTTCCGGTGGCAAGGTCAAAATTCAGATATACATTTTCCGAAAGATAATAACGGATCCCTGCCCGGACGTAGCCGTCCTCCTGCTCGTACCATTCCGCCTTAACGCGGTCAAACGGCGGTTGCTCCGGCGGGCTGTAATAGAAGTCCGTATAGTCCTCGATTTTGTCGAACCTGACAATCTCCTCCCAATACCACTGACCATTCAGCTCCAGGGAAAGAATACCGTTCTTACTGTACCCGGTCCGATATTCAAACTCCGAAGAAGGCAGCCCGCGTTCCTTCACGATCGTCATAACGCCGGATACATTCGGCAAATACTCCGGTTTCGCCATCGCCCTCGCGACCGCCCCAATGCGGTCTTCGATCTTCGCCGCAACCTCTTCGTCCTTCAGTCCGGTGATCCGGAACGATATGTTGTCCGAGGACCAGTAGTACGTCTCCATCCCGATATTCTCATCGATGAGCGCGACCCGGAAGTTGTTGGATCTCGTGATCCCGTACTCATAATCAAGCCGTTCCCGTTCCGAGAGTTCCGGCGATGTTCCGAGCGGATTCGCCTTCGTCCCCGGCGCAGTCAGTTCATGGAGCTCGCGGTTCCTCGCCGCCACTTCCGCCAGATTCAGCTCTCCCTCCGGGGTAACCGTCGGAGTGACAGTTCCCGTGGGCGTCGTCTCTGCAGTTGTCGGTGTGGCGGTCACTGTTGCGGTCGGATCCGCCGCCCCCGTCGGTGTCGCGGTCGGCTCACCCGCGCCCGGCGTGACACTCCCCGTCGCTGCAGTATCCGGTGTCCCGTTCGTATCACCGGTGTTGCGGGAACAGGCCGCAGCGAGAACCACACAGACAAGTGCAAGAACCCCCATGATCACCTTTCGTAACATATTTTTCCCCCCTTCGCCGCTCTGCCCTCCGGGCCCTTATCGGCTACCTTGTTCATTGTATCACAGGACGGAAAATAATTGGTTACAAAGCTATTACATTTTCCGAATAAATCCTTACATTTGTGTTGCGTTCTGTTACGGCTTTGTTACGATGACGAACCCGCGCCCCCCGCGGACAAAAACAGGGCCGAAGGATGTGCTCCTCCGGCCCTGCGGGTTTGTTCGGTTTACTTCGGAAATTACCGTGCTGTAAGGTGAGCAAGCTGCTCCTCAACCTGCTTCATCATCGCGGTGTATTTTTCGAGCTTTCCGCGCTCCTCGGCGATCTTCGCCTCGGGTGCCTTGGATACGAAGCGCTCGTTGCTGAGCATGCCGTTGACACGGGCAAGCTCGCCGGTCAGGCGCTCCTTCTCCTTCTGAAGACGCTCGATCTCCTTCGCGATGTCCACAAGATCCGACATCGGCATGTAGATCGTCGCACCTGCAACCACAACGGACACAGCGTCGGCGTCAATACCGGTCTTATCGCTCTGAACAGTTACCTCACTCGCACTTCCGAGTGCCGCGAAGAAGTCCTTGCTGCCCTCGAAAATGCCGCGGATGTGCTCGTCATCGGAGACAACGAACACCTTCGCCTTGCGCGACGGCGGAACGTTCATATCGTTGCGGAGTACACGCATTGCAGTAACGGCGTTCTTGATCAGCTCAACCGCCTCTTCCTCCTTGCTCCATACGAAGGACTTTATAAACTCAGGCCACTCGGAGATCATGATGGAGGTGTCGTCCGTGAGGTGTCCCTGTGCATCGGCAAGCGTGCGGTAGATCTCCTCGGTGATGAACGGCATGAACGGGTGCAGCAGTTTCATCGACGTCGTGAGAACCATACACAGCGTGAACATCGCTGCCTGCTTCGTCTTCAGCTCCGTGCCGTAGAGACGAGGCTTCACCATCTCGATATACCAGTCGCAGAACTCGGACCAGATAAAGTCGTAAATCTTGCCTGCAGCGATACCGAGTTCGAAGCTCTCGAGGTTCTCGGTCACGTCAGCTACGAGCTGATTGCACTTCGAGAGGATCCAGCGGTCCGCATCCGTGAGTGCGTTCATGTCGATCATTGCGTTCATGTCGACCTGCTCGAGGTTCATCATGATGAAACGGCTCGCGTTCCAGACCTTGTTCGCGAAGTTTCTGCTCGCCTCCACACGCTCCCAGTAGAAGCGCATGTCGTTGCCGGGCGCGTTTCCGGTAACAAGCGTGAAGCGAAGCGCGTCAGCGCCGTATTTGTCGATCACTTCGAGAGGATCGATACCGTTTCCGAGGGACTTGCTCATTTTCCGACCCTGAGAGTCGCGAACCAAACCGTGGATGAGAACCGTCTTGAACGGAACCTCGCCCATCTGCTCAATGCCGGAGAACATCATTCGCATTACCCAGAACGGGATGATGTCATAGCCGGTAACAAGCGTGCTCGTCGGGTAGAAATACTCAAGCTCCTTGGTCTTCTCCGGCCAGCCGAGAGTCGAGAACGGCCACAGAGCCGAGCTGAACCAGGTGTCCAGAGTGTCGGGATCCTGGCGCATGGGCTTGCCGCACTTCGGGCAAATTGCGCTGTCTTCCTTCGTAACTACCGTCTCGCCGCACGCGTCACAGTAGAACGCCGGGATCCGATGACCCCACCACAGCTGGCGGCTGATGCACCAGTC
>JAFZVZ010000017.1 GCA_017617545.1 Lachnospiraceae bacterium
CATACCAGTCAAAGCTGTCGAAATATAGAAACAGATCCACAGCGCCGAATAGATTATATCAGAGAATGAGTTGAAGAAACCGGAGAACCGGTAGAAAGGGAAATAATCCAAGCATCATCCCTGATGATTGGATTATACGAGCAAAATATGAAGTGTAGAAGGTTTTTGCTGCTTCTGTTCATAATGATATTTTTGGTGGCCTGCAAGAAACAAGGGGTCGAAAACAAACAGGAAGATGAGCCCCAAACCGTTACAGAAACTCCGAGTGTTCCGGACAGTGCCGAAGATGATTCAGATAATACGGACAACCGTATGGAGAATGGAATTTCGTTAAAGAACATTGAGTTTACTGTCAGCGCTTCCGGAGATCGAGTATTTGTTTCTGCGGAATGGGTGCTGGGGCATATCGATTATGCTGAAAGCGATCCGGAAGGTGTTGCGGTTTGTCTTGTGACATTGATGGGAGCTGACACGGATGATTGTTCGGAAGATACAGCCCGTCCTGTGGTTGTGAAAATCCGAATTGACAGGATTATCCGGAAGAACGCATCATTTTCCGAGGGCGAAGGAGAAATAATCGAGACATCGGATCTGTGCGGCTGGCGAAAGCGTAAGGATGGATATGCTGTAGTTACTCAGGGCAACATTCCGGTTACGGAAACCGGTGCGCAGTACATTGTATATCTTTATGAAAAGCCTCAATTGGGCGAAGACTTTTTCGGCAGAACGATAAAGTATCGAATGGAAGGATATACAATCCCAATCAGTAATACATTGGAACTTTCTGCTGAAGAAATATATGAGAGAATGAATCTTGAAGATGATTACAAAAAATGCTCTGAAGAGTTGATAAAACTGTATATAAATCAATAATTGTGGAGGACAAAAAATGAACATTCTGGTAATCGGCGGCGGTGGAAGAGAGCATGCGATCGTATCCGCAATTGCAAAGAGCGAGAAGGCGACGAAGATCTACTGCGCGCCCGGCAATGCCGGAATTGCGGAGCTTGCCACGTGCGTTCCGATCGGCGTGATGGAGTTTGACAAGCTGGTGGCGTTCGCGAAGGACAATGCGATCGATCTCACGGTCGTCGGTCCCGATGATCCGCTTGTGGGTGGTGTCGTGGATGCGTTCGAGGCAGCCGGTCTTCGTGTCTTCGGTCCTCGGAAGAACGCGGCGATCATCGAGGGAAGCAAAGCATTTTCCAAGGAACTGATGAAGAAATACGGCATTCCCACGGCGGGGTATGAGACGTTCTCCGACGCTGAGGAGGCTGCGAAATATATTGTTGCCCAGGGCAAATACCCGGTTGTTCTCAAGGCGGACGGACTTGCACTCGGCAAGGGCGTTCTGATCTGCAACAACGAGTCGGAGGCACTCGCGGGCGTGAAGGAGATCATGCTAGACAAGCATTTCGGAACGGCCGGCGATAAGATGGTCGTCGAGGAGTTTATGACCGGACGCGAGGTGTCGGCACTGTGTTTCTGTGATGGAAAAAACGTACGCCCGATGACGAGCGCGCAGGACCACAAGCGCGCGGGCGACGGCGACACGGGCCTGAACACCGGCGGCATGGGAACATTTTCCCCGAGCCCGTTCTATACCGATGAGATCCACGAGTTCTGTGTGAAACACATTTATGAGCCGACGATGGCGGCGATGGCAGCTGAGGGACGTCCGTTCACGGGCGTGATGTTCGTCGGCCTGATGTTGACGCCCGAGGGACCGAAGGTTCTCGAGTACAACGCCCGCTTCGGCGATCCGGAGACGCAGGTCGTTCTCCCTCGTATGGAAAATGATATTGTCGACGTGTTTGAAGCATGCATCGACGGTCGCCTTGATGAGGTGGAGCTTAGGTTCACGGACAACGCGGCTGTGTGTGTCGTGCTCGCCTCGGAGGGCTATCCGCAGCACTACGAGAAGGGACTTCCAATCACTGGCCTCGACGCGTTCAAGGGATGTGATGATAAGTTCGTGTTCCATGCGGGAACAAAGTTCGGACCGGACGGAGAGATACTCACGAACGGCGGACGCGTGCTCGGCGTGACGGCGCTTGGTGCGGACCTCAAGGAGGCGCGCGCGAACGCGTACAAGGCGACGGAGCTGATCTCGTTTGCCAACAAATATATGCGCCATGACATCGGCAAGGCGATCGATGAGGCCTGACGATCGTAGTATTGTCGTTTGAATCTGCAGGCATCCGGCCATGCAGACATTAATGATCACACGCAGAATTGGAGATACATTCAGATGAAGAAGTTCATGACACTGGTCGGCGTAGTTGCGCTGGCTGCTGCATGCGTCGGCTGCAGCGGAAATAATGAGGAGCCGCAGAAGCCTGCGGAGGCTACGGCAGTACCGTCTCCGACGGGCATCCCGGACACGGCAACACCTTCGCCTACGGAAGTTCCGGCAACACCCACGGAGGCTCCGACGAACACTCCCACACCGACTCCGGCTCCCGACGAGAACGGCATGTATGCAAAATGCCCGTCGAGCTATCTTGTAAAGCGAGCTGACGTGAAATACGGAACGTTTGTCCACGGCACGTACTATTCGGAGTACTGCGGACGTGAGCGCGGTTACACCGTGATGCTTCCTCCCGGATACACGGAGGAGAAGAAGTACCCGGTCATCTACCTGCTGCACGGCATCTTCGGCGATGAGAATTCGTTCGCGGGTGATGCAAGCAACCAGATCCCTGCGCTGATCGGCAACATGATCGCGGACGGTCTGTGCGAGGAGTTTATCCTTGTCTGCCCTGCGATGTTTGCGGCTTCCGACGAGACGGCACAGGCTCCCGGCTTCACCGGCGAGGCGATGGTTCCGTATGACCGTTTCCCGAAGGAGCTTGTCGACTGCCTGATCCCGCACATCGACGCGACGTACTCGACGATCACGGGGCGCGAGGGCACGGCGATCGCCGGGTTCTCCATGGGAGGACGTGAGACGCTGTACACGCTTCTTTCGTACCCTGATCGGTTCCGTTTCGTATGCGCGATCGCACCCGCTCCGGGCCTTGTTCCGGGCGTCGACATGTACATGACGCACCCCGGCTCCATGCAGGAGGATGAGGTTCGCATCGCGGACGGGGTGACGGTACCCGAGAAGGTGATCATCTGCTGCGGCACTTCGGACAGCGTCGTCGGAAAATTCCCGAAGAGCTACCATGAGCTGTTCGAGAAGAACGGGATCGCGCACATCTGGTATGAGGTGCCGGGCGCGGACCACGACAACACGACGATCCGCTCCGGTCTGTTCAATCTGCTGAACAACGTGGATTTCAGCAGTCAGGAATAATGTTCGAAACACGCAAGTGTTCGATATAGAGGGTTTTACACATTTTCCGAAGGAGGTATTTCGTATGAGCAGTATCAAAAAGTATGTTGCGGAGTTTATCGGCACGATGGTTCTGGTTCTTGTCGGTTGCGGTACCGCAATGACGGTCGGTTGTGATTCCGTATACGGCGGCGGATACATTCTGACGGCGCTTGCATTCGGTCTTGTGATCGTTGCGATGGCGTACAGTGTCGGTAATATTTCCGGATGCCACATCAATCCCGCGGTATCTGTTGCGTTCTGGGTGAAAGGGGACCTCGACACGAAGGACCTGCTTGGATACATCTGCGCGCAGGTGCTCGGTGCACTGGCAGGCGCAGGCATCCTGAAGGGAATTTTTGCTCTCGGTGATATCAAGGATATGACCGGCGGACTGGGAAGCAACGGCCTTGCGGGTGTCGGCGGCAGCATCGTTGCCGGCCTGATCGTAGAGTGCCTGCTGACCTTCATCTTCATCTTCGCAATTCTCGGCGTTACTTGCAAGAAGGCCAATCACGGTAATGTAGCAGGTCTTGTGATCGGTTTTACGCTTGTTCTTGTTCATATCCTCGGCATCGGTCTGACGGGCACGTCCGTCAACCCGGCGAGAAGCCTCGGCCCGGCGATCGTAGCTGCGATCGCAGGCAACACGACGCCGATCGCGGATGTCTGGGTCTTCATCGCTGGACCGCTTGCCGGTTCGCTGCTTGCATTTGCGGCATACCAGTTCCTGAGCGCTCCGGAAGTTGAGAAGAAGGCTGAGCCGGAAGTTAAGGAAGAGGAGACGAAGGAAGAAGAGTAACGGAAATCGTTTCATTTTCCGAATAATGACTTAGTAATCACAGGGCACGGGTTGCAAGGCGATCCGTGCCTTTTGCTTTATGTATATACATTTGCTAAAACTGCATAAATACACAATTTTTGCGTAATTACGGCCGTTTTATACTGGATATAGTTTCCATTAACGGTTGCAGTGGCTTTTGAAGTTTGCTATAATATATCCGTGTGTGCGATGCCTTCTGGCGACACACACTGAGAGAACCCGGTTATATGTGAATCGAATGATTACTCAGAAACGGAACGGAGAATTACAATGCGCATCGCGATCGCGGATGACAGCATCCAGGATACTGAAAAACTGATGAAAGAACTCACGGATGTACTTTCGGAGTTCGGCTATGAGAACGAGAGGATCGAAACCTTTGAGAGCGGCGAGATCCTGCTGAAGAAATTCGAGTCGGGGCGGTATGACATCATTTTCCTTGACATTTTCCTCGGCGGGATGAACGGGATCGAGACGGCGAAGGAGATCCGCAGAAAAGACAAGGATGTCCGGCTTGTATTCCAGACGACAAGCAATGATTTTGCGGCGCAGAGCTACCAGCTCAACGCGGATTACTATCTTCTGAAGCCGTGTACCTCCGAGGCTGTGCGCAGTATGCTGCAGCGGATCAACCTGGACAGATTTGAAGAGCAACGCATGGTCGAGTTCCCGGACAAGAGCCGTTGCCGTGCGCACGACATTATTTATACGGAATACTCCAACCATAAGATCACGATCCATCTGGAGGACAATAAGGAACACTATGTGTGGATGTCCCACACGGATCTTGAGCAGATCCTCGAGAGCAAGGGAGACTTCTTTACCTGTACCAAGGGAATTCTTTTGAATCTTGAGAAGATCGTCAGCTTTACGGACGACAGCGTCAAGGTCAGCAACGGGGATTTTGTGCCGGTCAGCCGCGCAAGACGCTCCGATCTGCGGAAGGCACATGCGGATTACGTAATGCGCATGCTTCAAAAGGGAGGGAGAACCGAATGAAGGAATATTCGGTATGGGAGTTCCTGATCTATAACATACTGCGGAGTGCCTCCATCATTTTCATGGCATATCCGTTCATGCGAGACAGCGGGCGGTTCTCACGTCGGGTAACCGCCTCTCTTTTTGTTCTTATGGAAGTCCTTTGGGTTGCCATCGCGCAGATCGGACAGATGCCGTTCTTCCAGACCATGGGCTTTGCCATGAAGATCGAACTGGCACAGACCGTAATGCTTATCGCGATACTGTTTGTGGCGCTGAAGGAACGGCCGGGTAAGGTTCTGTTTGTTTTCTTCGTTTTATATACCCTCGGCAGTTTCATATCGCTTGTCGCCAAATTCATCGAAATCCAGTGGGACCGCGATATGGCATGGAACGGATACCGTTGGACGGCTTCCGTTACGATCCTGATCACCATCGTTGTCATCCTGATACCCGCGACGATCTTTATCCACAAGGATTTCCGTGCCGTCATGGGCAAGGAGGGCGATGACAGTCTGTGGAGATATCTCTGGTTTATTCCGTTCGCGTTCTACCTGTTCTGGATGCAGAGCTTCTACAGCAGCGAGAGTTCCACACTCGAGTACGCGAGCAAGCCCGCCAACATTCTGTTTATTTTTTCCATCGACGTATCTGTCGTGTTTATCTTCCATATGATAGTGCGCCTCGTCCTGGATCACAACAGCCTGATGAAGGAGAGGGCGGTGAACCATACGCTGGAAATGCAGGTCATGGAGTATGAGAACCTGAGCGCCAGAATTGCCGAGGTTCGCAGATCGAGACATGATCTTCGGCATCACATCGCCGTTTTGGAAACGATCGCGGAGAGCATGGACCGTCAGGAGCTTTTGAATTATATTGATGAGTTCCGCGTCGTCCACCGCCTCGATGATCCGCTGATCTACTGCGAGAACATGACAGCCAACGCAGTCATCGCGTATTTCTCACAGGTTGCGGTAACACAGAACACGAAGTATACGGTTGAGTTTTCGCTGCCGGACAAAGTCGGCATCAGCCGCAACGACATTTCCGTCTTGTTCGGTAATCTTTTGGAAAATGCGATCGAGGCTGCGGTAAAGCTTCCGGAGGAAAAGCGCCTCGTCGAGATCAAGGGCGGCCTGATCAACGAAGGCGTTCTCGCGTTCACTGTGGAAAATACATTTCTCTCCGCCCCGAAGAGGAGGGAGAGAAGGTTCAACTCGACGAAACATGAGGGCCTCGGCATAGGAACGGAGTCCGTTCGCGACATTGTCGAGCGGTATGACGGGAAAATTCTCTTTGAAACAAATGGAGACCGCTTCTGCGCATCCGTTATGATGTATATGAAGTCTTCCGCGGAAGACGAGACGGATGACAACGAGGCTGAACAGAACGATCAGTAATGCGCATGACAACTATTGCGTCAATAATTTGTAAAAATTTGCTTCCGAATTAACCCGGAAGCATTTTTTACGCTGTTTTTTAACGAATAATTACTCAAAATGTAAAGAATATTACTCAAAACGATGTTTTATTTTTTACTTTCTGATTCTATAATGGCACTGTTGGTTTTTTTGCGGTAAAGCGTTAATGCGCAAGTAAACATGCCGCGAGGAATATGAGGAATGGAGGAAAATATTATGAAGAAAGTGTTGAAACTTCGTTTGCCGAGTTTCATTGCACTGTTTCTGTGCGTAGTTCTTGTCGCAGGAACAGTGGGAACGAAGACGGCAGCAGCTGCCGAGAGCAGCCATATCATTTCCATTGTGAATGATATGAAGGACATCGAATGGATTGACGACGGTTCGAATACGATTACCGTTGCATTCCCGTTCAGCTACAAGGCAACGAAAAGTGTAAATTCCGTAACATTTACATGGGAGGAGAAGCACGCCGATAAGACAGAGTTTGAAACTTGTCCGTTAATGAACCGGCAGAAGAATCCTTCGACTGTTGATGTTTGGATGACCAATTCTACTGAGAAAAAGCTCACCATCAGCTCTGCGGAAGGCCTTCGCCTTTGCAAGGAAGGGATGTTGATCCATTGCAAGATTCAGTACAAGGAGAACGGCAAGACTGTTACCATTTATACGAGAGATGCAAGACTGTACTACAAAGCTGTTGTGAAGTATGTTGTTAATAACAAGGAAGCTTCCCGTGAGAATGTTGCTTACGGTGAGAAGGCAACCAAGCCTGCGGATCCGGTTAACGGAACACAGAAGTTCCTCGGCTGGTATACGAAGGACAACAAGGAGTTCACGTTTGATACTGCGATCACGGCTCCTTTGACACTGTACGCTAAATTCGCAGATGTTCATACCGTAAGCTTTGACCTGAACGGCAAGGGTAACGCAGCTGATACGCCTGAGAGCCAGTCGGTCATCGACGGTCAGAATGCGAAGAGACCCGATACGGTTCCGGAGGATGAGGATTACATTTTCCAGTATTGGTCTACTGATAAGAACGGTAGAACGGCTTTTGATTTCAGCAAGACTCAGATCAAGAAGAACACTGTTCTGTATGCGATCTGGAAGGAAAAGCCGGTTGAGAAGGTAAGCGTGACGTTCGTATACGCACAGAATGGTCACAATCATGGTTATTATACGAATGCGACGTCCTACATTCCGAAGGGATCCAAGATCAGCAAACCTGCAGATCCTGACTGCCGCAATCACATTGCAGGACATGCGTTCCTCGGATGGTATGCGGACAAGGATTGTAAGACGGAATTCGACTTTGATCAGGAGATCACTGAGAACACCGTAATTTACGCTAAGTGGTGCCTTGGACACAACAAGACGGAAACGAAGAACGAGAATCCTTTTGATCCTACCTGTACAGAGTACGGTCATCATGACGTTGTTGTCTACTGCAAGAACTGCGGTACCGAGCTGAGCAGAGTGACTGTCAACGATCTTCCTCTCGGTCATATTGACGGAGAAGTAATTGAGACAGTACTTGAAGCAGCAACCTGCACCGGTGAAGGCACGGTTGAGGTAGAGCATAAATGCGGCAGATGCGGTGAGACGATTTCTACTGAGACCACACATCCGGAAGCTCTCGGACATGATCTCAGCGGAGAAGCTGTTAAGACTATTACCAAGGAAGCAACCTGCACGGAAGAGGGCGCTTATGTCCTTGTGAAGTACTGCCAGAGAAAAGGCTGCGATCATTCTGAAGAAGTTGGCAGTGGTACCATCGGTAAGATTGCTCATAAGTATGGCGAGCCGGTTGAGGAAAATGTGAAAACTGCAACCTGCACGGAAGAGGGGTCCTACGATCTTTACAAGTACTGTGAGGCATGCGGCGATAAGGTATTTGTAGAGACTGTTACGGTTAAAATGCGTCCTCACGATCTCGGTGAGGCTGTTATTGAGAATGTTAAGGAAGCAGATTGCCACAATAAGGGTTCCTATGACCTTGTTAAGCACTGCAAGAACTGCGATTACTTCGAGATTGTTGATACGATCATCGTAGATGAGAAGGAGCACGTACCCGGCGAGGCTAAGCAGGAGGAGATCGTTGAAGCTACCTGCACGGCACCCGGTTCCTACAAGACTGTAATTTACTGCGTTGCATGTGGTGATAAGCTTTCCAGCGTTGAGGAAACAATCCCTGCAAAGGGTCATGTTCCCGGTGAGGCTAAGGAAGAGCAGCGCGTCGAGCCGACCTGTGATAAGCCCGGTTCCTATGAGTCGGTGATCTACTGCAAGGTCTGCGGCGAGAAGATGTCCAGCACGACGATCACGATCCCGGCTACCGGCGATCATGTGGCAAGCAAGGCAGTTGTTGAGAACGCGAAGGCTGCTACCTGCACGAAGGACGGTTCCTATGACTCCGTGATCTACTGCGCAGACTGCGGTGAGGTTATTTCCCGCGAGACGATCACTGTTAAGGCTCACGGCCACAAGGAAAAGGCTGCCAAGACTGAGAATTTCAAGGATTCCACCTGCACGGAGACCGGATCCTACGATACTGTTATCTACTGTGAGATCTGCGGCGAGGAGCTTTCGCGCAAGACGAACACGATCGCTCTGAAGGATCACAAGCCCGGTGCTGCTACGCACGAGAATAAGGTTGATCCTACCTACACTTCCGCAGGAAGCTATGATGAAGTTGTAAAATGCACTGTATGCGGTAAGACCCTCTCCACGACGACGATTACCGTTGACAAGCTTGTCCCCGGTGTTCAGGAGATCACTCTCACCGGTCTTGACAAAGCTAAGAAGGATTACCTTGTAGGCGAGAAGATCAATCTTGACGGTGTTGAGGTTGTCACCAAGATGACCGATGGCACTGAGAAGAGAGTTGCTGTTACGGAAGAGATGGTAACCGGTTTCGACAGCTCCAAGCCGATCGCAAGCCTCACGCTGACGATCAACGGCCAGGGCATTACCGGTAACTACAATATCGCCGTTAATCCGGCTCCTGTTTACACCGTTGAGGGTGACACCACCTGGGACGGTGAGAACGACATGAAGCTTACTGTTCATCGTTCCTACGATGATCAGATCACGTTCTCGCTCTTCATGAACCTTGTTTACAAGGATAAGGTTGTTGATACCAACGCTTACGACGCTGCTTCCGGTAGCTTGAAGCTCAACCTGCACAAGGATTACCTGAAGTCCCTCGGCGAAGGCACGCATGCGATCACCGTAAACTTCAAGGACGGTACCGTAACGGTTGACATCGTTGTTCCGAAGCTTGCTGAGGAGAAGAAGGAAGAGCCTAAGCAGGAAGAGAAGAAGGAAGAGCCTAAGAAGGAAGAGAACAAGACGGAAGAGAAGAAGGATGAATCCACTCCTAAGACTTCCGACACCGGTGCTGTTACCGTATGGTTCATCCTCCTGCTCCTTGCTATGATTGCTGCTTCCGCAGCAATGTACAGCAACAGAAAGCGCGAATCGGAGATCTGATCGCCAGTCTGTAGAGACAGGTAAATGAAATTACAGAGAGTTGTCGCAATTTGCGGCAACTCTCTTTTTGTTCACGGGGCTTTGCGAGTGGGAAAATGCTTGCAATTCTACAGCAGTCGTATTAAAATAGTAAATAATACAATGGGGTGATTGTATTCTGCGAGGGGTGCTATGAGAAAGACGAGACGCATCGCGATCGTACTGGTGCTCGCACTTGTACTGCAGTCGCTGACGGGGTTCTGCGGAACGTCGTCTGTTTCTGTTGCCCTCGCAAAGGCCGCGGATTATCGGATCGAAGGAACGGTAACCGCGGATTATCTGAATCTGCGCTCCGGCGCCGGCTCCAAGTATTCATTGCTCGGCACTCTCACGAAGAATCAGTCGGTAACGATCATCGGTTCCGCCAAGGCCGGAAACGGTGAAGTCTGGTACCAGCTTGAGGCGACCGTCTCCGGCAAGAAGGTTACCGGTTACGCGTGGTCGCATTATATCCATGCTTCGAAAAATGTACCCGGTGTAAGCGTTACGACAGCTCCTACAGCTAAGGTGACCGCAACGCCTACACCCACGAAGAAAGCAACGGCAACAGCGACACCGACACCGGCTCCTGCATCCTCACAGAAGTCTTCCGACCGCGTTGCGGTTGTCAATGTAACACGCATGAATGTTCGAAAGAAACCCGGAACTTCAAGCGACGTCCTCGGAAAAGCATACCAGGGGGACCGTTTGCCTGTACTCGGAACGGAGAAGGATTCGGATGGATACACGTGGTATCTCGTAGAAGTGACGATTGACGGCGCAGTCAAGAAGGGATACGTGTACGGCAATTTTGTCACGATCACATCAGCGTCAAGCAAACCTTCGGCGACGCCTACTCCGACACTTACACCGAAGCCCGCGAATACGCCGACCAATGCGCCTACGAGCGCGCCTAAGGCAACTCCGACCGAAGCACCGAAGGCTACGCCGACACCGGCACCTTCCTCGGAAGGAAAGGTGGCCGTTGTCAATACGACGAGAATGAATGTGCGCAGCTCTGCATCCACCGCGAGTGAAGTTCTCGGCAAGGCGTATCAGGGAGAGAAATACAAGCTCCTCGGGTCCGCGAAGGATTCCTCCGGCCGGACATGGTATCAAGTGGAATATCCTGTGAACGGCGTCGTTAAAAAAGCATATCTGTACGGCAATTACGTAACGATAACGAGCGCTTCCTCAGCGCCTACGGCAACACCTACCGTTGCTCCTACAAGCGCACCGGATTCTTCTGCCAAGCCTACGGAGGCACCGAAGAAGGTGACGATCACTTCGGCGGATAACAAGGGAAGACCTGTTGTTGATGCGACTGTCACTTCCAAGACTTTGAACATCCGCTCCGGTCCGGGAACCGAGTACGCGAAGATCGTAACGGTCGAGAAGGGTCAGCCGGTCACCGTGGTATCTTTTGCCTATGCGGAGGGCGGTGCCGTCTGGTATGAGGGCATCCTGATCGTTAACGGGCTCGAGTACCGTGGATACATGTACGGCAATTATATTACATTGTCCGAAAAATACCCGCTGACCGAGAGCAATAACTCCGGTTCGCTTCACGGAAGCGGAACGGCAGCCAAGGCGTCCGACTCCTCGTACGCAAAGCAGCTTCGCGACGCCGGCTTCCCCGAGAGCTACATTCCGTATCTCGTGAAGCTTCACGAGCAGCATCCGACGTGGAATTTTAAGGCATACAAGACCGGCCTCGACTGGAACGACGTGATCGAGGGAGAGAATACGCTCGGTAATAATCTGATCGAGAAGAATAAAGGCATTTCCTGGCTTTCGTACGCGGCCGGCTCCTACAACTGGAGAACGGGGCGTTTCCAGTCGTTTGACGGTAAGGAGTGGATGATGATCAACTCCGCGGGTCTGCAGTATTTCATGGATCCCAGAAACTGGCTGGACGAAACCTACATATATATGTTTGAGGATCTGACCTATGATCCCAAGACGCAGACGGTAGAGGGCGTTGAGAAGATCCTGCGTGGTACCGTGATGGACGGCGCAGTATTTTCCTATACCGACGCGAACGGTAAGGAGAGGCAGGTAACGTACGCGCAGGCATTCATGGAAGCCGCGGCGTACTCCGACGTCAATCCGTACCATCTTGCGTCGCGTGTGAAGCAGGAGGTAACGTCGGGCGGCTCATTTTCCTTGAGCGCAACCGGAACGGTGGAAGGCTTCGAGGGGTATTACAACTTCTACAACATAGGTGCATACAACTCGACAGCAGCACTCGGCGCGATCCGTAACGGTCTCAAGTACGCAAAATACGGCAGCACCAACGCATCGCTCAACGAAAAATGCAAAATCCCGTGGAACAACCAATATGACGCGATCGTCGGCGGCGCTTACTATATCGGAAGCACATATATCCGCAACGGACAGAACACGATCTATCTGCAGAAGTACAACGTGACGAGCAAGAACCGATACGCGCACCAGTACATGTCCAACGCGCAGGCCCCGAAGTCCGAGGCGTACAAGGTTGCTCAGGCGTACCTGAAGATGGGCGGGACGGATTCGATGGCGATCACGTTCACCATCCCGGTGTACAACAATATGCCCGCCAGCGCATGCGCTGAGCCCGGCAAGACCGGAAGCCCGAACCCGTACCTGAGTACGCTCGTGGTCAAGACATCGGACGGTAAGAGCGTGTCTCTGAGCACATCGTTCTCCTGTGATACGTTTGAATACACCGTGACGGTGCCTTCGGGCACGAAATCGTTGACCGTGGAAGCTTCAGCGGTTGTCTCGGCGACCAAGGTTACCGGCACCGGAAAGAAGACGCTGTCCGGCAACGGAGACGTGATCGTGGTGACAACGGTTGCGGAAAATGGGTCCAAGACGAATTACAAGATAAAGGTGAAGTATAAATAAGTAAGTTTGAGAAGAGCGGCACTTAGGTGCCGTTCTTTTTTGCGGGAGGGGGGCTGAACACAGTAACACACAGCGCTTCACCCATTCGCAAAAAAATAACTATGAATGAGAAATATTGTAGTTATTTTTTGCTCATGTGGTGGGGGCGGCAACACAGTAACACACAGCGCTTCACCCATTCGCAAAAAAATAACTATGAATGAGAAATATTGTAGTTATTTTTTTGCTCATGTGTGTCTGCGGTGACATCGTCACCGCATTTTTATTATCGAAAACGCCCATGCTGCCGAAAGCGAGCTTTCGCGGCGTGGGCGTTTTCAATAATAGCGCTGAGTGTTACCTTTGAATGCAAAAAGGCCGCTTCGTTAGAAGCGGTCTTTCCACGATAAAATTGAGAAGAGAGAAAATGAAAAAACAATCAATGTAATATATAATCCAGCTGCTGTTGCAGTTGGTTGAGAGAGGGCACGCCTTCTCGGGTTCGGTTACCCGGCGCCTTGAAGGCGTGCTCGGAGATTTTCTTCATTAACCTTGACAATCTTACAACCCAAAGAAAAATGTGTCAATGAATTTTAAAAGTGTCAAAAAGCATCAAAAACGTGAAATGCAAGATATTACGTCAGGAATTTTAAAAAATTAGCATGCCGAGCCGAAAGGGTGAAAAAACTTATTATTTTGTTCATTTTCCGATTGATTTCGAAAAAGATCGTTGCAAGGGCGATCCCGGATAAGCTCCCAAATCACGTTCAACGCTCGTGAAAATCCGTTTATCGAACGGTTAAAAAATATAAAATATCGTTTAAAATGGCGTCAAAATAAGCAGTTTTTTCTTGATTTCAATATGCTTAGGCAGTAAAATTATGCTTGTGCAAATGGTGCACGAAAAGACGACAACAAGGAGATTAAAATGAAAGTAATTGTATGCAAGGATTACGCGGAGATGTCCGCTAAGTCGGCTGAGATCGTTGCCGATGTTATGAAGAAGAAACCCAACGCTGTTCTCGGTCTTGCAACCGGTTCCACCCCGGAGGGAATGTATGCGAAGCTTGCTGAGATGAACAAGGCCGGCGAGATTGATTTTTCGCAGGTGACGACGGTCAACCTTGACGAGTATTATCCGATCAGCCCCGACAACGATCAGAGCTATCGTTACTTCATGAACAAGAATCTTTTTGATAAAGTAAACATTGACAAGACCCATACGCATGTTCCGCAGGGCAGCGCAGCTGACGGCGAGGCTGAGGCTAAGAGATACGAGGCATTTGTCCGTTCTCTCGGCGGCGCTGACATCCAGGTTCTCGGTATCGGCCGCAACGGTCATATCGCGTTCAACGAGCCCGATGCAGAGCTTGTTCCCGCTACGCACATCACCAGCTTGACCGAGGACACGATCGACGCGAACGCTCGTTTCTTCGCAAGTGCAGCTGATGTTCCTACCAAGGCTCTCACGATGGGTATGGGCACGATCCTTTCCGCTAAGAAGATCATCATCCTTGCAAACGGCAAGGGCAAGCATGACGCTGTTATGCAGATGCTCAAGGGCACTGTGACCACGAGCTGCCCGGCTTCGTTCCTCAACCTGCACGACGACGTTGTGCTCGTATGCGACGAGGCTTGCTACAACGGTTAATTAGTAACTAATCGGGATCCGGCGTGCCTTAAGCACGTCAGGACCCGGATCAGGAGGATAACACTATGGGCAAGTATTTCGGAACCGACGGTTTTCGCGGTGAGTCCGGCGTTGTTTTGACGGCGGAGCATGCGTTCAAGATCGGTCGGTATCTCGGCTGGCATTACAGCCAAAACGGACAGGCACGTATCGTCATCGGCAAGGACACGAGACGTTCCTCGTACATGTATGAAAATGCGCTTGCTGCCGGTATCACGTCCTCGGGCGCGAATGCGTACCTGCTGCACGTGACGACGACTCCCTGCGTATCGTACATCACGAGAACCGACGGATTTGACTGCGGCGTTATGATCAGTGCGAGCCACAACCCTTACACCGACAACGGCATCAAACTGATGAACGGTGACGGCGAGAAGATGGATGATGCGCTTCAGGATGAGATCGAGAAGTACATCGACGGCGAGCTCGAGGAGATCCCGTTCGCAACCGGCGAGAACATCGGATGCACGGTGGACTACTACACCGGACGCAACCGTTACATCGGTTACCTCACCAACGTTGCGACCAAGTCGTTTGAGAACCGCAAGGTTGCGCTCGACTGCTCCAACGGCAGCTCCTGGATGATCGCGCGCTCCGTATTTGACGCTCTCGGCGCCAAGACGCTTGTGATCAACAACGAGCCCAACGGAACGAACATCAACCGCGGCTGCGGCTCCACGCACATCGAAGGTCTGCAGGATTTCGTGAAGGCAAACAGTGTTGATGTCGGCTTTGCATTCGACGGCGACGCTGACCGCTGCCTTGCCGTGGATGAGAACGGAAACGTCGTGAACGGCGACCAGATTATGTACATCTGCGCGAAGCACCTGAAGAAGAACGGCCAGCTTCCGAGCAACACGGTCGTTACGACGATCATGTCGAACTTCGGTCTGTACAAGGCACTCGACCGCATCGGTATCGGCTACGAGAAGACGGCAGTCGGTGACCGCTTCGTATACGAGAACATGAAGGAAAATGACCACCTGATCGGCGGCGAGAACTCCGGCCATGTTATTTTCCGCAAATACGCCCGTACCGGCGACGGTATCCTCACGGCGATCATGGTCATGATGGTCATGATCGAGACGCAGCTTCCGCTCTCGGTGCTCGCGTCCGAGGTTGAGATGTTCCCTCAGGTTCTGAAGAACGTAGTTGTCGACGACAAGAAGGCTACGATGGACGATCCCGCTGTCAAGCTTCAGGTTGAGGCATGCACGGCAGAGCTCGGCGACTCCGGTCGCGTACTGCTTCGTCCGAGCGGCACGGAGCCTGTGCTCCGCGTTATGTCCGAGGCGCCCACCTACGAGATCTGCGAGAAGCATGTGGACGCGATCATCGAGTCCATGAAGAAGAACGGACACCTTGTAAAGATCAAGTAAGTTCCGTCGGAATTGAGTGAATTGACCGGAAACGCTGAGGAAATCGTTAGATGGAATCAGCGTTTCCTTATAGGGAAACGTTGGATTACAATGGGATGGATTACGGAAACAATTCTGCGTCGCTACGGCATCGCCGGCAGCATCGTAGCGGAGAAGGAGCTTGACGGCGGCAATGTCAACCGGACCTACCGCGTGAGCGTCCGTGACGGCGCGCGCCTGACGAACTATCTGGTGCAGAAACTAAACCCGGAGGCCGTGCGGCAGCCGCGGGTAATGCTCCGAAACATGGTCGTAGTGACGGACCATTTGCTCCGAAAGGGCATACGGACCGCAAAGCTGTACCCGGTCGGCGTGAGCGGGGAGCGCTTCCTGGAGATCCGCAGGCACGGCCACGCCGGTGCGCGGGTGAATGGTTCGGAAAATACCCCTGAGCACACCGCAGCACACCGGGCAACGCAGGTCACGGAATACTGGCGCGTCGAGGAGTACCTTGAGGCGGCCGATGTCACGCAGGAACAGCCGGGAGTGCTGTACGCGATGGCACGCGCGTTCGGGCAGTTTGACGCAGCGTTGTCAGATTTGCCTCCGAAGCGGCTGCGCGGGGCGGAACGGGGCTTTCACGATACGCACACGAGGTACCGTCAGCTGTGGAACGCGGCTGCGGAGGATGTGTGCGGTCGAACCGTGGAAGTGCGGCGTGAGCTTAGCCTTCTGAAACTGCTGGAGGAGGAAGCCTGTGAGGTTTCCGTCCGCTATGCGGCAGGAGAGTACCCGGTGCGCGTGGTGCACAATGACACGAAGTTCAACAACGTGCTTTTCACTTCGGAAAAGCCTCCGTACAGTGCTGTCGTCATCGACTTCGACACCGTGATGGAAGGCATGATCGCGTACGACTTTGCGGATTCCGTAAGGTCGACTGCGAAGATCACTGAAGGAAGCAAGAATGAGCCGGATGTGCGCATCGACACGGACAAGTTCCGGGTCATCGCGCAGGGGTATCTCGATGAGACAAGAGATATGCTCTCCATCGAGGAGATCGCGGCGATGGCGCCATGCACGCTCGCGGTAACCGCGGAGCTGGCCGCGCGATACCTGACGGACTATCTGGAGGGCGACCGGTATTTTAAGATCGAGGAGCCGCTTCAAAACTTGCGGAAGGCGAAGTTGAACCTGTCCTTCGCACTCGACATCCGCAGACGGATGAAGGAGCTTGAGGCGATCATCGCGGAGCTTACGGATGCGACGGATACAAACAATAATACGTGAGGGAAATGCGATTGCCGGTGCGATCTGCGTTTCCCTTCCTTTGTTTTGTAAATGTAACCATCGTATAACAAAAAACAGTGGCGGTCTCAAACAATCTGTGGTAAACTGTCTGACAAGGCACGGCGCATGCGGATGACGCGATCGGACGATGTGCGAATGCCTGCGGGAAGGGTTTATTTTCCGCGAAACAAAACAAAGGAGAAGGATTAAAATGATTATCGGAACAACAAAAGAACTGAAGAACCAGGAATTCCGCGTGGGTCTGACACCGGACAACGTGGCAGCTTTCGTAAGCGGCGGACACACCGTGCTTGTTGAGAACGGTGCCGGAGAGGGTGCCGGCTTCACCGATGACGAGTACGCGGAGGCGGGTGCGCAGCTGATCGCGAACGCTGAGGACGTATGGGCACAGGCTGACATGATCGTCAAGGTGAAGGAGCCCGAGGAGTGCGAGTACGATCGCATGCGCGAGGGACAGATCCTTTATACATATCTGCATCTTGCACCGAACCCGGCGCTCACGGACGCGCTTGTTTCGCGCAAGGTGAAGGCAGTCGCGTTCGAGACGATCACCGACGAAGCCGGAAACCTTCCGTGCCTTCGCCCGATGAGCCAGATCGCGGGTCGCCTCAGTATCCAGGAAGGCGCTAAGTATCTTGAGAAGAAGTTCGGCGGACGCGGCCTTCTCCTGAGCGGCGTTCCGGGCGTAGCTCCGGGCAATGTCGTCATCATCGGCGGCGGTATCGCGGGAACGTACGCGGCGAAAGCGGCTGTCGGCGTAGGCGCCAACGTAACGCTTCTCGATGTCAACCTCAACCGTCTTTCGTATCTGTCGGATATCTTCGGTTCGTCCATCACAACGCTGATGAGCACCGAGGGCAACATCCGCAAATGCCTGAAGGACGCCGACCTCGTGATCGGTTCCGTTCTGATCCCCGGCGGCACGACGCCGAAGCTTGTGCGCAGAGAGCACCTCAAGCTCATGAAGAAGGGCGCAGTCATCGTGGATATCGCGATCGACCAGGGCGGTTGCTGCGAGACCTCGCACGTGACGACGCACGACGATCCCGTATTTATCGAGGAGGGAATCGTTCACTACTGTGTCGGCAACATGCCCGGCGCCGTACCTTACACCTCGACGGTTGCGCTTGCGAACGCGACGTTCCGTTACGGGAAAATGATCGCCGACCTCGGTTTTGAGGCTGCGATGAAGAAAAACGCGGGCCTTGCGAACGGCGCGAACGTATACGACAGCAAGATCGTCAACAAGAATGTTGCGACGAGCCTCGGCCGTGAGTATGTGGATCTGATGACGCTGATCTGATGATCTTAAGAAAATTTAATTCATGTGATAAGGAATTCATACATGGGCACATTTGCTACGACGGAAGAAGCGAGAGAGTATTTTACGGGAGACCGGTTCGCTACGGAGAACGGCATGGAGCTGCGAGAGCTCGGCGACAACTACGCGATCTGTGACATGACGCTCACGGACCGCCACAAAAACGCCAACGGCGGGATCATGGGAGGCGTGATGTTCACGCTGGCGGATTTCGCATTTGCCGTATGTGCGAACCAGATCCACAGGCCGACGGTGGCTCAGCAGGTGAGCATCAACTACCTCGGAGCGCCGAAGGGGACGAAGCTCTCGGCGAAGGCCGTATGCCGCAAGACAGGCCGCAGCACGACCGTCATCAACGTGGATGTGACCGATGATACCGGACGCGATATCGCGCAGTTTGTGGGTACAGGGTTTAAGCTCTGATGAGCAAACCGATCCGTTCGAATGATCACTTTGGAAAATGAACCAAGACACGGATAAAGCCATTCTTCGAAGGACTTTCGGAGAGTGGCTTTTTCTCAGGTGTCGTTATTGCCCATGAGGACGCGTTTCCGGGGGCGCGTTTTGGCTAAAATACCGATTGTATCACTGTCGGGATTGTGGTATACTGACGGAGATTGTGCGGTCGGCGATGAAGGCCGGCGGCAACGGAGGTAGTATCGTATGGAGATGCTGTATAAAAGTACAAGAGGAGATGCGGGTGAGGTTACCGCTTCACAGGCGATCCTGCAGGGTCTTGCCCCTGACGGCGGACTGTATGTTCCGGTGAAATTGCCGACGCTTGCGCGCACGATGCGCGAGATGTCGCAGATGACGTACCGTGAGACCGCGTATGAGGTTCTCTCTCTGTTCCTCACGGATTATACCGAGGAGGAGCTGAAGCATTGCATCGATGCGGCCTACGACGAGAAATTCGACACCGAGGTGATCGCTCCGCTCGTACAGGCGGACGGCGCTTACTACCTTGAGCTGTTCCACGGAGCGACGATCGCGTTCAAGGATATGGCGCTCAGCATTTTACCGCACCTGATGACGACAGCAGCGAAGAAGAACGGGATCAAGGATGAGATCGTCATCCTGACGGCGACCTCCGGTGATACGGGTAAGGCGGCCCTTGCAGGTTTTGCCGATGTACCCGGAACGAAGATCATTGTATTTTACCCGAAGAACGGCGTGAGCGCGATCCAGGAGCGTCAGATGGTGACGCAGAAGGGTGACAACACCTCCGTGATCGGCATCACCGGCAACTTCGACGATGCCCAGACGGGTGTCAAAAAGATGTTCAACGACACAGAGCTGAAGAAGGAGCTTGCAGACAAAGGCTTCCGGTTCTCGTCGGCCAATTCCATCAACATCGGACGACTGGTCCCCCAGATCGTATACTATACATACGCGTATTGCAAACTCCTCGCGGAGGGTCATATCAAGGACGGCGAGAAGATCCATGTCACGGTTCCCACGGGCAACTTCGGAAACATTCTCGCAGCGTACTACGCGAAGAAGATCGGTGTGCCGATCGACAAGCTGATCTGCGCGTCCAACACGAACAAGGTTCTGTTTGATTTCTTCGAGACCGGACGGTACGACAGAAACCGCGAGTTTGTGCTGACAAGCTCGCCTTCGATGGATATTCTGATCTCCTCAAACCTCGAGAGACTGATCTACCATATCGCGGGAGATGACAGTGAAGTTACCGCGAAGCTGATGAAGAACCTCACGGACGGAGGTATCTACGATATCAGCGACTCCATGAAGGAAGGTCTTAAGGACTTCGCGTCCGGTTATGCGACCGAGGAGGACACGGCGGATGCCATCCGCACGCTCTACGAGAAGACCGGTTATGTGATCGATCCTCATACTGCGGTGGCGAGCCATGTGTACCATGAGTTTGCCAAGGGAACGCGCGACAATGTCCGCACAGTCATCGCTTCGACAGCAAGCCCGTTCAAGTTCGCGCGCAGCGTTATGTCCGCGATCGAGGGCAAGACGTCGAACGAGGAGGATTTTGCGCTGATCGACCGGCTTTCCGCGATTGCCAATGTGGCGCTTCCGCCCGCGATCACGGAGCTTCGCACGGCGCCTGTCCGTCATGACACCGTTTGCAAGACGGAAGATATGAAGCTTACCGTGAGCCGTATCCTCGGGCTTTGATGCTGTATCGGAAGGTCACGTGATGAAATCATAAGTGTGGAGGAGTTACATGGAAAGTGTAGCCAACTGGTACAACGCGAACCTGAGCAGCTGGTTGCCTAAGGAAGTGTTCATATTCCTTGTTTCGATGGTTCCGCTCATTGAACTCAGAGGCGGTATTGCCATTGCGAAGTTTCTTCAGATACCGTTACTGAAGGCGAACATTATCTGCATCATCGGCAACATCATACCGATCCCGTTCATCCTTTTGTTCATCAGGAGAATATTCGTGTACATGAAGGAGCACAACATCCTGAAGAACCTTGTTGAGAAACTGGAGGCACGGGCGAGCAAGAAATCGGAAGGCGCGGAGAAGGGACATTTTCTGTTCCTGTTGCTCTTTGTCGGAATTCCCCTGCCGGGAACCGGCGCGTGGACGGGGTCGCTGATCGCGTCGCTGTTCGAGTTTGACATCAAGAAATCGTCTGTTGCCATTTTCCTCGGGATCCTGATGGCGGCGCTGCTCATTGATATCATTTTTTACGGTGTACTTGGCATCTTTCTGCACTGAGTATCGGCAAGCAATTACATTTTTATAAACTTGCAAGTTCTTGTTTTCTTTTACAACAGTTTGTGGTATGATTCGTACGGTCTCGCGGGGCGGGGGCATAGCGTGTTCTGCGGGATATGAGTTGAGTATAGGAAGAATTGTTGCGGGAGACACGGATGGATAATTACACATTGATCACTGACGTCACAGCGGATCTGGACGCGAGCACCTACGAGGAGCTGGGAGTGGTATGCATTCCCATGGGGTTCATGTTCGGCGAGACGGAATATATGCACTACCCTGACGGGCGCGAGATGTCGGTCAAGACATTTTACGAACGTCTGGAAGCGGGAGAGATGCCGAAGACGGCACAGATCAACCCGCTCGTATATCACTCGTATTTTGAGGCAAGCCTGAAGGAAGGCAAGGACGTGCTTTACCTTTGCTTCTCGTCCGGCCTGAGCGGTTCGTACGCAACGGCGTCCATGATCGCGCGGGAGCTCGAGGAGGAATACCCCGGAAGAACGGTCCGCGTGATCGACACGCTTTGTGCCTCCGTCGGAGAGGGCTGGGTCGTCATCAACGCCGCGAAAGCGTATCGCGCCGGAGCAACCCTTGAGGAGCTCGAGGCCATCGTACGCAAGGATATCGCGCGTTGCTGCCAGTGGTTCACTGTGGAAAATCTGATGCACCTTCGCCGCGGCGGCCGCCTGAATTCGTTCGAGGCGATTGTCGGCAGCGCTCTCAAGATCCAGCCGGTGCTCACGATCGACCCGGAGGGCAAGCTCACGGTCGTATCCAAAGAGCGAGGCACGAGAAACGCGCTTCTGTATCTGATGCGCAGACTTCGCGAGGAAGCGAAGGAACCTGAAACGCAGACACTTCTGATCGCGCATGCGGACTGCCCTGAGAAGGCGGAGATGCTCCGCGCGATGGTGGCGGAGGAATACCCGCAGGCGGAACTTCACGTGTACGATATCGGACCGATCATCGGAAGCCATGTCGGCAACGGAATGTGTGCTTTGGTATTCGGCGGCGCGAGAAAGGATTTTCCGCAGGAGTAAACTGCGAGGCGTGCGCGACGGAACGGTGATCCGGTTACGACGGCGCATGAAACATCGGAAACAAAGTTGTTTTATATAATTCAAAGGGAAAGGAAAACCATCTATGTATTCTTTTGATGATGTGAAAATGGCGGATCCGGAACTTGCCGAGAGCATTGAGCTTGAGCTCGGCCGGCAGAGAGAGAACATCGAGCTGATCGCTTCCGAGAACCTTGTAAGCAAGGCTGTTATGGCGGCGATGGGCAGCGTACTTACGAACAAGTACGCGGAAGGGTATCCCGGAAAGCGTTACTACGGTGGATGCCAGTGCGTGGATATCGCGGAAAATCTTGCGATCGAGCGCGCGAAGAAACTCTTCGGCTGCGAGTATGTCAATGTACAGCCGCACTCCGGTGCACAGGCCAACATGGCAGTGCAGTTTGCCCTTCTTAAGCCCGGCGACACCGTGATGGGCATGAACCTTGCACACGGCGGTCACCTGACCCACGGCAGCCCGGTGAATTTCTCGGGTTCGTATTTCAACATTGTTCCTTACGGCGTGAACGACGATGGTTTTATCGATTATGATGAGGTTGAGCGTATCGCGAAGGAGTGCAGGCCGAAGCTGATCATCGCAGGCGCGAGCGCTTACGCGAGAAAGATCGATTTCAGGCGCTTCCGTGAGATCGCTGACGAAGTCGGCGCTTATCTGATGGTTGACATGGCGCACATCGCAGGCCTCGTTGCCGGCGGTTATCATGAGAGCCCGATCCCGTACGCGCATGTAGTCACCACGACGACTCATAAGACGCTCCGCGGACCGAGAGGCGGTATGATCCTTTCGAGCCAGGCATTTGCCGATGAGCACAAGCTGAACAAGGCAGTGTTCCCGGGAATACAGGGCGGCCCGCTGATGCATGTGATCGCAGCGAAGGCAGTCTGCTTCAAGGAGGCTTTGGAGCCGTCCTTCAAAGAGTACGCAGGCAACATCATCAAGAACGCACAGGCACTTTGCAAGGGATTGCAGAGCCGCGGCTTCAAGATCGTTTCTGACGGTACCGACAACCATCTGATGCTTGTTGACCTTATCAACATGAACATCACGGGTAAGGATGCTGAGAAGCTTCTTGATGAGGTACACATCACCTGCAACAAGAACACGATCCCGAACGATCCCGCATCGCCGTTCGTGACCAGCGGTATCCGCCTGGGAACCGCAGCAATTACGTCCCGCGGTATGAACGAGGACGATTGCGACAAGATCGCCGAGGCAATTGCCCTTGTCCTCAAGAACCCCGGCGATGAGGCGAAGAAGGCAGAGGCTTACGCAATCGTGAAGTCCCTGACCGACAAGTACCCGCTGTACGAGTAAGAATCATATTGAACTGACAAGTGCCGTTTCCTAAGGGAGACGGCACTTTTTGCCAAAGCGTTTTAAGTATTTAGTTGTAGTGTCAATAATTCTATGCTATGATTAATACAATCACGAGAATGGATTGTTGTTGGCTTCGAAGAGGGATAAAAATGAACAGATGTAGAATTCGCTTATGGGTTAATCAACAAAGTGTTACTAATTACATTTCAATGTTCACTGTATTATTCTTCGTTTTGTTTCCTTGCATTTTCCTCTTAACTACAGGAATTGTGAAAGCAGAAGATAACTATACAGTTATTCGTCTATTAATGGATACGTTATTAGTCGTTCAGATATGGAATATAATAACTATATAAAAACATGTTCACATGAAATTGGTCACGCTTTAGGGTGGAGAGGACATCCATCAACGTATCAATCAACATGGATTATGCAACAGGGCAAATTGACGAATACAACCCTTACAGTTGAAGAAAAGAGACATTTAGCACAGGTGTATCAATAATCAGATAGCTTGAGGTTTTATTTTGGGGGATTAAATAATGTTATGTAAGAAAATGATGAAGTCTTTATACTTGGCATTTTTGTTCCTTCTTATCTTTGCAACGGGATGCGGTAATCGCTCGGGATCTTCCAAACGCAATACAACGTGGTCAATATCTGATCATGAGAGTATTACGCAAGAAGAGGCAATGACAAGGGCGACGCATGTTGTGACAGCAACGCTAATAGAATCTGTTAAACATAACGGCGCGATCGAGTATTGTTTTCAGCCGAATCAGGTGTTGAAGGGCAACCTCGCCGAAGAAGATAACGATACAATACATGTACAGATTGAAGACGATGAAGACGGTTCTCTGAAAGAATGGTTTGTGAAAAATGAAATATACCTGTTGTGTTTGGAAAAGTATGTTTCCGTATACTACGAACACAACGTGTATGTCAGTATTGGCCCGGTTGTATCATCTATGGATGGAAATTGGAGAGAATTACTGGTGCTTGCCAATCGTATATCTTCACAGGCAGTTGATGACCTTCCGACACAATACGGTAATCCTTATATCAAATCATCGGAACCATCAGATCTGATTGAATTTGCCGATAATATTTTCATGGTTACAGTTGACGGTATTTATGCTGAGGGAAGTCAAAACTGTCCTACAAACGTGTATCAGTGTACTGTAAACCGTGCAATTCGAAGTGATCGGAATACTGTACAGAGCATTCTTCTGACCGCATGGAAGGATTCGGTACTTGTTGGCGAACAGTATATAGTATTCCTGGCAGACTCAACTAAGACGACGCCCGTTTATACACTTGCCTCTAAAGAAGGAAGCATCTATTCCCTTGACGATGCAAAACAGATCGAATACATTGCTAAGGTGATTGAAGGCGAAAACTGAATATGAACAATAAAAACCGAATCATAGCATCTCCTCGGCTTTTTGCTGAGGGGATGCTTGCTTGCGTTCAGGGGACTGCTGTGGTAAAATAGTGGCACTCGGGGAAAGGGAAAGGACAGACATGAAGAATCTGTATATAGCGGAGAAACCGAGTGTGGCGCAGGAGTTCGCGAAGGCGCTGCATGAGGATTTTTCGAGAAAGGACGGGTATCTGGAGAGCGGCGAAAGCGTCGTGACGTGGTGCGTGGGGCATCTGATCACAATGAGTTACCCGGAAGTGTATGATCCCGCTCTCAAACAATGGAAGGCGGACACACTGCCTTTTTTGCCGAAGACCTGGAAGTACGAGGTCATCGGCAATGTGAAGAAGCAGTTTGACATTGTAAAAGGCCTTCTCAACCGCGACGATGTGGAACGCATCTATGTGTGTACCGACTCGGGGCGCGAAGGAGAGTATATCTACAGGTTGGTAGATCAGATGGCGAAAGTTCCGGCGACCAAAGACAAGCGTCGTGTGTGGATCGATTCGCAGACCGAGGAGGAAATCCTGCGAGGCATTCGTGAGGCGAAACCGCTGTCCGCATACGACAATCTTTCCGATGCCGCGTACCTGCGGGCGAAGGAAGACTATCTGATGGGAATCAATTTCTCACGCGCATTGACGATCAATTACGGCACTCTTCTTAGAAGCCATATGCAGATGGATCGTCTCGGGGCAATCTCGGTCGGCCGAGTGATGACGTGTGTTCTCGGCATGGTCGTGCGCCGGGAGCAGGATATCCGAAACTTCGTAAAGACGCCGTTTTATCGCGTGATGGGCGCGTACACGCTGGGTGGTGAGCAGTTCCACGGCGAGTGGCGTGCTGTGAAGGGCTCGAAGTACTTCGAGTCGCCGCTTCTGTATAAGGAAAATGGCTTCCGCAAGCGTGAGGACGCGGAGGCTTTGATCGAGATGCTCGGCGGCGTGAAGGCGCCGGCAGTGCCGGAGGAAATGCCGGAGGCAGCCAAGCCGGTGAATACAGAGGGAGAGATGTCAGAGGCAACAACTCCTGAAACAGCGGAAGTCACGGATGCAACCGACGCAACGACATCGCCAGCAGCGACTGACGCCCCGAAAGAGACACCCGCGGAGCCCGATAACCACTACATCGTTGATGGCAGCGACCCGGAGTGCATGCAGGCGACGCTTGCCAACATTGAGAAGAAGAAAGAGAAGAAGAATCCTCCGCTGTTGTTCAACCTTGCGGAGCTTCAGAATGAGTGCTCGAGACTGTTCAAAATAAGCCCTGATGAGACACTCAAGATCGTGCAGATGCTGTACGAGCGAAAGCTTGTTACGTACCCGAGAACCGACGCGCGTGTGCTCTCGACGGCGGTTGCGAAGGAGATCACGAAGAACCTCGCGGGTCTGTCGAAGAACAGCGATTATCTGCCGTATACGCGCCAGGTGAAGGAGTACGGCCTGTATACGACGATTGCGAAGACCAAATATGTCAATGACAAGCAGATCACGGACCACTACGCGATCATCCCCACCGGCGACGGTCAGAATGAGCTTGCGTCGGTCGGTGAACTGGCAAGAAAAGTATACGACCGCATCGTGAGACGGTTCCTCGCGATTTTCTATCCGCCTGCGGAGTACCAGAAGATTGCGATGGAGCTCGAGCTCCGGTCGGAGCACTTCTTCAGCAGCTTCAAGGTTCTGGAGAACCCCGGTTACCTTGCCCTGTACGGAACGGACGAGGCGAAGCGCGCCGGCGCGGATGAAACCGCGAAGGAAGCGAAGAAGGGTAAGGACAAGGAGGACGGCAAGGACTCCGACAAGCCCGAAGAAGAGCCCGAGGAGGTGCTTGACACCGCGCTGTTCGACCGCATCAAGGCGCTGAAGAAGGGCGCGATGATCGACGTTGCAGGGTACGAACTCCGCGAGGGCGAGACGAAGCCTCCGAAGAGGTATACCTCCGGTTCATTGATCCTTGCGATGGAAAATGCAGGACAGCTGATCGAGGACGAGGAGCTTCGCGCACAGATCAAGGGAAGCGGCATCGGCACAAGCGCAACGCGCGCCGAGATCCTGAACAAGCTGATCAAGATCAACTACTTAAACCTCAACAAGAAGACGCAGGTGATCACGCCGAAGAAGCTCGGCGAGCTTGTATTTTACGTGGTATACGTATCCATCCGTTCGCTCCTCAACCCGGAGCTGACCGCGAGCTGGGAGAAGGGCCTTACACAGGTGGCGGAGGGTACGACTACGGAGAAAGAGTATCTTGAGAAACTTGAGGCGTACGTCACCAAATGGACCGACTACGCGAAGACCAAGAAAGACCATGACACGCTGAGAAATCAGTTCCGCGTTGTCGATTCCTATTACCGCTGACGGATCGGAGAAAACTATGAGTTATGTGGAATTCCATGATGTGACGAAGATCTACCGTGTGGGCGAGGTGACCATCCCCGCCCTGAACGGCGTGTCCTTCGAGATCGAGAAGGGTGAGATCTGTGTCGTTGTCGGAGCTTCCGGCGCCGGCAAGACAACCATCCTGAATATACTCGGCGGAATGGATGTCGCGACGGACGGGACGATCCTGCTGGATGGGGTGACTATTTCCTCGTACGACCGCAAGCAGCTGACGGAGTACCGCCGTTCGGACATCGGCTTTGTGTTTCAGTTTTACAACCTGATACAGAACCTTACCGCAGTGGAAAATGTGGAGCTTGCCTCCCAGATCTGCCGTGAACCGCTGGACGCGTCGGAAGTGATCGCGGCAGTGGGGCTTGCGGACAGAGCGAAGAATTTTCCGGCGCAGCTGTCGGGAGGCGAGCAGCAGCGAGTTGCGATCGCGAGGGCGCTTGCGAAGAAGCCGAAGCTTCTGCTGTGTGATGAACCCACGGGAGCGCTTGACTACCGCACAGGAAAGGCAATCCTCGCGCTTCTGGCGGAGACAGCGAAGAAGTATGATATGACAGTCGTGATCATCACGCACAACCAGGCCATCGCGAAGATGGCGGACCGCGTGATCGAAGTGAGCAGCGGCAGGATCAAGAACATGTACAAAAACGAGACGGTTCTGCCGGTGGAAGAGATCGAGTGGTAATAATGACGCGGACAGACACCGCAGACGCGGATGACCGTGAATTGAGCGTAATATAAGACGAAAACGTAACAGAAGGAACAAGAAGGAAGACCCATGACGAGAGGTATGCGTACAACGACAGTGCGGGAAATCCGCGCCAGTCTCGGCCGGTATCTGGCGATAGCGGCGATCATAGCTCTCGGAGTGGGCTTTTTTGCGGGTTTGCGGATCACGACAGCGGACATGATCGCGACGACGGACGAGTATCTGGAGGAGCGAAAGCTGTTCGACTACCGGCTTGCATCTACCATCGGCTTTACCGACGCGGAGCTTGAGCTGCTGCGCAAGGACGGTTTAGTTGTTTCGGCGGACGGAGAGATCCGGCACGAGATCCTCTGCCACGTCGATTCGGACAGCGATGACTGTGTCATGGCGTTCCATTCGATCACTCACGGCGTGAATGAACTTGAGCTTGTCGAGGGCCGCATGCCGGAGAAACCGGACGAGTGTGTTGTGGATTCCCGAGGCGGCGCCGCGGGCCATATCGGTGAGAAGATCCTTATCTCTGCGAAAAATGAAAACACCTCCGAGGATGCGGACACGAATTCGGAACATTTGAAATACAACGAATACACGATCGTAGGAGAAGTATTTTCCCCGATCTACTTAAACTACGAGCGCGGCACAACGGAACTGTTGGACGGCTCGATCGCAGGCTTCGTCTGCATCAACCGTGAGGGGTTCGCGAGCGACATCTATACCTCTTTGTATGCCGTGACGAACAACGGGGAGACGATCTACAGCGACGAGTACGACGCGATGCTTACGCGCACGAAGGAACCCATGGAGGCGCTGTGCGAAAAGCTCTGTGCGGCGCGCCGGGAGTCGCTCTCGGAGGAGATCCGTCAGAAGGTTCGCGATAGGGTAGCGGAAGAATTCGCAAAATACGGCATGGAGGTGCCGGCGGATTACGACTACCCGTACGATGAGTACGACAACGTAGAGTACGAATGGTACTGCCTGGACCGGAACACGAATGTGGGCTACGTATGTTTTGACAACGATGCGCATATTGTGGAAGGCCTTGCGACGGTATTTCCCGCATTTTTCATACTGGTTGCCGCGCTTGTGTGCATGACGACCATGAGCCGCATGATCGAGGAGCAGCGCACACAGATCGGCGTGATGAAGGCGCTTGGCTATACGGCGCGTTCCATCTCCGCAAAATACATCATCTACTCCGGAAGCGCCGCGATCGTCGGAGGCGTCGTGGGCTTCTTCCTCGGTTGCCGCATGTTCCCGTTTACGATATGGAAGGTGTACGACATCATGTACGGCTTCACGGACAAGCTGATCTACGTGTTTGACCCGTGGCTGTTCGTGTTCTGTATGGCAGTCGGCGTGATCTGCCCCGTGGGCGTCACGATACTGAGCATTTTACGGGCGATGAGAGAGGTGCCGGCGGAATTGATCCGTCCCCGTGCACCCAAGACAGGAAAACGGATCCTGCTGGAGCGAGTACCGTTTTTGTGGAACCGGCTCTCGTTCCTTGCGAAGGTTTCCGTGCGCAATGTGGTGCGATACAGAAGACGCTTCTTCATGATGGTGATCGGGATTGCGGGCTGCATGGCGCTGCTGATCGCCGGACACGGGATCCGCGATTCGATGACGACGGTGACGGGCGTCCAGTACGGAAAGATCGAGCGTTACGACTATTCGGTGCTTCTCGATGACATGACACATGAGGAGTTTATCGAGGAGACGAAGGATTATATTGACAGTACCGTGTTCCTTATGGAAATCCCGGTGACCGTTGTCACGGAACAGTCCTCGAAGGACACGTACGTCTATGTTCCCGAGTCGGAGGAGGAGTTCGCGGGAGTTGTCACAAGGACGGATGTGGACGGTAAGGAGCTTCCCATTCCGGCCTTCGGCGAGTGCTACGTCAATGATAAGTACGCCGACCAGATGTCAATCCAAGTCGGCGATACCGTGACGCTCCGGCGGGAAGGCAAGGCGGATGTGACCGTGCGTGTCGGCGGGATCATGCTCAACTATGTCGGAAACTGCATGTATATGACGAGGGAGACGTTCCTGGAGATCACAGGGGAGGAGCCGGTGTTTGACACCTGCTTCGCGGTGAGGAAGGACGGCACGGACGCGTTTGAGATCGGCGCGAAGATCAGACTGATCGAAGGAGTTTCGTATGTGAACGTTGTCGCCGAGTTTGAGCGTCGTATCGCCAACATGCTCGAGCGGCTCGATGTCATCGTCGTCCTCGTGATCGTATGCTCTGCGGCGCTGGCATTTATCGTATTGTACAATCTGACAAATATCACGATCACGGAGCGGCTTCGGGAGATCGCAACAATCAAGGTGCTCGGCTTCCGAAGCATGGAGACCGCGATCTACGTGTTCCGCGAAAACCTGATGCTGACAATGATCGGCGCCGTTGCGGGAATACCGCTCGGACTGCTGCTGCTTCGTTTCCTGATGTCCAAGATCAAGGTGGACCTTGTGTCCTTCCGCACCCACGTCGAGTGGCAGAGCTATCTGTACAGTTTCCTGTTTACGCTGTTGTTCGCTCTGTTTGTCGACTGCGTCATGTACCGCCGTCTGGAAAATATAGACATGGCAGAGTCGCTGAAGAGTATCGAGTAAACACATTTTACATATCTCGTAAATATTTTAATGTAAAATAGGCGAGCCAAACGGAAAATAGTTGCATTTTCCGAAGAATTCATGTATACTGTGAAAGTAACTACGGTTTACCTTTTGTAGATCATATTTGTGATCACAAGGCGCGGGGATAGCCGTAAGGTGAATAATACCCGTCAGGGGAGGGGGTACAATATGCGAAAAATAAGAAAAGTTCTTGCCTTCATTTTACTTCTTGCGCTGTCAGTTACGGCACTGACGGCATGCGGATCGAAGGATGACGAGAAGGAACAGGAAAAGAAACCGAAGATCGTGAAGGGCAGTCTCAAGGATATGATGGATGAGATCCAGAAGACGGAGTCCGGCACGCTTCACATGGAGATTACGTTTGACACGCCTTCCAAGTCCGGAGAGGACCAGGGCGGAAAAATGGAACTCGACTATGAGTTTGACAAGAAGAACAGCGAGTCTTCCATGTCGCTCAAACTCAGCATAAATGCCGGCAATGAGAAGATAAACTTCGGCCCGGTGGATCTGCTCAGAGAGAAGAACGAGAAGCTGTATTTCAACCTCGGGATCATCAATGAGATCGCAAAGGCCGCAAAAAGCGAAAACAGACTCGGCGACAGGCTCAGCGATCTGGACGGCTGGTTCATGCTTCCGCTTCCGTCTGATCTGCCTGAGTACAAGGCACCGGCAGAAGATGAGCTGCTCGGTTCATTTGTGACGGATCTGTTCAAGGAACTGCCGCAGGAGAGCGTGGACGGCAACTACCGGATCTCACTCAAGACCAAGGACAATTACATTGCGCTTGTAAACGCGTTTAAGAGCCTTGTGCAGGGCGATTACAAGTCTGTTATCCTGAAGTCCTATGAGCGCGACAATGTGCTTACGCAGATTGATATTAACAAGTATGTCGCAGACCTGATCGACACGTACATCGATGACATCCGCGAAGTTGTCCGCGAGTACGGGGAAACGATGGATGTTACGGAGAGCCAGCTGGAAGAGCTTCTCCGCGAGGCGAAGAAGCAGGATTACGCGAAGCTGCTCGACGAGTTTATGCAGAAAGAGAGAGGCGTCTCGATCTTTGAGAAGCCCACGAGCGAGGAGATTGAAGAAAGCCTCAACGAATATGTGAATTCGCTCGATGAGATGATCGAGTCACTGTCCCGCGACGAGGATGGGGATTATCCGGACACCGAGATCCGTTTCTATGCGGACGACAGTGCGTACAATGTAGAGATTTCTTCGTCTGCAGTACAGAATGACGGCGGCAACATTGTGATCAAGGTGAGTCTCGAGCCCGGCAAAGTCAGTGTGAAGGCTCCGGACAAGAACGTAACGATCAAGCAGATTGCCGATGTGCTCTTCGATTCGTATTCTTCGTATGTTGACAAGAGCCGTATGGCACAGGACGTAGCCAGCGTTGATGAGATCATGATGGCTGCCGAGAAGGTTGCGTGTGATGTGGAAGTGAACGCGCAGGTAGGTGAGCAGTTCATCGTCACGTTTGATAAGGGTTCCGTAAGTATTTCAGCAATCGATACTTCAGGGAATAAGGATCAGATTGCGTGTGATATCTGGAAGGAAATCACGTTCTACGGTTCTGACAGTTACGCCGCAAGGTCTGAAGTCCTCAAGAAGGCTTCCGGACAGTTGGTCGGTACGGTACAGGAAAATGGTTCCCTTGAGTGGAAGATTACAGAAGCGGACGAGAACCTGAGGGAGTTTCTGAAGTATTCCAAAGACTTTGCGTACAAGTATGATCTGAAGTGATCAATGATACAGATAATGCGGAATTGACATTGTTTCCGTGACAACGGTAAGAGACCGGGTGCGGCATAGGCTGCACCCGATTTTTTGTGTTCGTAAATGATTACTCAAACGGCATATTTATTACTTGTTTGACTAAGGTTTTTATTTTACATGGCTTAGAAGTTCTGCTATAATGAAAGTTGATGAATTGCGGGCAGCCTGCACGAATAAAGTGTTAAAACAGGAGGTTGAGGTAATGAAGAAACAAAGGTTGAATCGAATTGTGGCTTTTCTGACGGCATTTCTGCTTGTTGTTGGAATGCTCGGTCCGCGTGCGTATGCCGCAGAGGAGCAGACGCTGCTTAAGGGCGACGCCAACGGAGATAACATGCTTGATGTGCGAGATGCAGCTGCTATTTTGAAAGAGTACGCATATCTCTCTACCGTATCGGGAGATGTAATAAACCCTACGTTGACTCGGGAACAGACGATCGCTGCCGACATAAATAAGGATTCCCATGTTGATTCTGTTGATGCCACTATTGTTTTGCGGTATCTTGCAAACGATCCCTCGCTGAACACTGCCACGCCGGATCCGAATCTTACCATAACGTCCGGCCATAAGGACGAGGGGGACAATTCTGATGTCAAACTTTCCTTTTTATGTGACGGAAAGGATGAGGTAACGGTTGTTTCCGGGACGAGTGTCACGCTGAGTGTTTCCGTACCGCTTGCGTGTACTGCTAATGTCGGTTCGTTAGATGTTCAGTTTGCCTGCTCGGATTCTTCAAACATAATAAAAATATCCGATATTTCAATCAATAGTGCGTTGTCTCGATTATCTAAATTTGTGAATCTTGATGAACTGCGTTATGTTGGCGCTGCAAGCGATACTAAGGTGCGTAACGGAAATGCTTTTGCACTTACGGTTACTGTTCCCGCAGATACGCCGGCGGGAACGTATACGCTCGGTCTCAGCGATCGCTATATGGCCTTTGGCGAGCCGACTGAAGACATGCTTTCCATGTCGTTCACGCCGCTGACCATAAAGGTGTTAAAGCCGAAGGCTGAGATTGCAACAGAGCCGGAAGAAAAGCTGCTTTTGCACGAAGATACTCCTCAGAAGCTCGTTGAGCCGGGAACTGCATCGGGGGGAACGATGCAGTACGCCCTCGGTGAGGACAATATCGACGAACCTGAATCCGGATGGAGCACCGATATCCCGACGGGCGACGAAGCGGGCAGCTATTATGTGTGGGCTAAGGCTGCGGGCGATCAGGATCACAGGGATTCGGATGCTGTATGTAAGGTTTCCAAGATCGTTCATAAGGTTACGTTCAAGGTTGCAGGCGGCAGCTGGAATGATAAGACCGCAGAGGATGTTGTCCTGCCGCTCTCACGTTATGAGAATGAGGATCTGGCACTTGTCGTCAATGAGGATGACCTTCCGGCAGTAGGAGCTGAACCGGCGAAAGGTTTTCTGCCTTCAGGAAGCTGGGACGGAACCTTTAACAAGATGATCACACAGGATACGGTCTACACCTATACCTATGACGAAGACCCGGATTATGTTCCTGATGACGTAACGGGAGATATTACATTCTCGGGTAAGTTGTCACTGAATGGCCGCGACCTGACGGAGAGTGACATTTTCCACTTTGAGATTACCGACGGAACTGAACTGATTGCGACTGCTGCTTCGGATAAGACCGGTAAGATTTCATTCCCGAAGATCAGTTACGATGTTAATGACATTGGGGAGCATACCTATTATGTGAAGCAGGCCGCGACGGATATCGCAGGTGTTACCATAGATGAGACTGAGTATAAGGTATCTGTATGGGTATTCTATACCAAAGGCGATACCGGACTTACGGTCAACCCGTCCGAGGAGTTCAGCGCTCTGTACTTTACCAACACCTTCAGTCCGGTGAAACCGGATTATACTGTTCCGACCGGACTTACCGCAACCTACGGTCAGACCTTGGCGGATGTTACACTGCCGAGCGGCTGGACCTGGGACGATGAGTCTGCAACGAGTGTCGGAGATATCGGGGAAAATACTTTCTCTGCAACGTTTACACCTGATGACACGGTGACTTACACCACAGCAACGGAAAAGCTTACGATTACGGTCAAGAAGATCGCAGCTCCGAAGGAACTGACAGATGCACAGAAACCTACAGCCATTGATGGCCTGAAAGAGAACAGTGCAGACCAGACCCTTCTGACTGCACCGAAAGAACTTCCCGATGGTTATACCATCGAGTACAGTCTGGATGGAACCAATTGGAGTGCGACAATCCCAACCGGTAAGGACGCGGGCGAGTACAATATTCAGACACGCTACGTCGGCGATAAGAACCACGAGGATTTCGCAGGAGAGACCATCAAGGTGACCATCGCTGAGAAGGAAAAGGAGAAAGAAACCTATACCGTAATCTGGCTCGACGGCGACGGAAAGGAACTGGATAAGAAGACGTACCTTGAGGGTGAAGTGGAACCGACCACGGATAAGAAAGCGACCAAAGCTGAGGATGCTGCCAATACCTACGTTTTCGATAAGTGGGATGACGGCTCCGTAAGCGGAACCACCAAGACCTACAAGCCTCTGTTCAAGGCGACTGCCAAGACCACCTATACCATCATCTGGCTTGATGGTGACGGCAAGGAGCTGGACACGAAGACGTGTGTTGAGGGCAGTACCGAGCCTACCACGGACAAGAAAGCAACCAAGGCAGAGGATGATACCAATACCTACGTATTCGACAAGTGGGATGAGGGAACCTTGAGCGGGACCACCAAGACCTACAAGCCTCTGTTCAAGGCAACCGCCAAGACCGTTTATACCGTGATCTGGCTTGACGGCGACGGCAAGGAACTGGATAAGAAGACGTACACGGAAGGAAAGACCGAACCGACGACGGATAAGAAACCTTCCAAGGCAATTGAGAATTCCTTCTACTTCGAATTTGACAAATGGGACAACGGTACCGTGAGCGGAACTACGAAGACCTACACGCCTTCCTTCACAAAGAAGCCTCTGTATACCTCCGAGATCGAAACCCTCGAGCATACCATGGGCGACACGAAAGAGAAGACCGTACGGATCGTCGGCAACCAGAACAACACCGGCATGGTAGGCCGCGTGAAGATCATCGGTACTACAGCGAAGAACGCTGAGTTCGGCAAGGATGTAACGCTTGCGGAAGGCAGCCTGCTGATCACCTTCGCACCTTCGTATCTCGACTCCCTGGGTGTTGGTGAGCATCAGCTCCGTGTCGCATTTGACGATGGCGAGGTAACGTTCCGGATCATCATCAAAGCAGCTGAGATCGTACCGACTCCGAAGACATCGGACAATGCACCGCTTGTCGTGTGGATGATCCTTATGGTGACATCCCTTGCAGGCATCGGCGGAATGTTCGTATGGAGAAAGAAGCAGCGCGCTTAAGGAAGCAGCGAGCATAAGGAATATGTGATCTTGAAATAGATCATATGATCCCCAAAACTGAATAACAACAGCTCAAAGCGGCGAGAGGTCAGCCTTTCGCCGCTTCTTTACGCATATGAAGCAGAGAAAACGAGAATAACTGCGGGAAACTGCCGAAGCGAGGAGCATTTTCCCTTGACAAAGGCGGCAAGTGCCGCTATAATTCCATGTTAGTGTGAAATAGTATGCGGTTTTGGAAGCCGTGATGACGGTTCGTTCGTCAGATGCGGGGATAAACCGGGTACGTTGCGGAAAGGATGAAACGCCAATGGTTCGCAGTATGACGGGGTTCGGCCGGTTCGAACTGAACGAGGACGGAAAGAAACTCTGCGTTGAGATGAAGTCGGTCAACCACAGATATTGTGAGATCGGCGTTCGTCTTCCGAAGAAACTCAGCTTCTTTGAGACAGCCATCCGGAACATAGTCAAGAAGTACGCTTCCCGCGGCAAGATCGACATGTATCTGTACTACGAGGAGGAATCCGACAGTACCGAGAGTGTTCGATACAACCACGCGATCGCAGCGGAGTACATCCGCTACATGAAGCAGATGGCGGAAGAGTTCCAGCTCTCGTCGGACATCTCCGTGACGAGCCTCGCGCGAATGCAGGACGTGCTTGTCGCAGAGGATTCGGAGCCGGATGAGGATGCGCTGATGCCTTTCGTGGAGCGTGCCGTGCGCGGCGCTTGCGAGCGTTTCGTTGCGACGAGAACATCGGAGGGCGCAGAGCTTCGGAAGGACCTTGAGGATAAGCTCGATTCGATCCTCGCGGGAGTTGACGAGATCGTCAAGCGCTCGCCGGACATCGTTTCGGCTTACCGCGCAAAGCTTCTGGCGAAGGTTCAGGAAGTCCTCGGTGAGACACCGGTGGATGAGCAGGCGCTCGCTACCGAGATCGTGCAGTACGCGGACCGCATCTGCACCGACGAGGAGACCGTTCGTCTTCGCGCTCACGTGAAGAATATGCGTGACACGCTTGACGCGACCGACAATGTCGGACGCAAGCTTGACTTCATCGCACAGGAGATGAACCGGGAAGCCAACACGATCCTTTCCAAGGCCAACGATCTGATCGTCTCGGATATCGCGATCAACTTGAAGACCGATATCGAGAAGATCCGTGAGCAGATCCAGAACATCGAGTGATCTTCACAGCTGGTATTCAAAACAACAGTAAACAATATAAAGAAAACCGTACGGCACGGCTGCAATCCGTTGCGCTACGCCTGCCGACAACAACGAACAAAGGAGAAATGTTATGATTCATCCGTCTTACAAAGATTTGCTTGAGGTTATCAACACGGGAGCGGAAGAGGGCGACCCGATCGTTTCGAGCCGTTACTCCGTAGTGCTTGCTACCGCTAAGCGCGCGCGCCAGATCATCAAGGGCTCGCATCCGTTGGTAACGCCGAAATGCGAGAAGCCTCTTTCCATCGCCGTTCAGGAGGTTTGGGAAGGCAAGGTAAAGATCCTCGGCGCGGGTGATGAGTACGAGGATGATGCTCCGGAGAAGGATTCCGACAGAGAACCGCTCGACTGGGAAGCCGCGCTTGCGGAATCCGGCGAGGACAACGGCGAGCAGAACTGATCCGCGAAGCTGAAGAGTACATCGGGACAGGTGCGCAAAGAGTGCATCTGTCCTTTTTTATTGCTCGATCAATAGTAAAATGAACAAAAATTTACTGCATTTTTACAGTGTTTTGGGGAAAATGCCATTATCCTTAAAAATACGGAAATTGGACTTGCATTTTTCACAATCTTTCAGTACAATGATTGAGGATTTTTAGGAACCAAAAACTCTAAAAATATTATTTTCCAGGAGGAACAAAATCATGGCAGTAAAAGTAGCTATCAATGGTTTTGGTCGTATCGGCCGTCTGGCTTTCCGTCAGATGTTCGGTGCTGAAGGATATGAGATTGTTGCTATCAACGATCTTACGACTCCTTCCATGCTTGCTCACCTTTTGAAGTATGACTCTTCGCAGGGTCGTTACATCAACCTCGGTGAGGAGGATACCGTAACCGCTAACGACGAGGAAGGAACCATCACTGTAAAGGGCAAGACGATCAAGATCTACAAAGAGCCCGATGCAAACAATTGCCCTTGGGGCCAGCTTGATGTTGACGTAGTTCTGGAGTGCTCCGGCTTCTACGCTTCGAAGGCTAAGGCTCAGGCACACATCAACGCAGGCGCTAAGAAGGTTGTTATCTCCGCTCCGGCAGGCAACGATCTTCCTACCATCGTTTACAACGTTAACCACACCACGCTGACGAAGGATGACACCATCATCTCCGCAGCTTCCTGCACCACGAACTGCCTCGCTCCTATGGCTAAGGCTCTCAACGACCTTGCTCCGATCGAGTCCGGTATCATGTGCACGATCCACGCTTACACCGGTGACCAGATGATCCTTGACGGTCCTCAGAGAAAGGGCGACAAGAGACGTAGCCGTGCAGGCGCTGTCAACATCGTTCCGAACAGCACCGGTGCTGCTAAGGCTATCGGCCTTGTTATCCCTGAGCTTAACGGCAAGCTGATCGGCGCTGCTCAGCGTGTTCCTACGCCGACCGGTTCCACGACGCTTCTGTTCGCAGTTGTTAACAAGGAAGTTACCAAGGACGAGATCAATGCTGCTATGAAGGCTGCTGCTAACGAGTCCTTCGGTTACAACACCGAGGAGATCGTTTCCTCCGATATCATCGGTATGAGATTCGGTTCTCTCTTCGATGCTACCCAGACCATGGTTAGCCCTCTTCCGGATGGCAAGACCCAGGTTGAGGTTGTTTCGTGGTATGACAACGAGAACTCCTACACGAGCCAGATGGTTCGTACCATCAAGTACTTCGCAGAGCTTGCATAAGTTACTGCCAAGCGCATAAGACGTATGGACGATGAGGTCCGGTCCAAAATTGGACCGGACCTTCATTTATTTTCCAGGAAAGGAATTGATATTATGTCTCTGAACAAAAAGTCTGTTGACGATTTCAATGCGAAGGGCAAGAGAGTCCTTGTTCGCTGCGACTTCAATGTTCCTCTCAAGAACGGTGTCATCACCGACGAGACCCGTATTGTTGCGGCTCTTCCTACCATCAACAAGCTTCTGAATGACGGTGCTAAGGTTATCCTTTGCTCGCATCTCGGCAAGGTAAAGAACGGCCCCAACGAGGGTGAGAGCCTTGCTCCCGTAGCTGAGCGCCTCTCCGAGAAGCTCGGCAAGAAGGTTACCTTCGTTGCTGATTACAATGTTACCGGCGCAGACGCAACGGCAGCAGTAGCAGCTATGAACGAGGGTGATGTTGTTCTTCTTCAGAACACGCGTTTCCGCGGTGCTGAGGAGACCAAGAACGGCGAGGCATTTTCCAAGGAACTCGCTGACCTCTGCGACGACTATGTATGCGACGCGTTCGGTTCCTCCCACAGAGCTCACGCTTCCGTAGCAGGTGTTACGGATGTCGTTCGCGCTAAGGGCGGCAACTGCGCGGTTGGTTACCTGATGCAGAAGGAGATCAACTTCCTCGGCAATGCTGTTGAGAACCCGGTACGTCCTTTCGTAGCGATCCTCGGCGGCGCTAAGGTAGCTGACAAGCTCAACGTTATCAACAACCTTCTCGAGAAGTGCGATACGCTCATCATCGGCGGCGGTATGGCATACACCTTCCTCAAGGCTAAGGGCTATGAGATCGGTACCTCCCTCTGCGATGACGAGAAGATCGATTACTGCAAGGAGATGATGGACAAGGCTGAGGCTCTCGGCAAGAAGCTCCTTCTCCCTGTAGATACCGTTGTTACGGCTTCCTTCCCGGATCCGATCGATGCTCCGATCGAGACCGAAGTTTTCGACTCCGACAAGCTTCCGGCTGACAAGATGGGCATGGATATCGGACCGAAGACGCAGGCTCTCTACGCTGAGGCTGTTAAGACTGCTAAGACGGTTGTCTGGAACGGACCTATGGGTGTGTTCGAGAACCCGATCCTTGCAAAGGGTACCATCGCTGTAGCAGCAGCTCTCGCTGAGACCGACGCTACGACGATCATCGGCGGCGGCGACTCCGCTGCAGCTGTTAACCAGCTCGGCTTCGCTGACAAGATGTCCCACATCTCGACCGGTGGCGGCGCTTCCCTTGAGTTCCTTGAGGGTAAGGAGCTTCCGGGCGTTGCAGCTGCGGACGACCTTCAGTAAGAACAGATACTAAATCGCCGGAGCGAAAGCAAGGGCGAATAAACGAACAATTTGGAGGCTATTATGGCTAGAAAGAAGATTATTGCCGGCAACTGGAAGATGAACATGACTCCCACGCAGGCAGTTGAGCTTTGCGCGACCCTCAAGGATCTCGTAAAGAACGATGATGTTGATGTTGTGTACTGCGTACCGGCAATCGACATCGTGCCTGTTGTTGCAGCCGTTAAGGGCAGCAATGTTAAGGTAGGCGCTGAGAACTTCTACATCGAGGACAAGGGCGCGTTCACGGGCGAGATTTCCGCTCCGATGCTCATCGACGCAGGTGTAGAGTACATCATCATCGGACATTCCGAGAGAAGAGATATCTTCGGTGAGAACGATATCCTGATCAACGCTAAGGTTAAGAAGGCATTTGCTGCAGGTCTCAAGCCCATCCTTTGCTGTGGTGAGTCCCTTGCTCTTCGCAAGGCAGGCACCTACAAGGAGTGGATCAGCCGTCAGATCAAGTGGGATCTGAGCGGTATCACTGCAGACCAGGTTAAGAACCTTGTTATCGCATACGAGCCTATCTGGGCAATCGGTACCGGCGAGACCGCTACGGCGGAGCAGGCACAGGAAGTATGCAAGCTCATCCGCGATTACATCGCAGAGCTGTACGATGCTGAGACGGCTGAGGCTGTTCGCATCCAGTACGGCGGTTCCATGAACGCAGGCAATGCGGCAGAGCTTCTTGCAATGCCCGACATCGACGGTGGTCTGATCGGCGGAGCAAGCCTTAAGGCTGACTTCGGCAAGATCGTGAACTACAACAAGTAATTATTTTGCTAAGGTAGCTGAGAAAACGCTGAGCGATCAGCGTTTTCTTAGTGCCGGCGGCAACCTTGGATTGTCGCAATTCATTTTCCACATTATCGAAGCGGAGTAGTCCGCACAGGAGGAAACAAGCATGGCGAAGAAGCCTGTAGTATTATTGATCTTAGACGGTTACGGCTTGAATGATAAGGTAGAAGGCAACGCGGTGGCTCAGGCTAAGACACCGGTTATGGATAAATTGATGGCGGAATGCCCGTTCGTTAAGGGCAACGCTTCCGGCATGGCGGTAGGTCTGCCGGACGGTCAGATGGGCAACTCGGAGGTTGGTCATCTGAACATGGGCGCGGGACGTATCGTGTACCAGGAGCTCACGCGCATCACGAAGGAGATCATGGACGGAGATTTCTTCCGCAACGAGGAGCTTCTCCGCGCGGTTGAGAACTGCAAGAAGAATGACAGTGCCCTTCATCTGTGGGGACTTCTTTCGGACGGCGGCGTTCATTCGCACAATACGCACCTCTACGCACTCCTTGAGCTTGCGAAGAAGAGCGGTCTGACGAAGGTTTACGTTCACTGCTTCCTTGACGGACGTGACACGCCTCCGGCATCGGGCAAGGACTACGTTGCGGCACTTGAGGATGAGATGAAGAAGATCGGCGTCGGCGAGGTTGCAACGATCAGCGGCCGTTACTATGCGATGGACCGTGATAAGAACTGGGATCGTGTTGAGAAGGCTTACGCAGCGCTCGTGTACGGCGAGGGCAATACGGCGGACAGCGCCGAGGCTGCCATGACGAAGACGTATGCGGACGGCGTTACCGACGAGTTCATGGTTCCTACGGTGATCATGAAGAACGGTGCTCCGACGGCTACCGTGAAGGCCAATGATTCCGTTATTTTCTTCAACTTCCGTCCTGACCGCGCAAGAGAGATCACGCGCGCGTTCTGCTGCGAGGATTTTGAGGATTACGGATTTACGAGAAGAAACGGCTTCCTGCCGCTTACCTATGTATGCTTCTCCGAGTATGACGTGACGATCCCGAACAAGACGATCGCTTTCAAGAAGGTTGAGGTTACCAACACCTTCGGTGAGTGGCTTGCGGCACAGGGTATGCGTCAGGCACGTATCGCCGAGACCGAGAAGTACGCGCATGTCACGTTCTTCTTCAACGGTGGCGTGGAGGCTCCGAACGCGAATGAGGACAGAATTCTCGTCGACTCGCCAAAGTATGTTCCGACGTACGATAAGAAGCCGCGTATGAGCGCGTACACGGTTTGCGACCGTCTGAGCGAGGCGATCACGAAGAAGGATGAGGACGGCAACGCTTACTATGATGTCATCATCTGCAACTTCGCTAACCCTGACATGGTCGGTCACACCGGCGTTCTGGAGGCAGCTACGGAAGCGATCGAAGTCATCGACAAGTGTGTCGGCGAGATCGTAAACTTCGTGAAGGAAGTTGACGGCGTGATGTTCATCTGCGCTGACCACGGCAACGCTGAGCAGCTTGTTGATTACGAGACCGGCGCTCCGTTCACGGCGCACACGACGAACCCTGTTCCGTTCATTCTCGTGAACGCTGCTGAGGGCACGAAGCTCCGCGAGGGCGGCTGCCTTGCAGACATCATTCCCACGCTGATCGAGCTCATGGGCAAGGATCAGCCGAAGGAAATGACAGGAAAGAGCCTGATCGTAAAATAATCCTTGCATTTCGTTTCGTTTTGTGTTAATATCTGCGTGTTGCGTATCGAAACGCTACATATTCAGCAGGTGGAGGACGTTATGAGTACGTTATTTACAATCGTAAAAGTGATATATATTTTGATCTGTGTCGTATTGACGGCGATCGTTTTGATGCAGGAAGGCAAGAATGCCGGGTTGACCGGTTCCATCAGCGGAGCTGCGGAAACCTACTGGGGCAAGAACAAGGGACGTTCGATGGAGGGCACGCTGGTATGGCTCACGCGAGTTCTGGCGGCAGCGTTCATCATTCTTTCGGTTGTCCTGAACATGTCTTTCTGGACAAAATAATCGAAACGAAATCATGCGGCACTCTGATAAAGAGTGCCGCTTTTTCACACCGGAAGCGAAATTCGCAAGGTTGGTATTTCGAGGATTTGAGGGGTTAGTTTAGTTTGATTGATGTTAGAAAAAAAGAGATGGTGCTCGCGCTTTTGAAGGATAAGCAGTACCGGCCGATGCGGTTTCGGGAAATGGCCGGCCTTCTGCAGGTTCCGAGATCCGAGCGCGGCGAACTGAATGAGATACTCGATCTACTGATCCGCGAGGACAAGGTTTCCGTAGACATTGAGGGACGATACGTTCCGGTTGTGTCCATGGTTGCAGTCGGCGTTTTTCAGGCGACGGACCGCGGTTACGGCTTCGTCAGTGTCGAGGGAGAGGATGAAGACTGGTTTATACCGGCTGCGTACACGCTAGGCGCGATGCACGGAGACAAGGTGCGAGTGTCAATGGTCCGCAGAAGCGCTGCATCAGATACGTATGGCAGCAATGCCGGCTCGGCGTTTGGCAGGTTTGTCAAGCAGGGACGAAGAGGGAGAAACGACCGCACCTACAGAGACAGCGCGTCACAGGCGAACGGTCCGCGCACGGAGGGGCGTATTGTTGCCATCCTGGAGCGGAACACTACGGATCTGGTGGGCATTTTCCGAAAGAATAAGGTAGGCGGCAGGGTCATCCCGGACCGCAGCAAATGCGACTTCGACGTGATCGTCGGTCCGAAGGATACTCTCGGAGCTGTCAGCGGGCAGAAGGTGTGCGTCACGATCACGCAGTATGACGGACCCCACGGGCCGTCCGGAAGGATCACGGAGATCCTCGGACATGTGAACGATCCCGGCGTGGACATTCTCTCCGTTGTCCGTGACAGCGGCATTCCTTCGGAGTGGCCGGAGGAGGTTAAGCAGGAGATCTCGTCGATCCCGGAGACGGTTTCCGAGGAGGAGATGAGCGGTCGGACAGACTTGCGGGAGCTGCTTACCGTGACCATTGACGGTGAGGATACAAAGGATATCGACGACGCGATCTCGCTCACCCGTGAGGACGGCGTGTGGCATCTCGGCGTTCATATCGCGGATGTCAGCCATTACGTGCGCGAGGGGCAGCCGCTTGACAAGGAAGCGATCAACCGCGGCACGAGCGTGTATCTCGCGGACCGCGTGATCCCGATGCTTCCGCACAAGCTTTCCAACGGTATATGCTCGCTAAATCAGGGCGAGGACCGGCTGGCGCTCAGCTGTCTCATGGACATCGATGACAACGGTAATATCGTCGGACACTCCATCGCGGAGACCGTGGTGCGTGTAAACCGCAGGCTCACGTACACGTGGGTCCAGAGCGTGTTCGACGCTAATGGCAATTCCTCAGATGAAAATATCGGTGTCAATGGCAATGCCTCAGAGGAAAATGAGGACACTAACGGAAATGCCGAAGAGGAAATCACGGTTCGCGAAATGCTCCTTGCGATGAGAACGCTCGCCGCGACCATTCGAAAGAAACGGGATGCGCGAGGCGCGATCGATTTTGATTTTCCGGAGAGTAAGATCATACTGGATGAGCGGGGCAGAGTGAGCTCGATCGAGCCGTACCCGCGCAACGAGGCGACACGTCTGATCGAGGATTTCATGGTTACGGCCAATGAGACCGTCGCGGAGGAGTTTTTCTGGCTCTCCTCGCCGTTTGTATACCGCGTGCATGAGACGCCCTCGCCGGAGAAAATGAGGGAGCTCGCGGGCTATGTGTCGCACTTTGGGTATCATCTGCATCTTGGCAACGGCGAAGTGCATTCGATGGATATCCAGAAGTTCCTCCGGCAGCTTCGCGGGAAGCAGGAGGAGGCTTTGCTGAGCCGTCTGACGCTCCGTTCGATGCGTCAGGCAAGATATTCGACGGACTGCCTCGGACATTTCGGTCTGGCGCTCAAGTACTATTGTCATTTTACGTCGCCCATCCGGAGATACCCCGATCTGCAGATCCACCGCATCATCAAGGAGCAGCTGAGGGGAAGCCTCAACAGCCACCGACTGAAGCAGTATTCGGCAATCCTCGGGGAGATCGCTGCGCGAACAAGCATGACGGAGCGCCGGAGCGAGGACGCGGAGCGCGAGGTTGAGAGGATGAAGAAGGCGGAGTACATGCGCGGTTTCCTCGGCGAGGAGTACGACGGGGTGATCTCCGGCGTGACTTCGTGGGGACTGTATGTCGAGCTGCCGAACACCGTGGAGGGGCTTGTACGACTCACGGATCTGCGCGGCGACTACTATATCTATGACGCGGCTACAATGTCGCTCACAGGTGAGCGTTCCGGGAGGCGCTACGCGATCGGAGACCCGATGCGCGTGATGGTTTCCGCAGCGGACAAGGTATCGAGAACGGTTGAGTTTATACCTGTGAGATAAAGAATCGAGGGGCTTATGGGAAAGGACAGTATCCGCCTGATTGCGAGCAACAAGAAGGCGTATCATGATTATTTCATCGAGGATAAGTACGAGGCGGGGATCGCGCTGCACGGCACGGAGGTCAAATCCATCCGCATGGGGCAGGTTTCCGTCAAGGAATCGTACATCCGCATCGAGAAGGGTGAGGCGTTTCTGTACGGCATGCACATCTCGCCGTACGAGAAGGGCAACATTTTCAACCGCGATCCGCTCCGTGTGAAGAAGCTTCTGCTTCGCCGCGCGGAGATCAACAAGATCAGCGGAAAGCTGCAGGAACAGGGCTACACGCTCGTTCCGCTGTCCGTCTACCTGAAAGGCAATCTCGTCAAGGTGGAGATCGGCATCGCCAAGGGCAAGAAGCTCTACGACAAGCGCGAGAGCATCGCCAAGAAGGATATGCAGCGCGAGGCGGAGAGAGAGTTCAAGGTACGAAATCTCAAATAACGGAAAATAAAGTAAATCAGGCATGGATCTGCACAATTTTCGGACATTCTCAAGGGGTGCCGGAAAGCGCGGATCCATGCTTTTTTGCGATTGACAAATCCAGTGGCAATTGTTACACTGTTCATATAACAATTATAACGGAATAGTATAATTTTATGCCGGCGAACGCTAACGTTGCGCCGGTAGTAAGGGGATTACGGAAAGTGTCCGGAAGGACGGCGAGGAGAAAGAGATGCTGATCAGCATAGATTTTAACAGCGACGAAGCATTTTACGTACAGTTGCGCAATCAGATCATCATGGGAATTGCGACTTCGGAGATCCGGGAGGGCGAGAGTCTGCCGAGCGTTCGTGAACTTGCGGATTCCGTGGGCATCAACATGCACACGGTGAACAAGGCATACGCGATCCTTCGGCAGGAAGGGTACCTGAAACTGGATCGTCGGCGCGGCGCCGTTGTGTCCGTGGATATCGACCGGCAGAGAGCCATCGATGAGCTGCGGGCTTCGCTTCGAGATGCCGTCGCGAGGGCAGTGTGCCGCAATGTGTCCGGACAGGATATCCGGGCGATCCTGAATGAAGTCGTGGAGGAGTTTCGATGATCAAAACGCATGAGGCAATGGATGCCTATATATTGGCTTCGGATATCGCCGTGCGGTTCGGCGCGGGGTATGTCGGCACGGAGCATCTTGTGTTCGCGCTGATGACCGGCGACTGCATGACCGCGCGGATCTTTACCGAGGAGGAGGTCGCGTCCTACGAGGCACTTCTGCAGGAGATGAGCTCCGACCTGAACAGCGACGCGCTTTCCGATGACCGCACGCCCGCATTATCGCCGCGACTTGCTCTCGCGGAGGAAAATGCTGAGGTCTTCGCCAAGATGCTCGGTGACGACCGCATCGGTACCGGACACCTGCTGCTCGGGATCTTGCGCGAGTCGGAGTGCGTCGGGTGCAGGCTTCTCCGAAATGTCCGCCAGGACACTTCGCTGTACGCGCTCGCGGTGCTCCATGACATGGGACTTTCCACCGAGCAGGCGAAGGATTACATCCGCTTTTTACGGGACGGAGGACGCGATCCGGAGAACGGAGCGTCGTATCTTGAGACATATTGCCGTTGCCTCTCCGATGATGTTGAGGACGGGCTCACGGAGCCTGTGATCGGCAGACGGGAGGAGACGGACAGCATTTTACGCATCATGAGCAGGAGGACCAAGAACAACCCCTGCCTGATCGGAGAGCCCGGCGTCGGCAAGACTGCCGTCGTTGAGGCGTTTGTGAAGAGAATTCTCGACGGCGATGTTCCCTCAGCGCTCGCGGGGCTTCGCGTGTATTCGCTCGATGTCGCTTCACTTGTGGCCGGAACACGCTATCGCGGCGATTTTGAGGAGCGTATGAAGAAACTGATGCAGGAGCTTGAGCAGAGCGACACCGCGGTGTTGTTCATCGACGAGCTTCACACGGTGATCGGCGCCGGCGGAGCGGAAGGCACGCTAGATGCCGCCAACATTATGAAGACATCACTCTCCGGGAACCGTCTGCGTGTGATCGGCGCGACGACGGCGGATGAGTACAGGAAATACATCTCCAAGGATCCCGCGCTTGAACGGAGATTTCAGCCGCTCACGATCGAGGAGCCGACGCCGCAGCAGGCGTATGAGATCCTCAGCGGGATTGCTTCGAGGTACGAGACGTTTCACGGCGTGAAATTTACCGAGGAGGCGCTGCACGCGTGTGTGGATCTCTCGGTGAGATATCTCGGGGACCGCAGGCTTCCCGATAAGGCGATCGATGTGCTCGATGAGACAGGAAGCGCGGTGAAACTCGGCAAGGACCGCGGTAACGAGGAGGAACTCTCGAAGATCCTCTCCGAGAGGGAAGCGGCGATCATCAAGGGCGATTTTCCGCTTGCCGCATCGCTCGGAGGAACATACAGAAGCAAGATGAAGAGCCGGAAGGAGCATCTTCTTCCGACGAATCACGCGGAGGAACCCGTAGTTGTTACGGAGGAGGCTGTACGCGAGGTTGTCGCGCGCATGACCGGCATTCCCGTGGCGCGGCTGTCGCAGTCCGAGGGAGAGCGTCTGCTCGGCCTTGAGGAGGAGCTGCACCGCATGGTGATCGGGCAGAATGAGGCCGTGTCCGCGCTGGCGAAGTCGGTGCGGAGGGGACGCGTCGGATTGACGGACCCGAACCGGCCCGTCGGATCGTTTTTGTTCCTCGGCCCGACCGGTGTCGGCAAGACGGAGCTTTGCAGGGCGCTTGCGCAGGCTCTGTTCGGTGATCCCGAGGCGATGATCCGGATCGACATGTCGGAGTACATGGAGCAGCACAGCGTCTCGAAGCTGATCGGAAGCCCTCCCGGATACGTCGGGTTTGAGGACGGCGGCCAGCTGTGCGAGAGAGTGCGCAGAAAGCCGTACTCGGTGCTTTTGTTCGACGAGATCGAGAAGGCACACCCGGATGTGTTCAACATTTTGCTGCAGGTACTGGACGACGGCAGGATCACGGATTCGCAGGGCCGCGTCGTCAACATGAAGAATACGGTTATCGTTATGACTTCGAACGCAGGTGCGGACCGGATCATGAATCCGAAGACGCTCGGGTTTGCTTCGGACAATGACGCTGCCGCCGACTACCGTCGCATGAAGGAAGGCGTCATGGATGAGGTCAAGCGCATGTTTCGCCCGGAGTTTTTGAACCGTATCGATGATATCTTAGTGTTCCATTCGCTCACGAAGGAGGAGATCCGCGGGATCGCGGACCTGCTGCTCGGGCGGTTTGTAAAGAGCTGCGCGGATACGTTGCGACTGAATGTGTCCTACACGGAGGCGCTGGCGGATATGGTCGCGGAGAAGGGCTACAATCCGCAGTACGGCGCGAGACCGGTGCGCAGACTGATCGCGGATACCGTGGAGGATGCCGTCACGGAGAGCTTCCTGCGCGGCAGTATTATAGAGGGGGATACCGTGCGCATTGATTTCAAAGACGGGAATGTGACCGTCGAGGAAGTCGGCGCATGACATACTATGGCTAAGGAAAAGACTTTATTTTTCTGCACGGAATGCGGCGCGGAGACGCCGAAGTGGGCCGGGCGGTGCGCAAGCTGCGGCGCGTGGAACACGATCGCGGAAGCGCCGAAGGAAAAGCGTGTCAAGGCGGCAGGAACAGCGGTCGTAAGAAACCGTGACACGGTCGGTCCCGTAAGTCTGAAGGGGATCGACGCGCACGAGGAAGCGCGCATGTCGACGGGAATGGAAGAGCTGGACCGCGTGCTCGGCGGCGGTATCGTCGACGGCTCGCTTGTGCTTGCCTCCGGTGATCCCGGCATCGGCAAATCCACGCTGTTGCTGCAGATGGCCCGCAATCTCGCGTCCCGCGGCATCAAGGTGCTGTACGTTTCCGGAGAGGAGTCGCTGTCGCAGATCAAGCTTCGCGCGCTCCGTATCGGAGAATGCTCGGACGACCTTCTGTTCATGGCAGAGACGGACATGTCGGAGATCCATGAGCAGGCGCTGGCGATCCGTCCGAAGGTGATGATCGTCGACTCGGTGCAGACGATGGTTCTGCCTGAGGTTGAGAGCGCTCCGGGCAATATGACGCAGGTGCGTGAGAACACATCGTTTCTGATGCGCTTCGCGAAGACCGAGAACATCGCGGTCTTCCTGGTCGGTCATGTGACCAAGGAAGGCAACGTAGCGGGACCGAAAATGCTTGAGCACATGGTCGATACCGTGCTGTATTTTGAGGGCGATACAACGACGACATACCGTATTTTACGAGCTGTCAAGAACCGTTTCGGATCGACGAACGAGATCGGTGTGTTTGAGATGAGCGGGACGGGCCTTGCGGAGGTCACGAACCCTTCAGAGCACATGCTCCGCGGCATGCCGGAATCGGAGCCCGGTTCCGTGGTTGCCGTGACGATGGAGGGGACACGGCCGATCCTCGTCGAGGTTCAGGCGCTGATCAGCAAGACAAGTTTTAATCTGCCGCGGCGCACGGCTGCCGGAACGGATTTCAACCGGATGAACCTGCTGCTCGCGGTTTTGGAGAAGCGTGTCGGAGCATCCCTGTCGGGGTGTGACGCGTACCTCAATGTCGCAGGCGGACTGCGTGTGACGGAGCCTGCGCTGGATCTGCCGATCCTTCTGGCAGTGCTGTCCGGGTATCGCAACCAGCCGCTTCCGGACCATACGGTTGCGTTCGGTGAAGTCGGTTTGACCGGAGAACTCCGCGCGGTGTCACAGGCACTTGCAAGAGTGCGTGAGGCCGCCAAGCTCGGCTACCGGACATGCGTGCTCGCGGAGGCAGACCGCGAGAAGATCGGAAAGGATGCGCCCAAGGGGATCAAACTGATCGGCCTTAGGAACATCCGGGAGATCCCGAAGGATCTTTCATTTTCCTGACAAAGGGAATTTGATACTGTAAGGGGAGTGTTATTGCTATGAAGAGACGGATCTTGGCCGTTTTAAGCGTGTTGGCCCTGCTGCTTACCGCGTGCGGGGAAAAGGAAAATTCTTCCAACGTGACGCTTGTACAGATGACGAAGTACGAGCATGTTGTGACCGGAAATACCTCGGAGGAATCCGGCGAGGTTACGCTGATCAAGGACAACGACGGATACTACGTGACGAACGACACAGTGTACGTGACGGCGAACACGCTCAACATCCGGCGTCTTCCCGGTGCCGACGAAGAGGTGATCGGAACGGTGCCTTACGGAACGGCGCTGACGCGCACGGGTATTGGAGAGAATGGATGGGACCGCATCGACGTCGACAATATGCCTGCGTACGTGAGTAACAGCCTGATCACGACGCTGACGATCTCCGAGAACAGAACGTTCGTATACTCGAGCGCGCTGCTCACGGTAGTCGACACGTCGCGCCAGCTGTACAGCTACGATTCGATGTGCGAGGATCTGCAGGAGCTGCGCAATCTGTACGGCGACCGGATGAAACTGAATTGCATCGGATCCACCAAGGACAACAGAAGCATTTTCGAGATCGTCATCGGCGATCCCGTGAAGGCGAAGAAACATATCTTTTTCTGTGCCGGCGTGTGCGGCGCGGAATACATGAGCACACTGATGTGCATGAAGCAGGCGGAGTACTGCCTGTGCTACTATGAGACCGGTAATTACAACGGATTTTCCTACCAGGAGTTGAGTGAGAATGTCGCGATCCACGTGATCCCGATGCTCAACCCCGACGGCATCATGATCAGCGAGGAGCATCTCGCGTGTGTCCGCAACGCCGATATCGTCAGCGACCTGAAGAAATGGTACGAAAGAGACAGCAGGCAGGGCGGCACGAGCCTTGATATGGACAATTATCTGATGTTTTACTACGCGAACGCGAACGGTGTCGATCTGAGACGCAACTTTGACTATCAGTGGTCGCAGATCTCCTACGCGGAGGAGGAGCCCGCACCGTCCTCAAAGGACTATCGAGGCAAGGAGGCGGGATCTGAGCCGGAGACGAGAGCGCTTCTTGCACAGCTCACCGGCTGCACGCCCGATCTTGTGATCGTGTACCATACGACAGGCTCCAAGATCGAGTACAAGTACGGGCAGGAGGAAGAAGTCAAGACTGCCGCAAAAAGCTATGCGGAAAAGCTTGCGGACATCATGAACTATGAGGTCAACAAGGAGAGCGTGGGACCTGCCGGATACGGCAGCTACGAAGGCTACTGCAATCAGGTCAAGGGCATCCCGGCGCTCGGAGTGTACCTGGGCAACGGCTCGACGCCGCTGTCGCTCAACGAGTTTAACGCTATCTGGAACGCGTGCCGCGAGTCATGGGCTGTGCTGCAGATCGCGGTGATCAACAAGTAAGGATCAACAGGCAAGGAGTTTACAGGATGAAGGTAATTTTGCTTCTGATCGTGGTCGTCATCTCGTATTTTGTGATGAGATGGTACTACCGCAAATACTGGAAGAGACATCTCACGGTTTCCTTACAGTTCAGCCAGGAGACCGCGCATGAGGGAGAGTGGGTGTCCCTCGAGGAGGTCATCACCAACAACAAGGCGATGCCGCTTCCCGCTCTCAAGGTTAAATTCCAGCTGTCCCGATTCATGGTTATCGAGAACACCGATACGAAGCATGTGACGGACCACTACTACCGCAATGACCTTTTCTCCATCGGCGGATACAAGAAGGTTATCCGAAGACTGCCGCTGATGGCGACCAAGCGCGGACCGTACCGCGTGGAAGGTGTCCAGGTAGTCGCGAACGACATTTTCTTCTCAAAGCAGTACGCCCTGATCACCGACTCGGCGACGGAGCTTCTTGTTACTCCGTTCAACTATGAGATCGGCACGGGTGACCTGCCGTTCCGAACCATGTGGGGCGAGGTTGTATCGAAGCTGAAGCTCTACGAGGACTATTCGGCGTTCGCGGGTCTCCGCGATTACCAGCCGGGTGACCCGATCCAGCGTATCAACTGGAAGGCATCCGCGAGATCCGGCGACTGGCAGGTCAACTATTACGACACGACGATGGATAAGCGTCTGCACATCGTATTGCACGCTGAGCGCGGACCGATGCCTCATGAGGAGGATATGCGCGAGGAGCTGCTGCGTTTAGGCGTAAGCTTTGCGTCCTCTGCACTCGCGATCGGGCAGAGCGTCTCGATGGAGTGCAACGTGTCCGGTTCGGACGGAGGCGCACCTCTCATGATCTCCGAGGGAAGCTCGATGGGCCACCTGACCAGTATCGAGATCGGACTCGCGAAGATCGATTACGAGACCATTTTCGACGCGAAGCGCATGAAGCAGGCGATGCGTGAGAAGATGGAACTCGGCGACGGCAATGATTTTTCGGCGGAAGAGGAAAATCACAACACAAGTGTGTTGTATGTTACGTATTCGCTCCGTCCGGAGTTTGAGAAGCGTGTGAGCGCCCGTATCCGCATGGGAGCGCCGTGCTGCCTTGTCATCATCGGTGACAAGCTTCCGGAGCTGCCGCAGGAGATGAGCGGCTGTACGGCTCTGTGGAAGCCCAGAAATCTGTAAAGGAGGTAAGCGATGAGAGATCAATTTCGTTTGGAACGATATGAAATGCAGCTGTTCACGATGCGCCATATCTGTGTCTTTCTGATCCTGTACTCGATCGCGCTCCTTGCAGTATTGCACCGGGTGTTCGGTGACAGTCTGTGGCTGATGCTGTTAGGCGCAGTCGTTGTGGTTGTGATCGCGCGTCTGTGGGCTGGCTTTTTCTCTGGAATGTTCTTAAAGAAGAACAGGAAGGGTCACGAGGTTATATTCCTTCCACTCGGTGTTATTCCGTTCGGCTGCTACGCGTACGCGGCGATGAAGGACTATGAAATGCTTTCGTGGGTTGAGCTGATCCTGCTTGTGCTATTCCTCGGCCTTAACGTATACGCGATCTATCTTGCGCACTATGTGCGTTTCGTGGAATCAAACCGCGATGCCGATTACATGGCGGTTTATCATGTAACGATCGGTAACCTTCGAGCATATCGTCTTTGGTATCTGTCGACGATCCTGCTTGTTCTTTCGGTAGCCATCCTTCCGATCTGGGGACCGTTCAACCGGTTCTGGACGAACTGGATCAGTAAAATGTCAGAGCGCCTGCAGGCGGCCAACCAGGGAGGCGGAGGCGCGATCACGCCGTCGCCCGTCGATGTGACACCGACGCCGATCGACATGTCCGGTGCGGTTACGGAGGCTGCTTCGTCAGGCTCCAACCAGTGGATCGTGACGGTCATCTACATCGTGCTCGGCGCATTCATCATTTTCGCGACCGTACAGATGGCCCGCATCATGCTGACGAAGATCACGGACGCGAAGACCAGTATGGAGACCGACCGTATCATCGACCTGAAGAAGACGATCATGCCGATCCAGGATGAGGTTATCCGTGTACGCGACGATTCCGTCATCGACGAAAACGCGTATGCGAGAAGGATCCGCAGAACCTTCAAGCGTGCAGTATTTGACCGGTTCGGGGACGTGGATATTCCGGAGAAGACTCCGGAGGAGCTGCTCGGAACCGGAAGACCGCAGGAGACCGACGACATTCTCCTCGAGAAATACGAGAAGGCACGCTACTCGAACATCCCCTGTACGCAGGACGATGTCAAGGCGATCCGTCCGCAGAAGTAATTTCGCAGCTTCAGTGAAATTTTTTGTTGACAATTGCCGTATCATGTTGTACTATAACGCGCAACGGGGCTTTTGTCCCGCGTTAAATGCTAGGAGCAGGATTAGTAACTGTGCGTCCGGTTCAGAAAGCTGTCGGTTGATGCGAGACAGTCGACGATACACGGTGAACTCACCTGGGAGCTGCCGATTGAAGACCGAAATCAGTAGGTTGTGTAGATTGAGCCGGGAGCCCGCCGTTACAAGGGCAGAACATCGACTGCGGTCCGTGTTCGCTGAGTGCATGAGAGATCATGAAGTAGAGTGGTACCACGCATATTGCGCCTCTACTGTCCGAAAGGGCAGTAGAGGCGTTTACGATTCCATACACCTGCCTCACTGCCGATCAATACTTGGATGAAATGAAAGGAAGACATCATGAAGATCAGTTTCTCCACATTGGGATGTCCGGATTATTCTTGGACCGACATTTACACGATGGCAAAAGACCTCGGTTACCACGGTATCGAGATCCGCGGTCTCGGGAATGACATTTTGGCGACGAGAGCGAAGCCATTTTCCGAAGCACAGCTTCCGAACACGGTCGCAAAGCTTCGTGAGATCGGGATCGAGGTATCCTGCCTTTCTTCCGGCATCGCATTGAAGTATCAGGCGAAGCTTCCGAAGATCATGGAGGAGTTGACGGCGTACGCCAAGCTTGCAAACGCGCTTGGAACCGCGTATATCCGTGTTCTTGCCGATGAGCATCCCGCACCCGAGGGCGAGGTTGACGATGAGGCGATCATCGCGACACTGAAGCAGCTCGTGCCGATCGCGGAGGAGTACAACGTAACGATGCTTGTTGAGACGAACGGCGTATACTCCGACACGGCGCGCCTGAAGAAGATCCTCGACGCAGTCGGAAGCCGCAAGATCGCAGCTCTTTGGGATATTCATCATCCGTACCGCAACTTCGGTGAGACGCCGGAGCAGACGGTAGCGAACCTCGGCGAGTACATCAAGTATGTCCATGTGAAGGACTCCGTGTGCCGCGACGGCCGCATTTCCTATCGCATGATGGGTGACGGCGACATGCCTCTGAAGGACGCATTTGCCGCGCTGCAGAGCATGCACTACACCGGCTACGTATCGCTTGAGTGGGTGAAGCGCTGGTCGGCGGAGCTTGCGGACGCTTGGGTCGTGTTCCCGCAGTTCGCGAACTACATGCGTCCTTACAAGACGAAGCATAAGCACGCGCTGCAGACGGACAACCGCGGCACGGGCAACTATATCTGGCCGAAGGAGCGTCTGATCGACTATACGTTCCCGGATATCCTGGACCGTATCTGCGAGGCTTTTCCGACGCAGTACGCGTTCCGCTACACGGAGCTTGATTACACGAGAACGTATCCTGAGTTCCGCGACGACGTTGACAATTTTGCGAGAGCACTGATCGCGATGGACGTGAAGAAGGGAGATCATGTTGCCATCTGGGCAACGAACGTGCCCGCATGGTACATCACGTTCTGGGCAACGACGAAGATCGGCGCTGTCCTTGTTACGGTCAATACCGCATACAAGATCCACGAGATCGAGTACCTGCTCCGCCAGTCCGATACGCACACGCTCGTCATGATCGACGGCTTCAAGGATTGCGACTATGTCGGAACGATCAAGGAGCTCTGCCCTGAGCTGGAGACGTGCGAGCCCGGCAAGCTGGAGAGCGAAAGACTGCCGTATCTGAAGAATATCATCACCGTTGACAGCCGTCAACCCGGTTGCTTTACCTGGGAGGAGGCGTTCAAGCTCGGTGAGACCGTGCCGCTGACGGAGGTTGAGAAGCGCCGTGCGGCAGTTGACAAGCACGATGTGTGCAACATGCAGTACACCTCGGGTACCACAGGTTTCCCGAAGGGCGTTATGCTCACGCACTACAACGTTGTCAACAACGGTAAGGCGATCGGCGACTGCATGGATCTGTCCACGGCGGACCGCATGATGATCCAGGTTCCGATGTTCCACTGCTTCGGTATGGTGCTTGCGATGACCGCGTCCGTGACGCACGGCGTTACGATGTCCCCGATCTCGGCATTTTCCCCGAGAAAAAGTCTGGACTGCATCAACCGCGAGAAGATCACGTGCTTCCACGGCGTTCCGACGATGTTCATCGCGATGCTCGGACACGAGAATTTCCCGAAGACCGATTTCTCGCATATGAGAACCGGTATCATGGCAGGTTCGCCTTGCCCGATCAAGACGATGGAAGAGGTCATCGAGAAGATGCACATGCCCGAGATCGTTATCACCTACGGTCAGACCGAGGCATCGCCCGCAACGACGATGAGCAAGACGAGCGATACGATCGAGCAGCGTGTCAACACCGTAGGACCTTCGATCTTCGGCGTCGAGACCAAGATCGTGGATCCCGAGACCGGCGAGGAGCTTCCGGACGGCGTACCGGGCGAGTTCTGCGCGCGCGGGTACAACATTATGAAGGGCTACTACAAGATGCCTGAGGCAACTGCTGCGGCGATCGATGAGGACGGCTGGCTCCACTCCGGAGACCTGGCGCTTCGTCGCCCTGAGGACGGATACTACAAGATCACCGGCCGTATCAAGGATATGATCATCCGCGGCGGTGAGAACATCTATCCGAAGGAGATCGAGGACTTCCTTTACACGTACGACAAGGTGAAGGACGTTCAGGTCATCGGTGTTCCGGATGCGGATTACGGCGAGGAGATCATGGCCTGCGTGATCCTGCAGGACGGTGCAGAGTGTACCGAGGAAGAGATCAAGGATTACGTCCGCACGCACATGGCAAAGCACAAGGTGCCGAGATACGTGGATTTTGTGTCGGAGTTCCCGATGAACGCGGCCGGCAAGATCCTGAAGTACAAGATGCGCGAGGAGGCTGTGGAGCGCCATAACCTTCATACCGCCAACAAGATCGAAACAGCGTAAAATAAGCCTGCGAGCGGTGGTGCACAACATGCCCGCCGCTCGCTTTTGCAGTAAAGTTATTGAATTCACCTGTTGACAATTTTGCTTGTCTGTAGTAATATGTGAAACGGTTCGCGAGAACCGAACAAATAGGGGTATAGTTCAGCTGGTAGAATAACGGTCTCCAAAACCGCAGGTCGTGGGTTCGAATCCTACTGCCCCTGTCGAAGGACCAATGTCGGGTTGCCGGTCGGCAATGCGCCGTTGGTCTTTCGTGTTATATGGGATATATTGGGTCGGAGAAGGAACCAGGGAAGTTTTTTCCCGGAAAGGATCGTTACTATGGGTTACGCGGAAGAGTTTATGTGTGTCAAGCAGTTTCCTGAGCTTTATGAAGCATGCATGGCAGCCGGAGACGCATTTGAGAACAGCAGAAAGGATGAAGTTCTGCCGAATGTAAACAAGGCATTCGATGAGATGAAGAACATTCTCGAGGAACGGTCCGGAGTCAAGGCACATATTCTGATCGGCGAGGAGGGAAATTTCCTGTCGGATCTCTCCAAGCGGAATTATCAGATGTATTCGACGGTGGCAGCGATCGATGAGAAGGATCCGTGGACGGTTCTTAAGGAATCGGAAATGCAGAGCGCCACGTCATCGGATCAGGCAAACAACGCATTTTACGCGCTTCAGGAAGAAGTAACCAAGTTCGCAAGATATTATGTGCGCGGCGCGCGCCCGAACTCCATTGAGGAGGCTGACACCGTCGCGAACGACGGGTTCTATTTAAGCCGCAGGGACCGCAACCGCTCGGACGACGCGTTCGGTATCATCGCGTCGGGCGGAATGCTTATCACGGGCATCATACTTCTCATCATTTCCGCGATTGGAGGCCGTTCCAATCTGATGATGATCGGTCTCGTGTTCATCGTGTTCGCGGCTGTGCTTGTAGGACTGAGGTTTGTCAAGAAGAACTAGTTTTTGAGCAGGTATCCTATGTATCGTATCATAAAAACAGACGGCTGCGCGAAGCGCGGTGAGCTGACGACGGTGCACGGTGTCATTCAGACGCCGGTGTTCATGAACGTCGGCACGGTCGCTGCGATCAAGGGCGCGGTATCTTCGCCGGACCTCGAGGGGATCGGCACTCAGGTTGAGCTGTGCAACACGTATCACCTCCACGTGCGTCCCGGCGACGAGATCGTGCGCGCGTGCGGCGGACTTCATCGCTTTATGAACTGGAAACGGCCGATCCTGACCGATTCCGGCGGCTTCCAGGTGTTTTCCCTGGCGGGTCTTCGGAAAATAAAGGAGGAGGGCGTGTCCTTCCACTCTCATGTCGACGGAAGACTGATCTTCATGGGTCCTGAGGAGAGCATGCGCATCCAGTCGAACCTCGGCTCGACGATCGCCATGGCATTTGACGAGTGTCCTCCCAGCACGGCGGAGAAGGAATATATTCAAAAGTCTGTCGACCGGACGACAAGGTGGCTTGAGCGCTGCAAGGCAGAGATGGATCGCTTGAATTCACTGCCCGACACGGTCAATCCCCATCAGCTTTTGTTCGGTATCAACCAGGGCGGTATCTACGAGGACATCCGGATCGAGCACGCGAAGCGGATCACGGAGCTGGACCTGCCCGGATACGCGGTAGGCGGCCTTGCGGTAGGCGAATCACACGAGGAGATGTACCGGATCCTCGATGCCGTTGTACCGTATCTGCCGCAGAATAAACCCGTGTACCTGATGGGAGTCGGAACTCCCGCAAACATTCTTGAGGCAGTGTCGCGCGGCGTCGATTTCTTTGACTGCGTGTATCCGACGAGAAACGGTCGCCACGGCCATGCGTACACGAACCGCGGAAGGCTGAACTTAAAGAACGAGCGCTACAAGACGGACGAGCGCCCGATCGAGGAAGGCTGTGACTGTCCCGCGTGTAGAAACCATTCGCGCGCGTACATTCGACACCTGCTCGTCGCGGGGGAAATGCTCGGACTTCGCCTTATGGTCTTGCATAATTTGCGTTTTTATAATAGAATGATGGAAGAAATCCGCGACGCGATCGAGGCAGGACGGTACGAAGAGTACAAGCGCGAAAAGCTTCATGGTTTTGAACTCGGCGTGGAAGACTGAGACAGAATATGGGAATATCAATCCCGTTTCTCGCAGATATATAAGACGCGGACGGAACGAAAGGAATTAAAAAAATTATGAACGGTTTTTTGACACTTCTCACTCAGACAGGCGCGACCGGCGACACAGGATCGTTCCTGCCGCTGGTGATCATGATCGTAGTATTTGTCGCAGTATTTTACTTCTTCATCATGCGGCCGCAGGCCAACCAGGAGAAGAAGCAGAAGGCGCTTCTCGCATCCCTGGAGATCGGTGACAGCGTTCTGACCACCGCAGGATTTTACGGCGTGATCATCGACATGGTGGAAGGACAGGACATCATCATCGTAGAGTTCGGCAACAACAAGAACTGCCGTATCCCGATGCGGAAGAGCTCCGTGATCGAAGTTGAGAAGGCGAACGCTGAGTAATCGGCAAGAGTAAGATAACAGTTTCCTGGGGTGTTCGATACCTCCGTCATTTTTGAACCTACAAATCGACATAAGGGATTCCAATATTTGTATGCGGATGTCAGGCCTCCTTTGCAGTGGAAGGCAGAAGTATACGTGAGGTCACCCACCTGGCTACTGGCTGGGAGTCAAAAAGCGGAGCCGGCATCCCGGGATTTCAGCAAACATTTGTTCGAACAAATGTTTGCTTTTTTCTTTTTTATGTGCTATACTTAGAAAAATGCTTTCTATGCCGGTTTGTTGAGTTACGAGATGATATTTCAGACCGGTGCAGTTTGTCGGTATGCGCTTTTACGGAAGGGATGGAAGAATATGTCTCTTACTTTTATCATAGGCAATTCTGTGAAGAAAAACCGCAGCGCGCTTCTTACGATGATGAACGATCTCTGCGCGAGGAACAATGCGGAGAAGAAGCGCTCGAGGGTATTCTTTTTTGTGCCTGAGCAGGCCAATCTTGAGGCGGAGCAGGAGCTGACCGCGATGCGAAGCGGCGGCTGTGTGACGGATGTCGACATCGTTAGCTTCCGCCGTCTGTTGCATCATCTTCTGGATGAACTCGGCGACAGGATTCCCACGGTACTCGATGACATCGGCAAGAGCCTGGTGCTTCGGCGAGTTCTCTCCGAGCATGCGGGAGAGCTGCCGAGATTCGGGAGTAAGGCCGGGAAACCCGGATTTGTTGAGGAAGTAAAGTCACTTCTTTCGGAGTTTGTGCGATACGAGGTTACCGCCGACGTGCTTGCCGATGTATCCTGCAGAACCGAGGATACGCTTCTTTCCGATAAGCTTTGGGAGCTTTCCGTCGTGTACCGTCAGTTCCGCGAGAAATGCGGTAAGACGAAGATCACGGAGGACGACATCTACAACGCGATGTGTCCGCTTGTCAGGGAATCCGCACGTATGAAAGGAAGCGTACTGTTTTTCGACGGATATACCGGCTTTACGCCCACGCAGTACAATCTTGTCGGAGAGCTGATGAAGACGTGCCGAGATGTCGTGATCACGGTTACGATCGACCCTGAGGAGTTGGATAAAAAGACCGGTAAGACAGAGTGCTTCCGCATGAGCCGTGAGACGATGACGATGATGAGCAAACTCGCCGAGGAAAGCGGTCATACGGTGTCGGAGACGATCGTTTCGGCGAGGGATACGGATTGTGCCCCCGAGCTTGCGTATCTCGCGACCTCGGTGTTCCGCCGCGGCAAGCTGCCGTACTCAGGCAAGACGACGGATGCGATCCGTCTTGCTTCCGCGCCTGACCGCGAAGCAGAGGTACGGTATGTCGCAGGCGAGATCGTGAAGCTTGTTCGCGGATACAGCGATGAGACAGAGAAAGGCTGTTGCGACAGCGAAACGAAGGATGATGCTTGCAAAGAGCGTTCCGGCAAGGGAGTATTGTACCGTGAGATCGGCATCATCTGCGGCGATGTGAAGGGGTATTCCGAACTGTTCCGCAGGGCATTTTCCGAGGCGGGGATCCCGTTCTTCCTCGACCGCACGACGGAGATCACGGACAACTGTCTTGTTGACTATATACGAAACCTGCTCGGAATGATCTATACAGACATGCGGTCTGACATCTGCATGCGCTGGCTGAAGAACCCGATCAACCGGTATGACACGGATCAGCTGAATTATCTGGAAAATTTCCTGATCGCGAGAGGCACACGCGGGTTATCGGCGTGGAAGCGCGGACTGCAGGGCGATTACGGCGGAAAGCGTGTCACGAAGGCCGCGGAGAGCATCGCTCTTGCAGAGGAGATCGCGAAGGTCATCGTACCGCTTGCGGAGGTGCTCGGAAGCGCGACAACGGGCGTGCGCGAGAAGACGGAGGCACTGTATCATTTTCTGACGCAGCAAAATGTATACAACACCATGCTTAAGCTCTCAGATGAGATCGCAGAGGAACCGGTACCGTGGAGCCTGAGAAGAGCCGCGGAGTGCCACGCGATCTACAAGGCGGTCACGGAGCTGTTTGACCGTCTGTACACGCTGCTGCCGGAGACGCAGATCTCGCTACGGGATTACATTGAACTGCTGGAGGCGGGATTTGCCGAGATGAAGCTCGGCGTGATCCCTCCGGAGCCGGATTGCGTCATGATCGGTGACTGCAAGAGATCGCGTATCCCGACGGTGAAATACCTGTTCTTCATCGGCTTGAACGAGGGGCTTGTGCCCGGCTCCGGCCACGGCAGCGAGCTGTTGAACAGTAAGGAGCGTGAATTCTTAAAGAGTGAGTTCAGCCTCTCGCTCGCGGATACCGAGAAGGAATCCGTGGACGGCGAGGAATTCAATATACTCCATGTGCTTCAGAAGCCTACCAAGAGGCTGATCCTCACCTGGTCGATGTCCGACAGTGAGGGTAAGAAGCTTTCCGAGTCGTATGTGGTGAGAAGAATACAACGGCTGTTCCCGTATCTGACGGTGACGGGAACCAAAAGCAGGAAGAAGACATTTTTTGAGCGGATCGCCGTGGACGGAGGTCTTGAGGAGTTCCTTACACGGTATCACGAGGCGGTCGACGCGGCGAAGAATGCCGGCGTAGCTTCGTCCGCGGAAGGAACGGGTGACGGGGACAGCGACCGCATGGCGGAGGATGCGGCGTCCCTTCGCACGCTCTATGAGTGGTATTGTTCGGATGATCCGTCCGTACGGGCGATGCGCTCCGCTCACGAAGAGAGGATGCGTAAACTGCTTGATGAGGCAGAGACAGGTGTGTTCCGCAATCCGGAGCTGTCCGCAGAGGTGGCACAGGAGCTGTATCCGGAGGATACGGAGTATTCCGTGACGCGGCTTGAGTCGTATGCGGGGTGTCCGTTCCGTCATTTTCTTGAGTATGGCCTGACCGCACAGACGCGGCGAACTCATGAACCGACCCAGCTGGAGACCGGTTCTGTTTACCATGCGATCCTTGACTACGCGGGCAAGCGTGCCGCAGAGATCGGAAGAAGCGGCAGAACGCCGGGAGCCGAGGAGATGGTAGCGCTGATCCGGGAGGGAGCAGATCACGCGCGTCAGATGCCTGAGTTTGACTGCTTTTCGGAGGATAACCGAAGCCGCTTCCTGTTTGACACACTTGTTGACAATCTTGTTTCGCTGGCGCCCGCATTATCCGCACAGCTTCTTCAGGGACGGTACGATGTGAGCCTCACGGAGAAGAGCTTCAGTGAGAAACTCGGCGATGTCCGGTATTGCGGTAAGATCGACCGGATTGACTGCAGTGAGAGAGACGGCACAATGTGCTTTAAGATCCTTGATTACAAGTCGAGCTCGAAGGTGTTCCGACCGTCGCTCGCTCTTGACGGTATCGATATCCAGTTGCCGATCTATATGCGCATCGCGGAGCAGATGTACCGCGAGAAGGGAACCGACGCTGTCCCCGCGGCCGCCATGTATGTTCCGCTGACAGTCGATTACAAGGACGGTGAGCCTGTCTCACCGGAGCAGTCGGCTTCCGTCAGCATGTATTCGCCGAACGGTGTCATGCTTGTTGAGAACTCTGTCGGCTTTGATACTTCGGACAGATATCTGGAACGATTGGATGTCAATTTCGAGTCTGTTGAGTCCGGTTCGGCATATGCTTCCGACGTTGTTTCCGTAAGCGTACAGAAGGACGGTAAGTTCGGAAAGGGAAGTGTCTTTTCTTCCGGTGAACTGAAGAGGTTCCTGGATGAGATCGAGGCACTGACGGCTGAAGAAGTCAAGGGTATAAGAAACGGCAATATAGCGATACACCCGTATCGAAGCGGTCGAAGCACGAGCGCGCTGGACAGCTGTAAGTATTGCGTATACAAGGGCCTGTGCCGCAGGGAGAACGGCGCTGCGATCGAATACCGTGAACCTGCCGGAGCAGGCACCGGTTCTGACGGCGACACAGCGGATCATCGGGAGGAGGATAACTAAATGAAACCTACCGAACAACAGTTGAGAGTTATAGAAGACCCGATCGGTAATCTTTTGGTATCGGCAGCTGCGGGATCCGGCAAAACGACGGTTCTTGTCGAACGCATCATGAAGATGATCACCGATGAGCAGAATCCCGCTGATATCGATGAGATACTGATCGTTACGTTTACACGCAACGCTGCCTCCGAAATGAGGGATAAGATCGAGAGGGCAATCGAAAATGCGCTCGAGGATGACCCTGACAACGAGAGGCTGCAGCGACAGGCGCGGAACATTCATTTTGCAAAGATATCGACGATCGACAGCTTCTGCCAGTCGGTCGTGAGAAGATATTGTCATCTCCTTGACATTGACCCCGGATTTCGCATGGCGGACGGAAGCGAGACGGAGTCAATCCTTACCGAGGCCATCGATGAGGCTTTGGAGGAGGCGCACACCGCAGCGACACCGGGCTTTTACGAGCTGACCGAGAAATACGGCGGCAAATACGGCGATCGGAAGCTTGAGGAAATACTTCGCAACCTGATCAAAAAATGTGACAGCAACCCGTTCCCGGAGGAGTGGCTTGACGATAAGCTTGCCATGTTCACCGAGGTACAGGATCCGTTTTCGTGCGCGTATTCGAAGGACCTTTTTGTAGACTTTTCCAGTCGGATCAATGATATGAATGTGCTTTTGAACGCGTTCCTGCAGAGGTCCGGTGAGCCCGGTATGCCGTCACACTTCATACGCGCGATGTTCGCTGATGTGGATATCCTCGCGGATGTCGCGGGTGCGGATTCGCTGCGCGGTCTTGCCGCAAGGATCAATGCCATGCCGGATTGGCCCAAAGCATCGAAGAACAAGACTGATGTCGATCCTGTCGATGAAGACAAGAAGAAGTTGTGTGAAAAGATCCGTAAGAAGTATAAGGATGAGATCTCGTCGATCAAGAAGACGATCCAGATGCTGGACAACGGGATCGAGCGTATGCAGCAGGAATGCGGACAGGCGCTCGGAGCATTGTGCGGGCTTGCCAAGTGCGTGCTTGTCCTTTTTGAGGAAAAGCAGAGGGATCTCGGAGCTTATGATTTTTCGACGATCTCGCATATGGCTTTGCGTATATTGCTGAACGAGCAGCGTCAGCCGTCGGAGGCTGCGATCCAGATCCGGAAGGAATTTGCCGAGATCATGATCGATGAGTATCAGGACTCCAACATGCTTCAGGAGTATATCCTCAGTGCGGTTTCCCGGGAGTTTGACGGCCTGCCGAACATGTTCATGGTCGGTGATGTCAAGCAGAGCATCTATCGTTTCCGAAAGGCGCGTCCGGAGCTTTTTATCGGCAAATGCGACGCGTTCGCCACGGACTCCGATGAGATCCGAAAGAAGGCCGCGGCCGGGGAGGAGAAGCCTGCAGGTTACCGCATCGACCTTCAGAAGAACTTCCGAAGCCGTACACAGGTTGTCGATTCGGTCAACGAGGTGTTCCGTCAGATCATGCACCGGAACGTCGGCGACGTCGAGTACGATTCCCGTGCGGAGCTTGTCTACGGAGAAGCGTATGATCAGTGCCTTTGGAACGATGAGGATTACCGAAGCGAGCTGATGATATCCGTAAACGCGGAGGAAGGTGCTTACGGCGAGGCAGAGATGATCGTAAAGAGGATCGCGGAGCTCACGGATCCCGTGAGTGGTCTGCGGATCCGTGAGAAAAGCAATCCCGAAGGGCGCATCGCGCAGTACCGCGATGTCGTTATCTTAGTGCGCTCCAAGGGTAATCTGTACAACGAAGTTATCCGAAGCCTGCACAGACACGGAATTCCCGCGTGTTCGACGTCGACGGATGGATTTTACGAAGCCTTTGAGGTTTCTCTGATCCTTTCCATGCTCAAAGTGATCGACAACCCGTTCCAGGAGATACCGCTTGCCGAGGTGCTGATGTCACCTGTGATCGGGTTCTCAGCGGATGACCTCGCGCGCATCGCGGTAGCCGCTCGCAGAAGCGGCGAGAAGCGCAGGTCAGAGTATATGCAGACAGTTGTACGAGCGATCGTCGTGGAGCCTGCACGCTATCCCCAGCTTGCGGACATGCGTGAGCGCGCGACTAACTGGATCTCGCTGTATGACCGCTTGAAAAAACATTCCGCGTTTGTGAGCGCCGCGGAGGTGATGGAGGAGTTCCTAGCGTTGACCGGGCTTGTCGAGTATTGCAGTGGTCTTCCGGACAGTGAAGTTCGCCGCAGAAACATCCGCATGCTCTTGACCAAGGCGGAGCAGTACAGCTCGTCTCTGTCCGGGAATTTCCTGGATTTCCTGAAGTATATCGATGATTCGATCCTTTATGACAAGGGGTCCAATGACATCAGCGTAGGACAGTCCGATCTGAACGCCGTGCGTCTGATGACGATCCATGCAAGCAAGGGCCTTGAGTTCCCGATCGTGTTCCTCTCGGATACGATGAAGGGTATGAACACAAGCGACTTAAAGGGTGATCTGCTGATCCACGACGACCTTGGTTTCGGACCGACCGTGATGTATCCGAAGGCAAAGATGAAGTCGAATTCCCTTGCCAAGAAAGTGATCGCAAGACGAGGACTTCGCGAGCTGATCGGAGAGGAGCTGCGCCTTCTGTATGTCGCTGTGACGCGCGCCGAGGAGAAGCTTGTCGTGACGGGCCATCTGGACACGACGGGCGATATCGGTACATGTCTTGGTAACATGTTCCGATACGCACACAGACAGTGTTACGCAGATATGGTCAATGATGACACGACATACCTTCAGCTGATCCTGCGAGCGGTGCTGACCGGATGTACGGAAGCCGAGATCGAGGAGTTCTATCAGGCGGACAAGGTGTCCGAACGACTTCCCGCGAAGATCGGAGCATGGCTTATCAAGTCGGTCGATGCGGCTGCGGGAACGGACAGCGCACCCGAGCAGAACGCAAATGAATGCACTGATACAGAGACATCGGAACCGAATGCAGAGAACCCTGCGGATGAGCTTGTCAGACTGTACACTGACAAATTAAAACAGTACCGCGAGTACCGCTATCCGCATGAGGCAACGGCAGTTCCGGTCAAAGTGTCCGTGTCGGCGCTTAAGAAGCAGGCGTATCTTGAGAAGGAGGCGCAGGAGGAGGCACTGGAGCGCGCCGAGGGTGTTGTAAGCATGGCTCCGGAGCAGAAGCTTATGCCGCCTGCGGAAACGGAACCGATGCCTTCCTTTGCCGTTGTACAGAAGGACGAGGGCAATGTCTCGTCGGCTACCGAGTTCGGTACCATGTGCCACCGTGTGCTTCAGCTGCATGATTACTCGCTGCCGAACACGAAGGAGGCATTTTCCGAAGAATTGAAAGCCATGTGCGAGCGACACCAGATCAACGAGGGTGAGGCTGGAAAACTCAATCCCGAGCGGTTCCTGACATTTTTCGAAAGCGAGCTCGGAAAGCGCATGAAGAAGGCCTTTGAGGACGGAACACTGGAGCGAGAGAGAGCGTTTATCATGGCGCGTCCGGCGCGAGAGGTGTATGCCGGCGTCGATTCGGATGATCCGGTGCTGATCCAGGGAGAGATCGACGCGTATTTCGAGGAGGAAGACGGCGTCGTGCTTGTCGACTATAAGACGGACCGTGTTCCCGAGAAGACGGGCGAGGCCGAACTGATCAAGCGGTACGAGAAGCAGCTGCAGCTTTACGCGGACGCGATCGTGCGCGGCACCGGCAAAACCGTCAGTGAAGTCATTATTTATTCGTTTGCCCTTAACAAATGCATCAATATCGAGTATAATAGTCCGGGTTGACAAGGGGCGGCCGAAACGGCACATCCTTGATTTCAGTAATGCCGATCATTCGGCGTGAAAGGTATCTATGCGCGATAAGGTTTTGTTTATTTATAATCCGAATGCCGGTACGAAGAAGATCGTTTCGAAACTGAACGATGTCGTGTACCAGCTGATCGATGAGACAAGCGATCTTGTGATCTCTCCGACGAGAAAGCGCAATGACGCGAAGGAAGCCGTGAAGGCGTATCTGAAGGAGGGCTCCTGCGTCAAGGTTGTCTGCTCCGGCGGCGACGGCACGCTCCACGAGGTTGTGGAGGGAATGATGGAGTGTGATGAGAGCCTCCGTGTTCCGATCGTGTATCTTCCGGCGGGCAGCACGAATGACTTTGGGTATTCGATGTGTCTTCCCAAGGACATTGTCGCTGCGGCGGCGCTTTCCAAGACAGGTATGGAGTATCCGTGCGACATCGGCTGTTTTAACGGTAAGTATGTCGTGTACACGGCTGCGTTCGGTCTGTTCTCCGACGTATCCTACGCGACGTCACAGTCGATGAAGAACGTGTTCGGCCATGCGGCGTACGTCTTGAACGGGGCGGGAGCGCTGACTAACATCGAGACGATCAACGCGACGATCACGCTTCCCGATGAAGTGATCGAGGGCAGATTTGTCGTCGGTATGGTCGTGAGTTCCTCGTCCATCGGTGGTTTCCGCGGGATCACGGGTCCGGAGGTTCGTCTCAACGACGGAAAATACGAGCTGTTCCTCGTCAGAGAGCCCAGCGCGCTTCAGGTGCCGGGACTTCTCAACGATATCCGCAGGGGAAATTTCGACAATCCCTTGATCGTATTCCGGCACATTTCGGAGGCGGAGTTCGAGTTCGAGGAGGAGGTCGCGTGGACGATCGACGGCGAGTACGGCGGAACCTGTCTGCAGGCTCACATGACCGTGAAAAAGCATGCTGTGACCTTCATGGCGCCGAGGGATTTAATGGGCCTTTTATCTTGACAGAATCAGTGGAATCGGGTATCATAAAGAGCGGCGGTTTTGCCTGATCACAGGGCATTTGCCGAAGAAAAAAGAATCATTGCGGAGGGCGTATTTATGTACTATATCGGTGTGGATCTTGGCACATCGTCCGTGAAGCTTTTGCTGATGGACGGCGAGGGTGCGATCAAGAATATTGTTTCCAAGGAGTATCCGCTGTATTTTCCGAAGACCGGCTGGTCCGAGCAGAAGCCTGAGGACTGGTGGGCACAGATGAAGGTCGGTGTCAAGGAGCTTGTCGACGGGTTCGACGCAAGCCAGGTTGCCGGCATCAGCTTCGGCGGTCAGATGCACGGTCTTGTCATCCTCGACGAGAACGACAATGTGCTTCGTCCCGCGATCCTCTGGAATGACGGACGTACCCAGGAGGAGTGCGATTACCTCAACAATGTGATCGGACGTGAGAAGATCAGTGAGTACACGGCCAATATGGCACTCACCGGTTTCACCGCTCCGAAGCTTCTCTGGGTGAAGAAGCACGAGCCTGAGATCTTCGCTAAGATCTGCAAGATCATGCTTCCCAAGGATTACCTTGCATATCTGCTTTCCGGCGTTCATTGCACGGATGTGTCGGACGCTTCCGGAATGCTTCTCTTCGACGTAAAGAACAAGTGCTGGTCCAAGGAGATGATCGACATCGTAGGCATCAAGGAAGAGCAGCTTGCCAAGATTTTCGAGAGCTACGAAGTAGTCGGAACGATCCTTCCCGAGGTTGCCGCTGAGCTCGGTCTGCCGAACACGGTGAAGATCATCGCCGGTGCAGGCGACAATGCTGCGGGCGCTGTAGGAACGGGTACGCTTGAGCACGGTATGTGCTCCGTATCGCTCGGTACCTCCGGAACGGTGTTCATCGCAACGGATGAGTTCGCGGTTGACGATGCGAATGCGATGCATTCCTTCGCTCATGCGAACGGCAAGTATCACTTCCTCGGCTGCATGCTTTCCGCTGCATCCTCCAACAAGTGGTGGATGGATGACATCATCGGAACCAAGGATTATGCTGCAGAGCAGAAGAACATCACCGAGATCGGAACGAACAATGTATTCTATCTTCCTTACCTGATGGGCGAGCGCACGCCTCACAACAATCCTGACGCAAGAGGCTGCTTCATCGGAATGTCGATGGACACCAAGCGCGAGGATATGACGCTTGCGGTTATGGAAGGTGTTACCTACGCACTCCGCGATGCACTTGAGATCGCACGCTCCTTCGGCGTTAAGATCGAACGCATCCGCGCGATCGGCGGCGGCGCGAAGAGCCCGCTGTGGTGCAAGGTTCTCGCGAACATCATGAATGTCAAGGTTGACAAGATCAACTGTGAGGAAGGCCCGGGCTACGGCGCTGCGATCCTTGCGGCAGTCGGATGCGGTGAGTACGCTTCGGTTGAGGAGGCCGCAGGCAAGTTGATCCGTGTCGTTGACACGATCGAGCAGGATCCTGCGATCGTTGCTGAGTATGAGAAGCGGTATCAGATTTTCCGCTCCATCTACCCGGCTCTCAAACCGGTATTTGCGGACATCGCCGAAATCAATCGCTGAGACTTTATCAGAATTGCCTTTCGTATTCGCGGAAGGCAATTCTTCTGCGTTTTGAAAGCTTCGTAAACGGAGGATAATGAATGAAACCGTACTCCGCGTTTGCTGAGATCTACGACAGCTGCATGGATAACGTTCCCTACGATGAGTGGGCTTCGCGCATCACGGAACTGTTTCGTCAAAACGGTGTTCCCGAGGGCGCGATCGTCGCCGATCTTGGCTGTGGAACCGGAGCCATGAGCAGAAAGCTGCAGGAGGCCGGATACGATGTCATCGGGATCGACGCGTCCGAGGAGATGCTGATGGTTGCGCAGGAACGCGAGTACGACAGACTTGCGGATCTGTGGGAGGACGAGGATTATGATGACTGTTCCGCGGATGACACAGCGGAGGAGACTTCATTTTCCGACGAGGACTGCGAGTGCGAGGAGACGGACAAGCGGATCACGTATCTGTGTCAGGACATCCGTTCCTTCGAGCTGTACGGCACCGTAGCGGCAGTTGTGAGCGTGTGTGACACGATGAATTATCTGCTCACGGAGAGCGACCTGTTGAAGACGTTCAAGCTCGTGAACAACTATCTGGAGCGTGACGGGTTGTTTGTCTTTGACATGAAATCGCCGTACTACTACGAGAAGGTACTCGGTGACAGTGTCCGTGTCGAGGACGAGGACAACTACACGATGATCTGGGACAACTCGTACGACGCGAAGACGCGGGTTAATGAATACAGCCTCACGATGTTCCTTCTGGATAACGATAAGTACGTAAGAAACGATGAGGAGCATCGACAGAGAGCATATACACTGGCAGAGATCCGGAAAATGATCGATGAGAGCGGGATGGTTTTCGTGGCGGCCTATGATGCCTACACGGATCGTCCGGCGACGGAAAGCTCCGAGAGATTTGTGATCGTCGCCAGGGAAGGATTTCAGGAACATAAGTACTATGGCTGAACGGGATTACATAGTCCGAGCTACGGCTGCGGATGAGTTTATTCGGGCGTTTGCGATCACCTCCCGCGGAATTGCGGAGAGGGCGCGCAGAGCCCATGACCTGACACCTGTCGCGACGGCTGCGCTCGGAAGACTGTTAAGCGCGGCGGCGATGATGGGCGTCATGATGAAGGGGGACAAGGATGTCCTCACCGTGAGGATCGATGCGTCGGGACCGTTGAACGGACTTCTTGCAACAGCCGATTCACACGGCAATGTGAAGGGCTATGTCGGTAATCCGAACGCCGAAGCGCCGGACCGTCCGGACGGACATCTCGGTGTCGGTGCCGCGGTCGGTATCGGTGTTTTGAGCGTGATCAAGGACCTCGGTCTGAAAGAGCCGTATGTCGGTGACATCGAGCTTCAGACCGGTGAGATCGCTGAGGATATCACGTACTATTTTGCGGCATCGGAACAGACACCGTCGAGCGTCGGCCTCGGAGTGCTTGTCGACAGGGACGGAAGCGTGCTGCAGTCGGGTGGTTTTATCATCCAGCTGATGCCGGATGTGCCCGACGAGGTGATCTCCGTGCTTGAGACGAATCTGAAGGGGCTGCCTTCCGTGACGGAGATGTTGTCCGCCGGGTACACGCCCGAGAGCATGCTTGAGAGAGTGCTCGAGGGACTGACACCGGAGATCAACGGCGAGTGCGGAGCTGCATTTTCCTGCAACTGCTCCCGGGAGCGGTACAGAAAGGGACTGGCAAGCCTCGGAAGGGAGGACCTTCTTTCACTGATCCGCGGAGACGAATCCGTCGAGGTTGTGTGCCGTTTCTGCGGCGAAAAATACGAATTTACCGCGGAGGAGCTCAAGCAGATCGCGGACGCTGCCTCCGACGGAAACAATAAAGAATAAGTCTGAGCACGAAGCAGTTTCGGACGGAAACGAAAAACTAGTCTGAATGCGTAACGGCTCAGGCGGGAACGAGGTAAACATGAAAGAGGAATCGAACAACGCGTGGTTGAAGTATGACAGGAAGACACTTGCCGCTGTGATGGATTTTGCGGAGGAGTACCGGAAATTCATCAGCGCCTGCAAGACGGAGCGTGAGTGCGTGGATGCGGTCATCGCGAAGGCTAAGGCACTCGGATACAAGGATATCGCTAGCGTGAAGAAGGTGAAGGCCGGTGACAAGCTGTACGCGGCACACATGGGTAAGACGCTTGCACTGTTTGTCGTCGGAAGCGAGCCGCTTGAAACGGGTATGAAGATCCTCGGCGCTCACATTGATTCGCCGAGAATGGACCTGAAGCAGGTTCCGGTATATGAGGACAATGAGATCGTGCTTCTGGATACGCACTACTACGGCGGCATCAAGAAGTATCAGTGGGTGACGATCCCGCTTGCGATCCACGGCGTGATCTGCAAGAAGGACGGCACTGTCGTCAAGGTTTCCGTCGGCGATGAGCCCGGCGATCCGGTATTCGGCGTGAGCGACCTTCTCATTCATCTCGGCGCTGACCAGCTCCAGAAGAAGGGCAATGTCGTCATTGAGGGCGAGGATCTCAATGTGACGTTTGCTTCGATGCCTCTCAAGGGCGAGAAGAAGGACGCTGTTCTTGCCAATGTGAAGAAGCTTCTCGTGAAGAAGTACAAGATTGACCTTGACGATTTTCTCTCCGCGGAGCTTGAGGTTGTACCCGCTGGCGAGGCTCGTGACATGGGCATCGACAGCTCGCTGTTGATGGGATACGGACATGACGACCGCTGCTGCGCATATCCGTCCGCGGAAGCTATTTTCCGTATCACGGAAGAGAATACCAACGCTCCGGTATGGAAGGGACGCACGCTTGTATGTCTTCTTGTCGACAAGGAGGAGATCGGAAGCGTAGGCGCGACCGGCATGCATTCGAAGTTCTTCGAGAATACCGTTGCGGAGCTTCTCGACAGAATGGGTGAGTACAGCGAGCTGAAGGTTCGCCGCGCAATGCAGAACTCGGTGATGCTCTCGTCCGACGTGAGCGCCGCGTTTGATCCGAATTATCCTTCGGTCAATGAGAAGAAGAACACCGCGTTCTTCGGCAAGGGACTTGTGTTCAACAAGTACACCGGTTCCCGCGGAAAGAGCGGCAGTAACGACGCGAACCCTGAATTTTTCGCAAAGATCCGCAAGGTGTTCGACGATGCCAACGTTTCGTTCCAAACCGCGGAGCTCGGCAAGGTTGACCAGGGCGGCGGCGGTACGATCGCGTACATCATGGGCAACTACGGCATGAACGTGATCGATTGCGGCGTTGCCGTGCAGAATATGCATGCTCCGTGGGAAGTGATCAGCAAGGCGGACCTCTACGAGGCACTTCAGGGGTATCTTGCGTTCTACCGCGAGATGTGACAGTTACCGGGAGACAGTATGGAAACGCTTAAGATACGATACATCAGCAACGAGATCGAGAAACTGCGCTACATTGACGGTGTCTCGGACTGGATCGATCTTCGCTGCGCGGAAAATGTGGTTTTGAAACAGGGAGAATCCCGGCTGATCCGCTTAGGCATCGCCGTCGAGCTGCCGGAGGGCTACGAGGCGCATATCGTGCCGAGAAGCTCGACATTCCGCAATTTCGGGATCATCCAGACAAACCATATGGGAGTCGTTGACCACAGCTACTGCGGAGACGAGGACGAGTGGAAATATCCCGTGCTGGCGATGCGCGACACGGAGCTCCATGTCAACGACCGCATCTGCCAGTTCCGCATCATGCGCAACCAGCCGAAGCTTGTGTTCGAAGAGGTGGAGCACCTGGGCGGCGCTTCGCGAGGCGGCTTCGGATCGACCGGGGTAAAGTAAACAGTTTATAAAGCGTGCGACGAACAATAAAAAGCGCGCTATGGAGGACATACAGACATGATACAGGTAACAGTATTTTCCGGCTTTCTCGGAGCCGGCAAGACAACGCTCATCAAGAAGCTTCTCGCGGACGGTTATAAGGGCGAGAAGGTTGTTCTGATCGAAAATGAATTCGGTGAGATCGGCATCGACGGCGGCTTTCTGAAGGACGCCGGAATTGAGATCACCGAGATGAACTCGGGCTGCATCTGCTGCTCGCTTGTCGGTGACTTCGGCAAGGCCCTCACGCAGGTGAAGGAACAGTTCCATCCCGACCGCATCCTGATCGAGCCCTCCGGTGTCGGCAAGCTTTCCGACGTCGTTCGCGCGATTGAGGGAATCGGCGATCCCGAGATGGTCGTGACCGGTCTTGTCACGGTTGTTGACGCCGGCAAATGCCGCATCTACATGAAAAACTTCGGTGAATTTTTCAACAACCAGGTCGAGTGCGCGCACGCGATCCTTCTCAGCCGCAGCCAGAACGTATCCGAGGATAAGCTGCAGGCATGCGTAAAGCTTCTCCGCGAGAAAAATGCAGAAGCTACGATCGTGACGACGCCCTGGGATGATCTTACCGGTGCGCAGATCCTTGCTGCGATGGAGACGAAGGTAGATCTCGCGAAGCAGCTCCTTGAGGAGGCGGAGCATCACCATCATCACGATGACGACGAGTGCGATGATCCGGAGTGCGAGTGCCACCATCATCACCATGATGACGACGATGAGGACGAGCATGAGCATCATCACCATCACCACCATGACGGTGAGGAGTGCGATGATCCGGAGTGTGAATGCCATCACCATCACCACGATGATGACGACGATGAGGATGAGCACGAGCATCATCACCACCATCACCACGATGACGATGATGACGATGAGGATGAGCACGAGCATCATCATCACCACGATGACGACGATGATGACGAGCACGAGCATCACCACCATCACCATCATGACGGCGAGGAGTGCGATGATCCGGAGTGCGAGTGCCACCATCACCATGACGGTCACCATCATCACCATCATCACGCGGATGAGGTGTTCACAAGCTTTGGACGTGAGACGGTTTGGAAGTACGAGGAGGATACGCTTAAGGATATCCTTGAAAAGCTCGCAAACTCCGAGGATTACGGCATCATTTTGCGCGCCAAGGGAATGGTTCCCGATGCGGAAGGTAAATGGCACTATTTCGATCTTACGCCCGGCGAGTATGAGATCCGCGACGGAGCGCCGGACATCATCGGACGCATCTGCGTGATCGGAAGCAAGATGAACGAGGATGCCATCAAGGAACTCTTTGAGTTGGATTGAGAAAGGATTTGACCTATGGACAAGCCCGTATTTGTCATTAACGGTTTTTTGGACAGTGGGAAAACTTCATTTATACGCGACACGCTGAACGATCCGCAGTTCCTCTCATCCGGCAAATTGCTCCTGATCGTTGCCGAGGAAGGCGAGGAGGAGTACGATGAGGTGGCGTTCGCGAAGAAGGGCGTCAGTATCATCAGCGTCGAGGAGAAGGAGCAGCTCACGACGAAATTTCTGACCGATCTCGATGATTTTTATGATCCCAACATGATCATGATCGAGTGGAACGGAATGTGGAAGCTTGATGAGCTTCTCGACCTTGACATGCCGCAGAACTGGATCCTCGGACAGATCGTTACGATCGTTGATTCGACGACGTTTCCGATGTATCTCGCGAACATGCGCGCGATGATCCTCGACGAGGTACGGTACTCTGATGTCGTGATCGTCAACCGCTGCGATGATGCGACCGACCGGTCGCTCATCCGCAGAAGCATAAAGGCAGTCAACCGCAAGACACAGATCTCGTACGAGCGCGCAGACGGAAAAGTCGCCGGCGATTTTGAGGATGAGCTGCCGTACGATATCTCGCAGCAGAAGCTCGATATCTCTGACGCGGACTACGGCATCTGGTTCATGGATGCGTCGGACCAGCCGGAGAAGTACGAGGGCAAGACGGTTCATTTTCTGTCGATGCTGTATGTGTCACCGAGACTTCCGAAGGGGTATATCGTTCCCGGCCGCATGGTGATGACATGCTGCGCGGAGGACACGCAGTTCTCCGGCTTCATGGCCAAGCTGCCCGCCGCAGTAGCGCCTGAGTCGCTGAAGAGCAGAATGTGGTTTGATGTTACCGCGGACATACATGTGCAGCGCATGCGCGAGTACAAGGGCAAGGGTGTCGTTCTGTACATCAAGAACATGATACCCGCGAAGGAGCCCGCGGATCCGATGATTTATTTTTCGTAAAATAACCTGTTCACGGATGAGGTAATGCGATGATCAACAATGTGAAGGTACTCGGGAGAACGTCAAAGGAGGCGCCGGACGTAGTGTTCTGGACCGGAAGCCGGTACGAGATGAACGTGAAGGCGTCTTACCTTACCGCTGTTATCGAAGCGGATTACGGAATGCAGGAACAGTGGATCGCCGTATTGATCAACGGCGCGCCCGTGTGCCGCATGCCCTTACAGAAGGGTCTCAATGAGGTGATCGTGTTCCGCAACCGGGATGCCGGCATTGTAAGAAATGTAAGGATCATCAAGGAAGTACAGCCAATGGGCGGGGATGGAGCGAACTATATCCGCCTGACGGAGATTAAGACGGACGGCGAGCTTCTGCCTGTCGAGGAGCCAAAGCTCCGCATTGAGTTTGTCGGCGACTCCATCACCTCCGGCGAGGGAGGGATCGGCGCGCATGACGAGATGGACTGGGTGGCGCAGCTGTTCTCGGCATACGACAATTACGCATATAAGACCGCTGAGGCGCTTTCGGCGGATTACCAGGTTGTATCGCAGAGCGGATGGGGCGTGTACTGCGGTTATAACAACGATATCCACATGAACGTGCCCGGGATCTACGACAAGGTCTGCGCGCTTGTCTCCGCGGACGGAGAAGGCGTGTACGGCTCGCAGAAAGCGTATGATCATTCGTCATTCAAGCCCGACGTTGTCGTGATCAACCTCGGGACCAACGATTCCGGGGCATGCAATTCCGAAGCCTACACGGATCCGGAGACGGGAAACGTGTATAAGCTTTCGAAAACTGCGGACGGCAAGCTTGATGAAGCGAGCGCGAAAGCATTTGACGAGGCGGCGAGAGCGTTCCTTGCTAAGCTTCGCAAGGCTCATCCGGAGAGCTGCCTTCTGTGGGTTTACGGCATGCTCGGGATGGATATGGAAGAGGCGATCAAGGACGCGATCAAGGGATATCGTGAGGAGAGCGGTGACAGTAATGTCGATTACTGCCGCCTGCCGGACACGACACAGGACGCGTTCGGTTCGCGCTGTCATCCCGGTCATCCCGCGCATGAGCGCGCTGCCGAGGTGCTGGTAGGTAAGATCCGTGAGATCCGCGGTGAAATGTGAAACTTCTGTGATCCCGCAACAGGGACTCGACAAAAGCGAATAATAACTGTAGAATGCTTTATAGTATATTTATGCAGTGCGTTTTACGATTTTTTTGTGTGGTATAATATTCGACAGCGGTGAGCTGAATGTTACGGGGTGTGAAGCAATAAACGCATACGGTTTGAACGGGAATGGCATGTTCATTCCCTGTTTGGGTGTGCTGTTTCGGGGGGAAGGATATTATGTCACTGCTCAAGCTGGATAACATAGGGAAAATCTATGTTTCCGAGGGGAACATTGCCGTAGGTATCAGAGGCGTTAATCTTTCGTTTGATCAGGGTGAATTTGTCGCGATCACCGGCGAGTCCGGTTCCGGCAAATCCACTCTTTTGAATGTCTTAAGCGGCATGGATACCTACGAGGAGGGTGAGCTCTACATCGAGGGGCAGCCCACGTCTCACTATCTTCAGCCGGACTGGGAACAGTACCGGCAGAAGTATATCTCTTTTATCTTCCAGGACTATAATATCATTGACAGCTTCACGGTTCTTCAGAACGTGGAGCTTGCTTTGATGACCATTGAAGACCCCAAGAAGCGCCGTGAGCGCGCTGTTGAACTGATCAACCGGGTTGGTCTCTCCGGTCATATGAAGCATAAGGGAAGTCAGCTTTCCGGTGGGCAGAAACAGCGCACCGTTATTGCTCGTGCTCTCGCAAAGGACAGCCCGATCATCCTTGCGGATGAGCCGACCGGAAACCTCGATTCGAAGACCGGGCAGGAGATCATTGAGCTTCTTAGGGAGCTTTCGGAGGATAAGCTTCTGATCGTTGTGACGCATGATTTTGATCTTGTGGAAAATGTCGCAACACGCCATGTGCGCATCTTCGACGGCGCTGTCGAATCCGACCGTGTACTCCGAGGAACATCCGTGGACAGTAATGCGGAAGCTGATCATACCGTTGAAACAGAAACAGACAGTGCGGAGACTTCATCGGAAACAGCTTCCGACAACTCAGTTGAAGTACAGAACGTATCTATCCCTGCATTCAGCAACGGCGTGCGTCTCGGAAGGACGCTGTTTACCTCGAGACCGAAACTCAGTTTGTTCCTTTGCTTCCTTCTTTCGTTCGGCATGATCTGCCTGTTCCTCGTTACCGCGTTGTGCAGCAGCTTTACTGATATGTTCCGCTCGTTCAATCTGTTCCAGAGAAAAGAGGGGCGGCTTGTCATCGCGAGACAGGACGGCAATCCGATCAGGGATGAGGAGGTTGCGGAGCTGGCGAAGCGCTTTAACGCATCTGACAGCCTTCACTACGATTATCTGTGCGATCTTTTCAATGAACAGTTTGTTACAAACACGTACAATGATGATTATGATTACAAGTTTAATGATCATATCGGTTATGCGTACGGGGAGGACTACGGAACGCCCACATACGGGCGGTATCCTGAGGCTGAGAACGAGGTTTTACTGAGACTGCCGCTTTATTTCGAGCATGAGGATCTTCCGCTCGGAACGAATGAAACGGTTTATCTGAACAGCGGATATGAGCTCAAGGTCGTTGGTACCTCATTTTACGTGGACACCAACGAACGGCCTACAATGCTTCTCACGAAAGAAGGATTTATCAATCTGACGGCCGTGGTCGGGATGTATGTCAATGTTACGGATGTACTGATCGACGGAGTATCGCAGAGCGAATCCGAGATCCGGTTGCAGGCCTATGTTTGGCCTTATGTGGAGCCCGGGAAAATCTACTGTGTAAGCAACGGTTTCGCGGAGAAGGTACAGGACGCGGGATCCGTTGAGATCATGCTCTCGGCGAAAACAATATATGCAGAGGAAGCAAATAGCTTCAATGGCAGCAATCCAATCATGAACCGCTCATTTGAGACCGAGAAGACATATGACAGCAGTTACCTGACGGATAATACGCCGGAGCTTCCGAGGACGGTGAATCCGAGAAACGAGGGAAGGTACGTGTTCCTCGTGGGAACGGACATCGCGCGGGAACTGTTAAGCGAATGTCTCGAAGGCAACTATAACCAGGCAAGTCTGTTCTTCCCGGATGACAAAGCGGCGAAGCAGGCAGTCGGATCACTGCGCGATGAGGGATATACCGCGCTCACGACCGATGTAACCTATGCTCCCGATATCAGTACGCTGTTCGAATTGATCATGACCGGCGTGGCCTTAGGGTTTGTCTGGCTCGCAACGATCCTTCTTGTAGTATTCATGATCAATCTGTGCACCAACCGGTCTGTTGAGGCGTTCCGCAGCGACCTCGCGATCATGCGCTCCATGGGTATACCCGTTAAGGTGATCAAGGTCGGAATGTATGTGCGTATGGGATTATCTTTGATACCCGCGCTACTTTTGATCCCGGTTGTCGCATATTTAGTATATCACGTTAAATTGCTCGATATGGTTTTGAATTACTTGCGGCCGGTACATTATGTGATCCTTGTTCTCGGACTGATCATCCTGACATGGCGTATCACGCGAAAGCAGGTGAAGAACCTGTTCGCAAGCAGTGTCAAGGCATCTCTGAGAGGAGGTGATCAGGCATGATCCGGATACAGAAACTCGACAAGTATTATAACCGTCAGAAGCAGAACGAGCTTCATGTGCTTGATGACCTTACCTATGAGTTTCCGGAGCGCGGGATGTGCGCGATCTTCGGACCGAGCGGCTGCGGTAAGACTACGCTTCTCAATGTCATCGGCGGCCTGGATGATCCTACCTCGGGAGCGGTACGCTACGACGAGACAGAGCTTTCCGAGGATGAGAACAGGATCCGAAACAGAGACATCGGGTTTATATTCCAAAACTATAACCTGAACAAGGATGAGACGGTGTTCGATAACGTAGCGGATTCCCTTCGCCTGTGCGGCATCGAGGATGAGGCAGTGATCGAAGAGAGGGTCATGGCGGCGCTTCAGAATGTCGGAATGGGCAAGTTCCGCAAGCGTCTTCCCGACACGCTCTCCGGAGGTCAGCAGCAGAGAGTTGCCATCGCGAGAGCGATCGTCAAGAACCCGAAGGTTTTGCTTGCCGACGAGCCGACCGGAAATCTTGATGAGGCCAATACAATCCTTGTTATGGACATCCTTAAGAAGATGTCCGAGGAACACCTCGTGATCCTTGTGACACACGAGACGAAGCTCGTGGATTTCTACTGTGACACGGTTGTGGACCTTTCCGACGGAAAGATCGTCGGAGTGCGTTCCAACGAGAACACAAACGGCTATGTCGGTAGAAACCGAAACGACATCTACTTAGGGGAGCTTGAGCAGAGCACCTGCGGTGACAGCAACACGACTGTACGATACTATGGCGAACCTCTTGAGTCACCGCTTCAGCTTACGATCGTGCATCACAACGGAAGAGTGTTCCTGCGTGTGGATGAAGGTAAGGTTACGGTTCTTGAGCCCGGCAGTGAAGTGAAGCTTAAGGAAGGCGTGTTCACGGATCGTAGTGCCGGTGATACGTCTGAGACCGGGATCGACATGAGCAAACTTCCTCCGGTCGAAGGCGAACGATACGGTCGTTTATTCCGCCTGAAGGACAGTATCAAACAGGGCTTCCGTGCCAATTTCAGGAACTCTGTGGGAAAGAAGAAGAGGAATGCGCTGATCGCATGTCTGTTCTTCTTCGGAGTAGCGCTTGTGTTCTTCACAGCATGGTTCGGACAGGATTTGCGAAGCGTATTTTCCATCCGGGAAGAGATCAACGAGCAGACATTTTTAGTCTGTGCATCGGACCAGGATATCGCTGAGAGGATCAAGTCGATGGCTGCGGATCCGTCCGCCGCGGTTGATTATTATGACATTACGGTAATCTTCGACAACAATATCAACACTTACGGAATCGAGTTGTACTTCGACTATGCAACCTTTGAGACATTCGGATATTACAGCGACGGGTTCGAATTCCCGCAGAGCGAAATGATCGGTACGCAGCAGTATCCGGTCACGATCGCCGGCGACGGAGAGCTTCTGTGCGGCAGCAGAGAACTGAAGAACGATGACGTGCTCATCACTACACAGGTCGCTGACCGTATCCTTAAGACAACACCGTACGAGTACATTCGTGAGTACAGAGACCTGATCGGTCTGAAAATGTATGCTATTATAGGAGGCGGGCAGTTTTTCCGTATTGCGGGTGTGATCCGTTCGGATGAGAACAGCATTTTCAGTTCAGTGGATAAGACGAAAAATGATCTGGATGTGTATCGGGGCATTGTATGCGACACCGATGATTACTTCAATCTCGCGCCCGGGGAATGCGCGATGATCTGTCTTTACGAATCGAGACGGAAACCGAGCTTCCCGGATTACGAGGAAGGTGAGACCATGGTATTCAACGGTCTGCAGCTTACCCTTACGAAGAAGATCGATCTTACGTTACTTGAAACCGCGTCCGCATATAAAAAGACAGACGAGGAACAGCCGGATCCGGAAGAAATCGAGAGACTTCAGAACAAGAAGAACGAGTTTGAAGAGCATTTTACGATTAAAAACTTCTTCTCCACAAACGCAGGCAGGGTGTTTGTCCTGAATAAGAGCGACTATGAAGCAACGGAGAACATGATCGGAACGACAAGCAAATGGATGCTCGGCGTTGAAGGAAGCTCGAAGGATGAAACCGCGATGTATGTAAGCAGTTACGATGATGCGGTTGCATATTACAGAATTCATTCAAAGGATCCGAAAGCTACGACGGAATACCTGCGCGCGCATTTTTCCGACGTCACGAACCGCAGGAGGTTTGAGCCCAGTGAGATATCATCCGGTGTCATTACGCCTGACGACAGGTTCAATATGGTATTTGAGAACAGCAAGCGCAACGTGCTCGGGCAGCTGGCTCTTGTGGCCGTGTTCCTCGTGTTCCTCGGGATCTGCATGTATCTTGTGATGCGCGCTTCCGTCATGAATCGCACGAGGGAGATCGGGATCTATCGTGCGATCGGAGCGAAGAAGAGCAATATCGTGTTTCGGTTTGCTGTTGAGACCGTTGTTGTGCTCATGCTGAGCGCAGTTATCGGATTTTTGATCATCAGCATAGCGATCACGTATATCACAAGCCGATCCGCATTCAGCGGCGTGGATTCGTTCTACTATCCGCTGTGGATGGCTGTCGCGCTGTTCGTGTTCTTGATGACGGTCGGCACTGTATGCGGCATCGTGCCGGTAATCTTATTGTTGCGTAAGACGCCAAGTGAGATATTGGCGAAATACGATATATAGAAGACGAAACGTCTTCGAAACGGTTCCAAGGGGGTGGGGACGCCACTGCGGTGTCCCCGTGAGAAATTACACAGGGGGAAGAAATCATGGCATTTCTTAGACTTGCGAACATCGGAAAGATCTATGTTTCCGATGGCAATGTTGCGGTAGGTATCCGCGGTGTCAACCTGTCGTTTGAGAAAGGAGAGTTTGTCGCGATCACCGGTTCGTCCGGCTCCGGCAAATCCACGCTCCTCAATGTCTTAAGCGGCATGGATACCTACGAGGAGGGCGAACTCTTCATCGAGGAGCAGCCCACGTCACACTATCTGCAGCCGGACTGGGAGGAATACAGGGAGAAGTACATCTCCTTTATCTTCCAGGACTACAACATCATCGACAGCTTCACGGTCCTTCAGAACGTGGAGCTTGCGCTGATGACGATACCGGATCCGGCGAAGCGTCGCAAACGCGCGATCGAACTCATCGAGCGCGTCGGTCTTTCCAAACATCTGAAGCATAAGGGAAGCCAGCTTTCCGGCGGTCAGAAGCAGAGAACCGTTATCGCGCGAGCACTCGCGAAGGACAGCCCGATCATCCTTGCCGACGAGCCGACCGGTAACCTCGATTCGGAGACCTCAAAGGAGATCATCGAGCTTTTGCGCGAGATTTCCCACGACAAGCTTCTGATCATGGTCACACACAGCTTCGACCAGGTGGAAAACGTAGCTACGCGGCATATCCGCGTATTTGACGGTGCGATCGAATCGGACCGTGTTCTTCGCGTGGAAAATGAAGCTGAAACCGCTGAAGTGAATGGGAACACAGTGGAAGAGGGCGAAAAAGCTTCGAAGGAAGAAGAGACAAAGGAGATCAACCGTAAGCTTGCGGATGTGTCCAACGGCGTGCTGCTTGGGCGTTCGATGTTCTTTGCAAAGCCGAAGCTCAGCATTTTCCTGTGCTTTCTGATGATCGTCGGCATCTTCGGTATCTTTGCGTCAACGGCTGTCTGCGGTGATTTCGCAGAGATATTCCATACGTACCGTCTGTTCCGAAAGGAGGAAGGGCGTCTGATCATCTCGCATAAAGACGGAACTCCCATGAAAGTTCAGGAACTTGAGGAGCTTGCGAAGGAATACAATGCGAAGGACATGCTGTATTATGATCTCCTTCTGGATATTCCGATCGATACGGACTTCCGCCTGCCGTATGATCAGCTTGATTATCACAATGAAGATTACGGCTCGTACTTCTGTGATTACGACAAGGATTACGGGACACCGGATATCGGACGATACCCGGAGGATACGACGGAAATCCTGCTTCGTCTTCCGGTCTTTTACGAGCCGTTGTTCGGCGAAGATAAGATCAAGATCGACAGGTTTGAATTTTACGGAGACTTCTTTAAGATCGTAGGCATCAAGTACTACGCGGATACTTCCGAAAAGCCGACGATGCTGTTCACGAGGGAAGGCTTTAAGTACGCAACGAGCCTTTTCATATCCTATGATTCGTTGTATTTCGGCGATTTTTACGGCGGCGAGGCGCGAGAAAAACTGAAGTACTGGGTAGGCGGAAAATACGAATCGCCGAAGTATTATTTTGTCGTTAAACCCAACCGGGATATCGATCCGGATGCCGTTATTTTCGACAATCTCGAGTTTCAAAAGGATCTTCAGGAATCCGGACGCATGGAGCTTACCGTGACACTTGTTACGGAGTACCAGTATAAACGGAAAATTGAGTATTCTCTGGGGAATCCGAGAAAGATGTTCTATGCGTTGAAAGAGTACAAGCTTGAGGATATTACGTTTACTGACAAGATACTTACGGTGCATGAATCGTCTAAGATCCCGCTTCTGATCGGCACGAATGTGCTTCAGGAGTTTGTCGACAAAGCCATGGACGGAATGTATTCGCAGGGAACGCTGATATTTGATTCAAACCGTCAGGCGAGCAAGGTGGCGAAGAAGCTTGAGGAAACAAACTATTCTGCGGTTACGACAGATGCTTCGTATAAGCCGGGATATCAGGCGATACTTCAGGTCGTGGCGAGGGGACTTGTGCTGTTGATCGCATGGGTCATCATGGTGTTCTTTATCGCGTTCTTCATCAATCTCTGCAGCAACCGTACCATATCCGCTTTCCGCGAGGATATGACGATCATGCGATCCATGGGAATTCCGGTTCGAGTGATTCGGATCGGGATCTATGTTCGTATGTTCTTAGCGCAGCTTCCTGCGTATGTGCTTCTTCCGATCGTCGCGTATAATGTGTATCATACGCCCAAGTGGAACGCACAGCTGTTATATCTGCAGCCGATCCATTATGTTTTGATCTACCTCGGCATGATCATTCTGATGACGCGTGTCACGAGAAAGCAGATACGCAACCTGTTCGGCGCAAGCGTGAAGACATCTTTACGGGGGGGTGAGGATGTATGATTAAGATAAATGCATTACATAAGTTTTATAACCGCGGGAAGCAGAACGAGATCCATGTGATCAACGACGTTTCGTTAGAGCTTCCCGACACCGGCATGTGTGCCGTGTTCGGACCTTCCGGATGCGGTAAGACGACACTTCTCAATGTGATCGGCGGAATGGATTCGACGCAGTCCGGCGAGATCCTGTTGAACGAGAGTCAGATTTCAGTGAAGAGCAAGGATTTTGATGTCGTACGCAATCGAGATATCGGTGTCATATTCCAAAATTACAATCTGAACCGCAGGGAGAGCGTGTTTGACAATGTCGCGGATTCGCTCAGACTGTGCGGAATGACCGATGCTGAGACGATCGAAGAACGAGTGAACGCGGCGCTTGCCAACGTAGGCATGGAGAAGTTCGCGAAGCGTCTTCCCGATACACTTTCCGGCGGTCAGCAGCAGCGAGTAGCGATCGCGCGCGCGATCGTGAAGAATCCTAAGGTGATCCTTGCAGATGAGCCGACAGGTAACCTCGATGAGGCGAACACGATCCTTGTAATGGACATTTTACGTGCCATGGCCAATGAACGTCTTGTCATTCTGGTCACGCATGAAGCAAACCTTGTGGATTTCTATTGCGATACCGTCATCGAGCTGAAGGACGGTTCCGTCGTCAATGTTCGAACGAACGAGAAGACAAGCGGATACGTTGCGCGGAATAAGAATGACATCTACCTCGGCGAACTCGACGAGCACGTGCAGAATGACGGCAACGCGGAAGTCACATTTTTCGGCGATAAGCCTGAGACGCCGGTGCAGATCACGGTCGTGAACCACAACGGAAGATACTTCCTGAAGATCAACACACCGAAAGTCACCGTGCTCGATGAGAACAGCGAGGTGAAACTGAAGGAGGGCGTCTTCGAGGATCAGGAGGCAAGACGTTCGAAGGAAGAACGCGTCGACATGTCGAAGCTGCCATCATTTGAAGGGAAAGAGTACGGAAAATTGTTCCATTTCTGGTCGTCCCTGAAAAACGGGTACCGTGAAAACTTTAAGAATATGATGCAAAGGAAGAGCAAGAAACGTCTTGCGTGGTGTCTTGCTCTGTTCGGAGCCGCAATGGTGTTTATCACAGCCATGTTCGGCGTAGGCATCGGAAACCTGCTCAACAAAAAAGACAAGTACAATGGGGACGTGTTGTATGTCTCGGCAATGACGGATGATGTCGCAGACAAGATCAAGGCGCTTGCTGAGGAACCGGGCTCTGCGATCGATTACTACGGTCCGGGCCGCGTTTTAAACGGTTACGCGACGGATCCGGTCGCGGTGTTCCAGCTCGCGAGGTTCGAGACCAGCGGTTATCTCGATGACGGTTTTGATAAGCAGCCGTTCGTCGAACTCACGATGACGATCCTTCCGGATAGATTGATGGGGAAGGCGAAGCCGGTGGCGGGCAGGATAACCGATCTCGCCGACAATGAGGTTGTAATATCCCAAAAGATCGCGAATCAGCTGCTGAAGAATTCACCGTATCGCTTTATTGACAATTACAATAAGATCGTCGGAACTGTTGTAACTCTGACGGAGAGCGGGTTTACAAAACCGATGATCGTCGTTGGCATTGCCGATACCAATGAAGTCGCAGGTTACGTCAACGAGTTGGCTCTTGCGGAGGCGAACGTCGTATTGCGCGATTATCTCAGAAACGTAACCTATGACATGGAAGGATATTTCGGATTGAAGAAGGGTGAGTGCTTTGTCATCAATTCCATGGTTAATCCGATGCAACGGTTTTTAGACTATTGGGTTGAGATGGATGCTTACGATGATGAGGAAGGTGTCCTGAGAGAAACCGAATCGTTAGTGTACATTTACGATACACAGGGAAGACATATCGGCTACGGATTCCGTGACAGGATCGAATACTATAGCTGGTATGAGCTCGAGATGAACGGGCAAGATCAGGACGACAGCGGGGATGATGATACGGATGTCACGTATGACTGGTCCAACGACCTTGATACCGGTAAGGATAATCCTCTGGACAACTATTATGACGATCCCGATGATTCGGATAAGTACTATGGTCAGCCGTTTGACTCCAAAAACTATGAATTCACGTACAAGATGCTTCCCGAAAGAAAAGTGCTTTATAACGGTATTGAGCTGACCGTGAAAGATAGAACGGACCTGTATTTCCAGGAGTATTGGCTTGAGCCTGATGAGACACCGAGCCTGGAGAAGATCAATCAACTGATCGATGAGAACGATAAGGTTGTCGAACAGTTATACGAGTATAATGATAATCTGCCGAAGGTTTCCATGTCGTATTACGATTCGATGGACGGTCTTCATTATACGGAAGGTGAACCGTTCCTTTCTGTGTATTCGTATGCAATTGTTCTTTCGAAGGAAGATTATCTTGAAGGCAGCAGTCTGGTAGGAAGAACATCCATGATTCTCGCGACGGAATGGTATGATGACGTTGAAACCATTCCCGGGTATTTTCAGGAAGTCCATTATGAACGGTACTCCGATATGTTGTCTATGTTCCACTTATACTACATGATGCCGAAACTGTACTACGTGATCCACACCACGGACCCGAAGGCTACGTCTGCACGGATCCGTGAAACGTTCAGCGGCCTTGAGGCACCGTCAGGATACATAGACATTTACGATGACGGCTCCTACAACAAGTCACTTCACTCATATTACGATGACGAGGACCGTTTTTCCGAGCATATCGTGGATACCGGCAAGAAATCAACTCGTCTTTTGACGATCGGCGCGGTATTGCTTTTGTTCATGTGCCTTTGTATGTATTTCATCATGAAATCGACGATCATGAGCAGGATCCGCGAGATCGGTATCTATCGAGCGATCGGAGCAACCAAGAAAAATGTGAGGTTCCATTTTACGATCGAGACAGCTGTCGTGGTCACCTGCAGCGTGATCATGGGATTTGTCGTTGCCAGCGCGATCGTATGGTATATTTTGAACGTGAGCAGTCTTGCGGAAAATCTGTTCTACTATCCGTCATGGCTCGCTCTGATCCTTCTTGTCGTGCTCTATGTGGTGAGTATCCTGTGCGGCATGCTGCCGTTGCTGCGGTTGCTTCGCAAGACACCGAGCGAGATCCTGGCTAAGTATGATATTTAACAGGCTCTGAAATAGTAACGGCATTGCTTGATCAATTGATATTATGAACAGGAAAATGAGTACAGCGGAGACAAATGCCGCTGTACTCATTGTATTATGAGGGAATCTGAGTATAATTAAATATACTACTGTGAGGGGAGGAAAGAACCAGAATGTCTTTCTTACGTTTGTCTAACATCGGAAAGATCTATGTTTCCGAGGGTAACGTCACCGTGGGTATCCGCGGTGTCAATCTGTCGTTCGAACGAGGCGAATTCGTTGCGATCACCGGCGCTTCGGGTTCGGGCAAATCCACGTTGTTGAACGTCTTAAGCGGCATGGATACGTACGAGGAGGGTGAGCTCTATATCGAGGAGCAGCCGACCTCGCATTATCTGCAGCCGGAATGGGAAGAGTATCGTGAAAAATACATCTCTTTCATTTTCCAGAACTACAATATTCTCGAGAGCTTCACGGTCCTTCAGAACGTGGAGCTTGCTCTGATGACCATCACCGATCCGATCGAGCGCCGGAAGCGCGCGATCGAGCTGATCGAGAGGGTAGGCTTGAAGAAGCATATGCGCCAGAAGGGCAGTCAGCTCTCCGGAGGTCAGAAACAGAGAACAGTTATCGCGCGAGCTCTGGCGAAGGACAGCCCGATCATCCTTGCTGATGAGCCGACCGGCAACCTTGACGCGCAGACGTCGCGCGAGATCATCGCGCTTCTTCGCGAGGTATCCAAGGATAAGCTTTTGATCATGGTCACGCACAGCTACGACCAGGTGAGCGAATTCGCGACGAGACATGTGCGTATCTTCGACGGCGCTGTTGAAGCGGACCAGACGATCACTGAGCCGGAGGTGAAGGAATATCCGAAGGTGGAGAAGGACGGAAAAGTTTCCACGATCTCCAACGGAATGCTTCTCGGACGTTCGATCTTCTTCGCGAAGCCGAAGCTGAGTCTGTTTCTGTGCCTGTTATTGCTGATCGGTACCTTCGGTGTGTTCCTGATCACGATGTTCTGCGGGGATGCTTCTTTGTTGTTTGAGCAAAACCATATGTTCCGACCGATGAAGGGACGACTTGTCATTATACAGAAGGACGGGAACGTGATCACGGACGAGGAGCTGAATAACCTTGCGTCAAAGTACAACGCCGAGAGAGCAGTCCACTACGATTATGTTTTCGACGTGCGGCTCGGTGATCTGACGGAAAATGCGGAAACCTCGTGGTACGAGTATGAGATGGACAAGTTTGAAAACGGCAATTTCTACGTGACCTGCGGAGAGGATTTCGGCAAGCCCGATGTCGGACGCTATCCGGAGAAACTCAATGAGGTTCTTCTTCGTGTTCCGATCTTCTACCAGCAGTGGTACGGAGTTGATTCCATTCTGCTTGATACGGTCAAAATCGGCAACATAAACTACACGGTTACCGGTGTCGTATATATCGCCGATAATACTGCGGAACGGATTGCTTTGCTGACCGAAGAGGGGTATCGCGCACTGTCTGTTGTATTCGGTGCGTATAGCCATGGCGGGATCAGACTTTCCTCCGTCACAAGCAACGGGGAAGAGACGGATGTAAAGCCATACTCTGTCGCGATCGATCCGGGCATGGATCCCGACAAGATCTATTACAGTAATCCTGATTTGCTGGAACTGTTGAACTCCGGCGCTGATGTCAAAGCAACTATCTACATGGGATACGGCGGCGCCTACGTGAACTACAAGAACGTCGCGCCTGCCTACGAGGAAAGCGGCGAGTACGAGGAATTACTTGAGGAGCTCCTGTACGGCATGAATACCCCGGATGATGAAGAGGAAGATGTGGATGCATACACATTAATTCTGGGAAAGGATGATTTCCTTACGGAGCTTCCTGCAACCGCGCCTATGGCAGCGTATGACGACGGCAAAGAAAGAGTGGACGTCTGTTATATCGGTCTGCATGTTGCGGAACGGTTGTGCGAGCAGTATTACAGAGACAATTATAAGCAGGCAAGTCTGTTCTTTAAAAACGACAGAAAAGCTGCAAGCGTTGCCAGGGACCTGAAGAAGGACGGCTACATTGCAACAACTTCTGACATGACATACAAGTCCGAGATGATGGAAATCCTCGGCCGCGTGTTCGGCGGATTCCTGTATGCGATCATCTGGATCCTCGGAATCTGCTTTGTCGCGATGTTCATCAATATGTGCGCCAACAGAACTGTAGGCGCGTTCAGCGAGGATATCGCGATCATGCGTTCCATGGGTATCCCGGTCAAGGTGATCCGTGTCGGTATCTATGTGCGTATGATGTTCTCCCTGTTGCCTTCCCTGATCCTGCTGCCGATCGCAGCATGGCTCATTTACCACTATCCGAAATGGAACGGACAGCTGCGGTATCTGCAGCCGTGGCAGTATGTTGTCATCATCATCGGTATGTTCATTCTGACGTTCCGTGTGACGAGAAAGCAGATCAAGAATCTCTTCGGAACAAGTGTCAAGAAATCGTTGCGGGGAGGTGAGGAAGAATGATCGAACTTATCGGACTTCAGAAATATTACAATAAAGGTAGACAGAACGAGATCCATGTGATCAACGATGTCTCGTTACATGTGCCTGAGAGCGGGATGTGCGCAATCTTCGGACCGAGCGGATGCGGCAAGACAACGCTCCTCAATGTCATCGGCGGTCTGGATGATTACGAGAGCGGTATACTCACGATCGACGGCCTTTCGATGGAAAAGCAGACGGATCTGCTACGCAACAAGTACATCGGTTTCATTTTCCAAAATTATAACCTGAACAATGAGGAGACCGTGTTTGAAAATGTCTCCGACTCACTTCTTCTGTGCGGTATGCGCGATGAGGCGGAGATCGAGCGTCGCGTTATGGCGGCTCTTGCCAATGTCGGAATGGACAAGTTCAGCAAGAGATTTCCGGATACGCTCTCCGGAGGACAGCAGCAGAGAGTTGCGATCGCCCGCGCGATTGTCAAGAATCCGAGGATCATCCTTGCGGATGAGCCTACCGGCAACCTTGATGAGGCCAACACGATCCTTGTGATGGACATCCTAAAGGAGATGGCGAAGGATCGTCTCGTCCTGCTTGTCACACACGAGGAAAAGCTTGTCGATTACTATTGCGACACCGTGATCGAGTTGTCCGACGGCAAGATCGTAGGGACGAAGGTCAACGAATCCGCAAACGGGTATGCCGTGCGGGATAAGAACGACATTTTCCTGGGAGAGTACGAGAAGGACAGCATAGGCAACGAGGACATTGACGTTTCCTATTACGGCGAGAAGCCTCAGGAGCCGCTGAAGCTCACGGTCATCAACCATAACGGGCGGCTTCTGCTTCGGATCGATACGCCCAAGGTATCGGTCATTGACGAGTTCAGTGAGCTGAAGATCCACGACGGTGTATACGAGGTGGAAGAGCAGCAGAAACGCCAGCAGCAGGTGTTTGACATGTCAGAACTGCCGCCGTTTGAGGGCAAGGAATACGGCAAACTGTTCGACTTTAAGACTTCGGTCAAGCGCGGTTACAATTTCAACTTCAAATCGTTGATGAAGAAGAAAGGAAAGAAGAGGCTTCGCACGACGCTTGCCCTGTTCGCGATCGTATTTGTCTTCATGAGCGCCATATTCGGCACCGGTATCCGTCAGCTGCTGAAGATCGACACGATGTACGATCACAATACATTTTACGTATACGCTTCCGGTGACGGTGTCGCGGACCGTGTCGCGAAAGCGGTTGAGGATACGTCATCGGGAATTGATTTTGTCACGGTTCGACGCCAAGCGCTCTACACATCGCCGGAGGAAGAGAATATCGTGTTTGAGGCGAGCGGTTTTGAAAGCTACGGATACTATGAGTCCGGAGTTTTCAACGATAAGGAGACCAACGTCTTTGTTACCGCAATAGTTCTTCCGATCACGCTCGCAGGAGATGCGAAGGCGCTTGTCGGTTCCACTGAATGTATCAATGACGGGCGAGTGGTGATCACAAAGGCGGTTGCCGACATTCTTTTGGAAGGGCTTCCGTTTGATTATATCGAGACGTACGAAGATCTGCTCGGAACGGAGTGCTACGCAACGATGTCGGATTCGTCTGATACGCTCTCTACGAAAGAAGCGATGGCGAGAATCGGATGTGTGCTCGATTCCGATGCCAATGCCGTATATATCGATCCCTTGCTTCATGCGGTACACAGCCTGAGCCTGGACGGCATCACAGGTGTTGTCTGTGCCGGAGATGATCATTATAATCTCGGCAAGGGTGAGATCGTCTTCGTTAAGACGTATACCAAGGGCATGGCTGACTGGCAGGAAGCGACCGACGCCGTCAAGGTGGGGGACACCTTGCGCGTGCACGGTATTGACTTCCGCGTAAAGGAGATCATCGATGCCACAAAGCCTGCGGATGAAAATGGGTATGGAAACCTCGAGTACATGATCAAAAATGGCAGGAATCCTGATCTTACCGAGGAAGAAAAAGAGGGCTTTATTGCGTATATGAGCAAAAAGTCCGAGGTTGCAAAGGTTCGAGAGGATATCGTATCCCATTGCGTTTATTCACGTTCCGCACAGGCGTTTTGGAACGATTCCTTTATCATTCTCAATCAGGAAGACTATGTTGAATGTGCCAACCGCGCGGGTTCCACCGCTGCAGCTTTCCTGAGTCAAGACTACGGGAGACCGTATCTGCAGTTTACGGAGCCGTACGCGCCTCTGAACCTTGTAGGCAACCCTGAGATGAATTATGCCGAGTATTATGTACTTCATGCCACGGATGTCGATGCTGCCGAGAAGTACATAAAGGCAAACTTCGGTGATATCGAGAATCCGCCGAAATCAAACAGATATAGCGAAGAAGAAGGAGACGGATATGAGCCTTCGGCAATCTATACGCCGAAAGATATCCGCAGCCTGTATATTCAGGAGTTTCGCAGGGAGATCGTTCCGTTTACGATCACTCTTCTGGTGATCGTAGGATTCATGAGCCTGTGCATGTATTTCATCATGAAGTCCATGATCATGAACCGTACGAAGGAAATCGGTATCTACCGCGCGATCGGCGTGACAAAGAAAAATATACTGTTCCGATTTGCTGTGGAGGCAGGTGTCGTCGTAACATTCAGCCTGATCATCGGATACATATTGGGAAGCGCCACAAGCTTCTTTGTTCAGGCCAATACGACGCTGTTCTATTACCCGGTATGGTATGCGTTGATCATCCTTGTGTTCCTGTATGCACTCGGCATCTTCTGCGGTGTCATCCCGGTACTGATGATCCTGAGAAAGACACCGAGCGCGATACTCGCGAAGTACGATATCTGATCGGATTAACAGATCGAAAAATACAAAAAGAAGGCATCATGTCCGTCTCTGTCGGGCATGATGCCTTCTTTTTGTTTCGTTATGTGATTGCCTGTTGCACGGTTTGTAATTACGCCTCAAGAGCCTTGGCAAGACGCTCCTTGATCGCTGCGATGAACTCGGCGGAGTTCACGGACGTCGAGGTGTAACCCTCGCTCACAAGACCGGAGAGGTCCTTGGTCATGATGCCGTCGTTGAGAGTGTCGAGAACAGCCTTTTCAAGGCAGTCCGCGTAGCGGACAAGGTCTGCGAGACCGTCCTTCTCACCTCGCTTGCGGAACGCGCCGGACCATGCGAAGATCGTTGCGACAGGGTTCGTCGAGGTCTCCTCGCCCTTGAGGTAGCGGTAGTAGTGGCGAGTTACGGTTCCGTGTGCCGCCTCGTACTCGAAGTTGCCGTCGGGGCTGACGAGAACGCTCGTCATCATGGCAAGGGAACCGAACGCGGTGCTGACCATATCGCTCATCACATCGCCGTCGTAGTTCTTGCAAGCCCAGATGAAACCGCCCTTACTGCGGATCACGCGAGCGACAGCGTCATCGATCAGAGTGTAGAAGTAGGTGATGCCTGCGGCCTCAAACTTCTCCTTGTACTCAGCATCGTAGATCTCCTGGAAGATATCCTTGAAACGGTGATCGTACTTTTTGCTGATCGTGTCCTTGGTGGAGAACCACAGATCCTGCTTGACGGAGAGCGCGTACTCAAAGCAGCTGCGCGCAAACGACTCGATCGAGGTGTCCTTGTTGTACATTCCCTGCAGAACGCCGGGGCATTCGAAATCGTAGATCGTCTCGCGCATTTCGGTTCCGTCCTCACCGGTGAAGACAAGCTCAGCCTTGCCCTTGCCGGGTACGCGGAACTCGGTGTTCTTGTATACGTCGCCGTAAGCGTGACGCGCGATCGTGATCGGCTTCTCCCAGGAACGTACGTTGGGCTTGATCGAATCGATCATGATCGGAGCGCGGAATACGGTTCCGTCGAGGATGGCACGGATCGTGCCGTTCGGGCTCTTCCACATCTGGGAGAGGTTGTACTCCTCAACACGCTGTGCGTTCGGTGTGATCGTTGCGCACTTGACGGCAACGCCGTATTTCTTGGCAGCGTAGCTTGCGTCAAGCGTGATCTGATCCTTCGTCTCCTCGCGCTTTACAAGGCCGAGATCGTAGTACTCGGACTTCAGATCAACGAAGGGCAGGATCAGCTCGTCCTTGATCATTTTCCAAAGAATTCTGGTCATTTCGTCGCCGTCCATCTCGACGAGCGGCGTGGTCATCTGAATCTTGTTCATGGAATTCCTCCTGTGTTTGTTGGGCAGTGACTTTGTTATCAACATTGCGACATCGGCATTCATTCTTCGGAAAATGTCAGCCGCGCTTGTTCTGCTCTGCATAGTAGTTGATCAGGCAGCCGTCAAGGATGATCGTCTTCTCCTCATCGGTAAGGCCGTTGATCTGAAGCAGAATATCCTTGATCTCGCCGTCCTTGGTGAGTACCTTGGCCGGGAAATCCGTATCGCCTGCGGCGATCTTCGCGCGAACATCGGGAATGAAGACATACTCGCCTTCCTCGTACGGGAATTCAGCACCCTCGGGAAGCGTGAACGGCAGGATACCCCAGTTGATGCAGTTGCTTCTGTAGCGCTTGGTCGCGTACTCGTAGCAGATGTTGGCGTAACCGCCGAGAACCTTCTGGCACGAAGCTGCCTGCTCGCGGGCGGAGCCGTCGCCGGGACGGTTTGCGAAGACACAGGAACCGAACTGCGTGTTCGTAAGAAGCGTTGCGACATCTCCGAAGCGGGAGAGTACGTTCACAAGCTTCTCCGGCGACTCACCGTTCAGTCTCGCAAGGTCGAGCGCGTGGATCGCTTTGCTTCTGCCTACATACTCAGGTACGCGGCGGGAGAGAGCAAACTCCGAAAGACGGAGAGGATTGCTTCTGTAGGAACTCGTCTCACCGGACGGGATCAGCTCATCGGTCGTCGTGACCGGATCGCGGATCACAGCCGCAAGCTCAACGAGCATGTTGTCCGTGAGAGCCTCCATCGAAGGCCAGTCGGTGATGTTCGGTCCGAGGATGAGCTCGGCGTTCGGGTCTGCCTTGCCGAAACCGTAGTAGATGCGGTTGCGGTATACGGTCTTGTCGAAATGATACTCGTGCTTCGGAACCTCATACTCGATATCGGTAGCCGCGGTGATCACACCGCCGTTGGCAGCCGTAGCAGCGATGCTTCTCGCATCCATCAGAGCTACGCCGGCAAGCTGGCCGTCGGAAGGCTTAGAGCCTTCACGGTTCGGGAAGTTACGCGTTGTGTGGCGGATCGAGAGTCCGTCGTTGGCGGGAACGTCGCCCGCTCCGAAGCAGGGACCGCAGAAGGACGGCTTGATGATCGCGCCTGCTTTGAGAAGGGACGCGGTAGCGCCGATCTTCGTGAGCTCAAGGCTTACGGGAACGCTCGTCGGATAGACATTGAGCGAAAAATATCCGTTGCCGCAGTCCTTCTGATCGAGAATTGCAGCAGCTTCGTCGATGTTATCGAACAGACCGCCGGAGCAGCCGGCGATCACTCCCTGGTCTGCATAGACCTTGCCGTCGCGAACCTTGCTGCGGAGATTGTATTTGTGACCCTTGAATTTTGCGGCTGCCTCAGCCTCGACACCTGCGAGGATCTCATCGGCATTGGCAACGAACTCGTGGATCGTGTAAGCGTTGGAAGGATGGAACGGAAGAGCGATCATGCTCTCTGCCTTGTCGAGGTTAACCTCGATGAAACGGTCATAGTAAGCGCATGAGCCCGGGGCAAGCTTCTTGTAGAACTGCTCGCGCTCATGAGCAACATAGTGACCCTTCGTGATCTCGTCTGTCTCCCAGATGGAGGACAGGCACGTCGTCTCGGTTGTCATAACGTCGATACCGTTGCGGAAGTCGATAGGAAGGTTCTTAACGCCGGGTCCGACAAACTCCATAACACGGTTCTTGACGAAACCGTTGGCGAACGTTGCCTTGACAAGCGCAAGGGCAATGTCGTGAGGACCGATACCGCGCTTCGGCGTACCGGTTACGTATACGAGAACAACCTCGGGCATGTTGAGATCCCAGGTGTTCCTAAGAAGCTGCTTTACAAGCTCGGGGCCACCCTCGCCGACGCCCATGGTGCCGAGAGCACCGTAGCGGGTGTGTGAATCGGAGCCGAGGATCATATTGCCGCACGCGGTGAGTTCCTCACGGGCATAGGAGTGGATGACACTCTGGTTCGCGGGAACATAGATGCCGCCGAATTTCTTCGCAGCAGAGAGACCGAATACATGGTCATCCTCGTTGATCGTGCCGCCGACAGCGCAGAGACTGTTGTGGCAGTTGGTCATCGCGTAGGGAAGCGGGAACTCAGTGAGTCCGCTGGCACGCGCCGTCTGGATGATGCCGACATAGGTGATGTCATGGGACACCATCGCGTCAAATTTTATCTTCAGTTTGCTGTCATCGCCCGAAGTGTTGTGGGCGGAAAGGATGCCGTAGGCAATCGTATGGCGACGCGCTTCCTCGGCGCTCACGGGAGCCTCACTCGAAGGAACTCCGTCGACAAGGAAAATGCCGCCGTCATGCAGGGTTACACAGGTATCACTCATAGAAACTCTCCTTTGGGATATCTTTGTCAATGCGCTTTGTCTGACATGTGCGCATACGGAAATTATTGTAATAAAAATGCGGTAATGTGTCAACCATTTTCCGCTTCGGAGATACGGTTGCCGGTATGTGGCAATTCGTGAGGGAATACGGAAAATAAAGCACTGTATGCATAATGCATTTTTGTTGCAATACACGTTTTTCTTCTTGCTTTTTTCCGCTATTCAAGATACAATTACCATATACGCAGACCGACAGGACCGGACGATAACGGTGTCGGCAGAGGAGAGTGTTTATGAGCGTTAAGGTAGTTATGGGTCAGTGCGTCATGCCGAGGGATATGTTCTTCGGAAAAGCTTGGCCGCATGAGCAGTGCATTATCGGGGAGGACACACTTGAGATGGTAGTGAGTCCGCTGTCCCAGCGCAAGAATGCGGTACAGATCCACATGGCAGCCATGTGGAACGGGGAGGTGCTCACCTTCCATGACTTGAACGCGGATATGAAGAAGGACAATGTAAAGCTGTATCTGCAGTCTCTCTCAGAGCGGCTGCGCGGTATCGTTGAGAAATATTTCATATGGCCGGAGGACGGCGAGCATGACATGCATGTCTCCTTCGGAAATCTCACCGAGAAGGGTGACGATGCGGATCCGCTGGAGACGAATATGCGGTTCGTCCTCATGGTGAAGGATACTTTGCCGATCGAGGATCCGATGGAGCTTGAGATGATCCACAAGGCTCTCAAGGGCGAGTTCAGCAACTGGCTTGAGGAAGTGATCAGTGATGTTCATAAGAAAGTCTCCGTTGAGGAACTCAAGAAGGACGCGAGCGTGCTCCTTGACGTTGAGTTGATGAGACATGAGAAGGAAGACCTCGGGCTGGAGAGCACATTTGCGATCTTCTCGCTTTTGTTCGCCGCGCTCGGTATTTTCCTTAAAGACTGGTTCTTCTTCCAGTTTATCGCTGCCGTTATGGGTGCCTATGTTGCATTCCGTTCGTTCCAGAAGCAAAAATGGGTGTGCATGGCACTTGGTATCATCGCCTGCATACTCGGACTTGTCTTCCTGATCATCGCTTACGGCGAGCTTCGTGAGACGATGGCTAACGTTGATTTCTCAACGGCAGGCAAATAATTTCGCATTTATTCGGAGAGGGTATTCTATAGATAAGATGAATGGCTGCATGAGGTATCGTGCAGCCATTCTTTCGGAAATGAGGAATTCATGGCAAGATCGGACAATCAGAAACTGAAGCTTTGTTACATCATGAAAATACTTTCCGAATGCACTTCAAAGGGCAACGGCATCACGATGCAGGAGCTGATCGACAGGCTTGCGATGTACAACGTAAGCGCGGAGAGAAAGAGTATCTACAGCGATATCCGCGCCATCAATGAGTTCGGCGAGTTTATTAAGATCGACAGCTACAGAAGAGACGGAGAGGTGCGGTATTACGCGGATGAGCGCATGCTCTCGCTCGCGGATATCAAGATCCTGGCTGACGTAATTGCCGCATCCAAGTTCGTCACGGAGAAACGCTCCCGTGAGTTGATCGGCAAGCTGGAGAGAATGGTCAGCGATAAGGAAAAGCGTGAGCTGAACCGTACCGTGTACATCCGAAGACACGCGACGGAGACGGATGACGACGGGTACTCCAATGTCGATCCGATCCAGACCGCGATGCGGGAGAACCGTCAGATCGAGTTTACGTATCTTCAGTGGGATAAAAGCCTTCAGCTTGTGCCGAGGGACGCGGAACCCCGCTCCGGCATCAGTCCGTGGTGGCTTGTGTACAACCATGAAAACTATTACCTCGGCGCGTATGACGGAAAGAAACAAAGCATGCGCACCTTCCGCGTGGATAAGATGCGCAATGTGAAAGTGCTTGATGAGCCAAGAGAAGGTCGTGAAGCGGCGGAGCTTTCAGGGCCGGATCAGTACGCCCAGGCACGGTTTGAAATGTTTGACGGTTCGGCCGAACGCGTGAGAGTGAGCTGCCCCAAGGAGATGATCGGAACCTTTGTCGACAAGATCGGAAGAGATATCACAGTGATCTCGCAGGGGGACACTGTTGAACTGTCGTTCGTCATCGTTCCGAACCGGTTCTTCCTGACATGGCTGCTTGCTTTAGGGGATACAGTGAAGCTGCTCAGCCCGCAGCATTGCATCGACGAGCTTGAGACGATGTGTCTTTCGATGGTGAAAAACCATGAGCGCAGACCGATCACAACCGTTGTGTTTGATCTCGCGGGCGTGCTTCTGCGTGTGCGATCGTCTGAGTATATGGATGAGCTTGGATTTTCCGAAGAAGAGAAAGAATTCGGAATTTCAAAGGTGTTGCACAACGAAGAGTGGGATCTTTTGGATGCGGGAGTGATTTCCCAGGACGAAGCAATTGAACGATGGATCCGAAAGTATCCGGAGCATACCGAAGCGATCCGAAAATTGATGGATAACGACAATCTCCACGGCTTGGTTGAGCCGTATCCCGACGCGGAGGATATCCTTCGTTCGCTGAAGGAACAGGGGTATGAGGTGTATCTGTTGTCCAATTATCCGAAGGAGCTGTACGAACTCCATGAGAAGCAGCTGCCGTTCCTGAAGTTTCTCGACGGCTGCATCATTTCCGGCATTGAAAAACGCGTAAAACCGAACGAGGACATCTTTGAACTGTTCCTCTCTAGGTACGGCAAAAAGGCTTCCGAGTGCGTCTTTATTGATGACCGCGCAGACAATACACGGACTGCGAAAGCGATGGGGATCCATTCGTTTGTTGCCTCTGATCGGACGTCCGGGTTTTCGGAGCTTTTTGCGTTTCTGTCGGAACATCGTACGCAATAGAGTTGTGAGTTTTGCTGCCTGAAGACTGCGAGACCAGGACAAACCCGGCTTTTGTTAAGACATGTGCGGAGATGACATTTTCCGTATAAATGTCCGCATAGATGTCGAGCTCCGGAGTGTTGCCGCGGATGAATGCGACAAGCGTCTGAACGATATCAAGGCCGAAACCGTGTCCGCGGTATTTCGGGTAAACATAGTACGAAATCGTAGTGCGCAGGCCCGTGTCGGAATGCTCCTCAAGCACACAACCATAGCCTACGGCCTCGTCTGTCTCATCGGGAACGACGCGGAACATGCCGCAGTTGTTTGTGAACTGAGCCTGTATGATGCGCCGCTTGTACATGGAACTGACGTCGACATCGGTGTAGCCGCGGCCTGCCTCAGTGAGCATGTACGGTTCGCCGCGGAAGAGATTGTAAAATTCCATGTATTCGGCCTCTGTGAGAGGATACAGCGACATGTTTTTGCAGCGGAAGGAAACATATCGGCCGGTCATGCGATTGTGAAGCTCAACAGCATACGTGGGTGTGAGCGCTGACAGAGAAAGAATGATCTCGCCACACGAAAGACGGATGCCGTCGTGCTCGTAGCCGACAACGGGAAAACCGTTGATACTTGCGGTTTCGGCGATCTTGTCGTTATCCGTTACAATCAATGTCTCCATCGGTGAGAGTCCGGCGATCGCGCGAATATCCGTGAGCACAGTGATCCCCAGATCATGGAAAGCTTTTGTGTCAAGCCTGTTTCGTTTGTTGTCGTCGATCGCAGCGATCAGTGTCTTCATCGGTACGTTGCCTCGCATCGTAAGTATTTACGTAATAATCAGAAAATATACTACCATCGAAGGAAGGGAAACGCAAATGGAAATCGAACGGAAATTCCTTGTTCGTGAACTGCCGAAGGACCTCGAGCAATATCCGCATTCCGAGCTGGAGCAGGGATACCTTGTGCGAAAGGGCGCTACAGTGCGCATCCGCAGGGACGGAGACCGGTATATATTGACGATCAAGAAGAAACCGAAGGATGTCACTGACCGGAAGACACTGGAGCTCATGCGGATCGAGATCGAGGAGGAGATCGATGAGGACCTCTTTCAAAGATTGAGCGCTTATACGGAGACGCCGATGCTTTGTAAGACACGGTATCGTATCCCCTACGGAGATTACACGATCGAGCTTGACCTGTACCACGGCGTATTGGAGGGACTTGCAACGGCCGAGATCGAGTTCCCGAGTGTCGCGGAAGCGCTGGTTGCGGAAATACCCGATTGGTTCGGTCGAGACGTGTCTTCTGACCATCGTTATAAGAACTCCAACCTTTCGGAACTGACCTCGTTGGAGTCGTTGGACTGACACGTAGGAAAGTCGAAGTTGACCGAACTGTATCTGTAACAGTTCAATTTTGGTGATAAAATCACGATAGATGACAAATAATCTGTCAATATTGCAATTTGCGTAAAATTGACTGATAACTGTACATATTCACGAATTCGTGTATGAATTCTTGTATACTTTGAACAAAGGCGTCCAGTCCTTATGCGTCCTTCACCGTGTTTGAGTGTCGGTATTGCATAAGATTGGACGCTTATTCTGTTCTATCGGTCAGAAATCGGAGGCTTCCCGACAAATGTTGTTCATTTGTGAAACTTGTTCACACAATATGCATGCCGATATAATCGACACACATCTGAATAGCGCGCGTTCGGGAAGGAGGATAGATGAATGCTAGTTTCTTTTTGGTCGCCGGGTTATCGTGAGGAAACGGCGCAAATTTTGACATTGGTCGGCGGAATGTGCTGCAGGTTATTCCCCTGCAGTGTTGTTGCTGCCGAGAACTACCTGCATGTACATAATCTGGGGTTTCATTTGCTCGGGAGCAGGTATGATACCGTGCGTAAAGGCGCAAAGCGAGGAAGCGACGTCTATTACAAGGCAGGAGAGATCTTCGTGCGCCATGTATGCAGGGAAATGGGTCGCAGCAGTAAATACGGTTCCATCATAAGAGCAGATGGGAACGGTATGATGTTCATGCCCCTTGATCAGAGCTTGTACGATGATTCTTACAGGTTTCTGGTGAGGGAGGCACTCGACCAGCAGGTCGATTTTTTGGAGACACGCTTCGATGAAGTGTTTCTTAATCTCCAGTCCAACGAGAATGACACAACGATGACAATGCTTGACAGATCGGATGTGGTGGTTGTGTGTCTTCCTGCCAAGGAGGAATCGTTTGAATTCTTCTTTGACAGGTATCGGTCTTTGTTCTCAAAATGCTTCTTTGTATTCTTCGGCACGGGAGATCATTCCGACATGGTCCGGCGGACGGTTAACCGTTATGCGCCGGGGTTCATCTCCAGGTGCTGTTATCTTGAGATGTCGAGGATACTTCAAAACTATCTCTCTGACGGACGCGGACTTGACTATCTCGACCGGTTCCGTTTAGTTTCCGAGGAGGAAGAAGACACGAGCCTTCAGGGAGTTGCAGAAGAGACGGAAGTATACAAAAGTACGGAATCTCAAGAGGAACTTTGCTCAGATGTTCCTTGGCTTTCGGAAAATGAACAGCCTCTGCCTGTGAAAACGGAGAAGAACACGATCAAGGCGATACGCCACATTAGCAACTGGCTGATCATGAAAGAGTATTGGGATGCGAACGGCGATGCCGGTATCGTCACCGAGCTGATGATGCGACGCAATACGATACCCGCGGAGGTTATTGCGTGGGAGCATGACGGACATTGGGAGTTCTGAAAATCCGTTCATAAAAAAATTGAAAATCGTGTGTGTATGTGATAATATTTCATTGTATCGTAATGATACGAGGAAAGGAGAGACTTACACATGGGATTTTTTGACAATCTGAAGAAGACGGTTACTGACGCACTCAACTCGTCTGTATCGCAGGGCTCCAATACCACGAAGGATATCGTATTCCAGGATATCCCCACGACGATCGAGGGCTTTAAGGCGCTTCCTTATGCGGATCTGAAGGATCCTTTTGCAGTAGCTGCATTGTGCATCTGCGCACTGTGCATTTTCCCTACGGATCAGGATACCTCCGTTGCCATGCTGAACCATCTGAAGGGACCGACGCCTATCTCGCCGTATGACATTTCCTTCATCAAGGATCGTTTCTCAGGTAACAAGGATTACAAGCCTCGTTCGTATTTCAAGGGTGCTACGCCGCAGAACAACTACATGCCTACGGCTCCGTACACGATCACTGTTGCGGAGAACCCTTACAGCCGCGACAATTTCAAAGAGGGCTACTTGAGACTGTTCCTGCAGTCCGGCGGATCCGATTCGCCGAGACCGATCATGCTTCGAACGAAGCCGTCGACCGGAGAATGGTTTGTATTTTCCGACAGTTTCTATGGACTTCTTGCGGATATCCGCACGCCCGCAGGTCAGGATCCCTGGGCTTAATCGGATCGCAAACGAATACTGATATTTCAAATACGAAATATAACAAAAGAGCGTCTCATTGCGAGGCGCTCTTTTGCTGAGTATAGGCATTTTGCGGATAATGTCGTTGTTTGTAATGTCCGTACTAGCCGGTAAAAAACTATATATCTGATGCTTCTCAGCGCTTGTCACCGAGGAAGAACAGTGCAACTGTTCCGGGACCGCTGTGAGAGCCGATCACGGTGTTGATGTAGTTGTAAACGATGTTTGTAAAGCCGAACCGCTCCGTGATGAGATCGCCGACAAACTTGGCATCCTCATAGCAATCGCAGTGGGAGATCAGGATGACCTCATTCTTGTCGCGCAAGCTTCCCATGGTCTGCTCCATGTTGTCAACAAGGGAGGTAAGAGACTTCTTTCTGCCGCGAACCTTTGCGAGAGGGATCAGATGGCCCTCATCGTCAACGTGAAGTACCGGCTTGATGTTGATCAGCGTTCCGAGAAGCCAGGACACCTTGCTGACGCGGCCGCCGCGCATGAGATATTTCAGATCATCCACAGTGAACTGGTGGCATGCGTGAAGGATATTCTCGTTGAGCCAGTCGGCAACTTCATCGATCGTTGCGCCGTTCTCCTTCATCTTGCATGCGTAGTATACGAGAAGACCCTGGCCCATGGAAGCGGCAAGGGAATCGATCACGATGATGCGGCGGTCAGGATACTCCTGAGACATCTCATCCGCCGTGATATGTTCGTTGTTGAAAGAGCAGCTCAGTCCGGAGGAAAAACCGATGTGGAGGATATCCTTGCCCTGATCGAGAATTTTCCGATAATTCTTACCGATCGCCTCAGGGTTGGTAGCGTTGGTGGTATACTGAATGCCGTTGCGCATATTGGAGTAGAATTGCTTTAGATCCGTCGAGGGACCGTCCTCATATGTCTGTGTACCGTCAGTGTATTCCAGAGGCTGAATGACAATGCCGTGCTCCTGTACAAACGAGTAAGGCAGGTCGCAGGTGGAATCAGTGATGATAACATAATCGCTCATAATGTCCTCCAAAAAGTATTGTATGTGACATGGATTGATATCGCGAACAAACGAATAAAAGAATGAATGTCACGTAACATAGAATTGAAAACCACATCGATATATTACCATAAAAGGATCGGTAAAGCAATATCGATTTTCATCCTTACTATAAAAATACGAAAAATGTTTCTTTGCATGAACTTTTGGTTTCAAATTCGGAAAAGTTGTGATATACTTCTCTAAGTGTGTGCGCTTATATGCGCGCAAATCCGATTGTTGTAAGGAAGGTTGATTATGAAGGACAAGACGAAAGGATTACTGATGCTGGTCGGACTTGCTCTGATCATCGCGGGAATCGCATTGTGGGGATATTTCGGGTACGTTAACGATAAGATTCCCGGAGTTAAGGATGTGAAACTCGGTCTGGATCTCGCAGGCGGTGTCAGCGTAACCTATCAGACAGTCAAGGAGAATCCCACCTCGGAGGAATTGAGCGATCTTCAGACGAAGCTGGAGAAGCGTGCGACCTCTCTGAGCACGGAAGCGAAAGTATACCTTGAAGGAACTCGTCGTATTAATGTGGATATCCCCGGTGAGGACGATGCGGACAAAGTATTTTCCACACTCGGCAATGCCGGTAACATCTACTTTATCTACGCGGCAGACAAAGACGGAAACTACAACATCACGAATGTTGACGGTTCCTACGTGCTTGCCAAGACGATGGAAGAGATCATCGCTGCCGGCGATGTCGTCATCGACGGTACTGATATCGCCGGAGCAGACGCTGCGACAAGTCAGAGCCAGGCGGGCGCTATCGAGTATGAAGTTCGTCTGACGCTCAACGATCAAGGAAGCAAGAAGTTTGAGACGGCAACACAGAAGTGCGCATCCTACTCGTATGGTTCGATGCAGAACATCATCGCGATCATCTACGACAATGTAGTGTACAGCGCTCCCGCGGTTAAGGCAGTGATTTCCGGCGGAACCGCTACCATCACGGGTTCCCATACGATGGAAGAGGCGAGAAACCTTGCGACCATCATTCGTATCGGTGCACTGCCGATCGAGATCGAGTCGCTTCGTTCCAACGTTGTCGGCGCTACGCTCGGCAGCCGCGCACTCAAGACCAGCATGATCGCAGGCGCGATCGGCTTCGTGCTTGTGTGCATCTACATGTGCGTATTCTACCGCGTGCCCGGCGTTGCGGCATCTCTCTCCCTGATCACGTATCTCGGGATCATGCTTGCGATGCTCCTGGCATTCCATGTAACGCTCACGCTTCCAGGTATCGCAGGTATCATACTGTCAGTCGGTATGGCCGTCGATGCCAACGTCATTATATTCACACGTATCCGCGAGGAGCTCGCGACCGGCAAGACGGTTCGTTCCTCGGTTAAGGAAGGCTTCCGCAACGCGCGCAGCGCCATCATCGACGGTAACGTTACCACGTTGATCGCAGCAGCAGTTCTTTACTTCTTCGGAAGCGGCGTGATCAAGGGCTTTGCTACAACGCTCGGCATCGGTATTATCGTTTCGATGTTCACCGCGTTTGTTGTGACCTACCTTATTTTGAAAGCATTTTACTATGTCGGTATCGACAGTATTAACGCATACGGTATCGCCAAGGAAAAGAAGCCGATGCGGATCGTACAGAACTGGAAGAAGTACGTTATCATTTCCGGTTCGCTCATTGCTCTCTGCGTTGTCATGCTGATCGTCAACAAGGCGTCGACAGGAAACGCTCTGAATTACGGTCTTGATTTCGTCGGCGGTACCTCTGTTCAGGTAACGTTCAACGGAACGGCACCTGCAAACACGGAGATGGAGAAGTTCGTTTCGGATACGATCGGGGAAAATTCTTCTGTATCCGCAGTTGAGGGACGCAGCGTTTTGGTCGTCAAGACACGCTCCCTGGACGAGCAGACGCTCGATAAGCTGAAGAAGGGTCTGATGAACCAGTACTTCATCGCCGAGTCCAACATTGAGACAGAGACGATCAGCGGTACGATCTCCGGCGAGATGAAGAGAGACGCTTTCATCGCTGTTGCCATTGCTACGATCTGCATGCTTCTGTACATTTTGATCCGGTTCACGAACATGGCATTTGCAGCAAGCTCCGTGCTTGCCCTTGTACACGATATCCTCGTTGTACTTTGCCTGTACGCGCTTGTGCGGATCACGGTTGATACGAGCTTTATCGCATGTATGCTGACGATTGTCGGTTACAGTATCAACGCGACCATCGTCATCTTTGACCGTCTGCGTGAGAACCTTGCAAACCGCAAGAAGAAGGAAGACCTTGCCGACGTTGTCAACCGCAGTATTACGGAGACATTTACGCGAAGCATCCATACTTCCGTAACGACGTTGATCACTGTCGTAATGCTGATCATCCTCGGTGTCGAGTCGGTTCGCATCTTCGCGATCCCGATGGCAGTCGGTATTCTGTGCGGCGGTTATTCCTCTGTCTGCATCGCAGGTTCCCTGTGGTACTTCTTTAAGACAAAGGTTTCGAAGAAAGAGCGTGCGTAAAATGATATCATCTGCCGGGCAATTGTCCGGCAGATGTTTTTAAAAGTCGGAATAATTACTGAGGCGTTTATGCGAAGATACGAAGAAGACTGGATGACAACCTGGCGCTCCGGCGATGTCACGGGACTGATGAACCGGTTCGGCATCACCAATATTGCCGCGCGAATTTTGTGGAGCCGCGGGTTCCGCACCGATGACCAGGTTGCTTCGTTTCTGTATCCGCCGGCGGACATTGCGTGGCCGAAGCTTGACGGCACGGATGAGTTCATACGTGTCATGAAAGAGGCTTTGGCGGAAAATGGACGTTTTCGCATTATCGGTGACTATGATGTCGACGGTGTGACCGGAACGTACCTGATGTACACGGCGCTCCGGATGCTGAAAGCCGATGTCGATTACCGTATCCCGGACCGTGTCGCGGACGGGTACGGTCTCTCAGAGGATATGGTGCGCAAGGCAAAAGAGGACGGCGTGCGAACACTTGTCACCGTAGATAACGGTATCGCGGCCGTGAAGCAGTGCGCGCTTGCCAAGGAGCTGGGGCTTCGAGTCGTTGTGACGGATCACCATGATCCGCAGGAGACGCTGCCCGTTGTCGACTGCATGATAGATCCGAAGCTTGCCGAGGGCGAGGGGCGTTACGACAATCTGTGCGGAGCCGTTGTTGCCGCGATGCTGGCGGATGCGTTGCTCTCCTCGGAGGGTATGGACGGATACTGCAACAGCATGATCGAGATCCTCGCGCTTGCAACCTTGTGCGACGTGATGGAATTAAGCGGAATTGCGCGGGACATTCTCAAGAAGGGCCTCGCCAAGCCGGTAAAGGAATGGAACCCGGGACTACGGGCATTGTTCCAGGCGAATAACTTAAGTGAACCCGTAAAGCCGTACAGCTTCGGGTTTGTGATCGGTCCGTGCATCAATGCGCTCGGACGACTGGAGACCGCCGATTACGGTGTGGAGCTCCTGCTGAGCGATGATCCCGAGCTTCGCAAAGAGTACGCGGAGCGTATGGTTGAGGTGAACAGCCGCAGACGAGAGCAGTCCGATTTCTATACGAAGGAAGCTATCCGCCTTGCGGATGAGATGTTGAAGGATGACAGGGATGCTTCTCCGGTGATCGTGTTGTACCTTCCGGGATGCCACGAGAGCATCGCAGGTATCGTGTGCGGCAAGGTGAGAGAAGCGTGGAACCGTCCTGTTTTTCTGTTGACTGACTCTGCGGGCGAAGATGGCTTATTGAAGGGATCCGGACGGAGCACGGAATCATTTTCCATGATCGACGCGATGAACCGTCATCCGGAATTGTTCCTCAAGTACGGCGGACATCCGATGGCTGCCGGACTGACGATGAAATGCGAGCTGCTTGAAGATCTACGCTATGCCATGGCTGAGGAATTTAAAGCACAGGAAGCTTCCCCGCGCAAATGCCGAAAGATCGATCTGCCGGTTCTGTTCGCGCAGCTGAACCGCTCCGTGATCGCTGAGATCGAGCTCATGGGACCCTTTGGAAAGGGCAACCGCGAGCCGTTGTTTGCGAACCGGGACGTGACCGTAATCGGCCTGCGCCGTGTTGGCGGCGAGGGACAGTACCTGTCGATGCGCCTTCGGGACAGCGAGGGGACAGAGATCCGCGCGATGATGTTCGATGACGCTTCGGAATTTCTTTCGGAGTTCCGCGAGAAATACGGCAGTCGTGCCCTTGATGATACGATGTACGGGCACGGTGCCATGAAGATGACCATTCTTTACACGGCGCGGGAAAATGTGTTCCGCGACACCGTGAGCATCGAAGCGGAGATCAAGGGATATCGGTTTTCGTGAGCGGTGCTGTTATAGAGTTTTGTAATGCATAAGTTCTTGTTATGTTTGAGTGAGGATGTAACATGGGGATTTGCATGATATTCGGAGCAGGTGAGCGTGTTCCGCGGGAATTTGTCGGACGAGCCTGTCTTACCATTGGACGAAGCGGCTACAATGAGTGTGAGCCGTTGACAAAATACTCGGAATGTATACTTCGTGATGAGACAGACCTTGTCATCGCCGCTGACGGCGGGATGGACTGGATCAAGGAAAAACTGCCCTGTCTGAGACCTGACATATTTATCGGAGACATGGATTCCGTCGTCACAGATCATCAGAATGACGCCGCAGAGGAACATGTCAGCGTGATCAAGCTTCCGGTTGAGAAGGACGACACCGACATGGGCGCAGCTGTCGCAATCGGTTTGGAGCGCGGATATAAGACGTTTTATCTCTACGGCGGAACCGGCGGAAGATGGGATCACACGATCGCCAACCTGCAGCTGTTAAAGCATATCTCGAAAAACGGCGGCACCGGATTTCTGATCGGTCCGCAATTGACGGCAACGGTTGTGCACGCTGAAGAAGGCGTTACAAACACTATCGTGATCCGAGGCTGTGACCCTGCGAAGGATAAAGGCGGAAGACCGTTCAGTCTGTTCGGAATGGGAAGCGCTGAGGGTGTGACGATCCGCGACGCAAAATACGAGGCGACAGACGTAACGCTCAAGGACGATTTTGCGCTCGGGGTGAGCAACGAGACCGCGGGCATTTGCACCGTGATCACGTTTACGAAAGGAACCCTGCTGATCGTCGGGGAATTTCTTCCCTGCGATATAGCTTTTGATAACCCGGTTTAAGGAGGTTGTTATGATACTTCGAAACGGCCATGTAATAGACCCTGAGAACGGGATTGACCGTGTGACGGATGTGGCATTCGCTAACGGTGTGATCACCGCGGTTGCGGACAATATTCCCGCGGACGGCGAGGGAGAACTTGACTGTCGCGGCGCGTATGTCGTTCCCGGTTTTGTCGATCTTCACGTTCATCTGCGTGATCCCGGTCAGACGGCCAAGGAAACGCTTTCTACAGGAACCGCTGCTGCGGCGGCAGGCGGATACACTGCGGTTGCGCCGATGCCGAACACGTCTCCGTCTACCGACAGTTCAGAGAAGATCACTGAACTTTTAAAGCGCGCCGAAACGGAAGCTCGTGTAAAGCTTCTGCCGATCACCGCTGTTACACTCGGACAGGAAGGACTTGTAATGGCAGATCTTGCATCTGCGAAAAATGCGGGAGCGGTCGCGATGTCCGAGGACGGCAAATCGGTCATGGACATTACACTGTACCGCGAGGCTCTTCGTAAGGCAGCTGAAATTGGACTGCCGATGTTCGCGCACTGCGAGGACAAAAACCTTGTCGCAGGCGGTGTGATCAACGCGGGAGTTGCTTCCGAGAAACTGGGACTTCCCAGCATCACGGACGCCGTCGAGGATGTGATCACGGCAAGAGACCTGATCCTTGCGGGAGAGACAGGGTGCCATGTCCATCTGTGTCACTGCTCAACGGCATTTTCCGCAAAGCTTTTGAAGGCGGCGAAGGAAGCAGGATACCCGGTGAGCGGGGAGGTATGCCCGCATCATTTTGCGATGTGCGATGATGAGATCCCCGGAGATGACGCGAAGTACAAGATGAACCCGCCGCTTAGAAGCCGAAAGGACATGGAAGCACTTCGTGAGGCAATCCGGGAAGGGATTTTTGACTGCATTTCCACGGACCATGCGCCTCACACCGCTGAGGAGAAGGCACGCGGATTTGCCAAGGCACCCTTCGGAATTGTAGGTTCAGAGACGGCATGGGCACTTTCCTACACGACCCTTGTGAAAGGCGGGATCATCGATATGCCCGCGCTTGTGCGGATGATGAGCACGAACCCTTCGAAGATCGCAGGCCACACAGGCGGAACGCTCACGGTAGGAGCGCCCGCGGATATCGCGATCGTCACCGGCGAGGAGACGCGGATCGACGCATCGACGTTCGCGAGTAAAGGACGCAACACGCCGTTTGACGGGCGCAGGGTGTACGGAAAGGTGCTTGCGACGTATGTGGACGGACGACGCGTGTTTTAAACTCCTTTATTTTCCTAACAAGTCATTGGAAAGCAATGTAAATAAACTATACAATATACCTGACAGGAGATAACACTATGATCAGCAAACTGATTGAGAAAATCCAGAAGACCAACGCACCGATCGTTGTCGGCCTCGACCCGATGCTTTCGTACATTCCTGAGCACATCAAGGCAGCAGCGTTCGCGGAGTTCGGCGAGACGCTTGAGGGCGCTGCGGAGGCAGTATGGCAGTACAACAAGGCGATCGTCGATGCAACGTACGACCTGATCCCCTGCGTGAAGCCGCAGATCGCGATGTACGAGCAGTTCGGAATTCCGGGTATGATCGCGTTCAAGAAGACCGTTGATTACTGCCATGAGAAAGGACTTTTGGTAATAGGCGACGTGAAGCGCGGCGACATTGGATCGACGTCCGCTGCGTACGCGACCGCGCACCTCGGAAGTGTCGAGGTAGGAAGCAGCGCATATGTGCCGTTCGGTGAGGATTTTGCGACGGTCAATCCGTATCTCGGTTCCGACGGCGTGAAGCCGTTCCTTGAGGTATGCAACAAGGAAAATAAGGGCATTTTCCTTCTCGTAAAAACCTCGAACCCCTCGAGCGGTGAGTTCCAGGATCGTCTGATCGACGGACGCCCTCTCTATGAGTGGGTCGGCGAGAAGGTTGCCGAGTGGGGCGAGATGAGCATGGACGGCGCTTACAGCAATGTCGGATGCGTCGTCGGCGCAACATATCCCGAGATGGGCAAGATCCTTCGCAAGATCATGCTGAAGGCGTACATCCTTGTTCCCGGTTACGGCGCGCAGGGCGGCACGGCAGAGGGCCTCAAGCCGTACTTTAACGAGGACGGTCTCGGCGCGATCGTGAACTCGTCGCGCGGTATCATCGCTGCGTACAAGCAGGCGAAGTATGCGGACAAGTTTGCTCCGGAGAATTTTGCGGACGCGAGCCGTCAGGCCGTGATCGACATGATCGAGGACATCAACGGAGCGGTGTTCGGCCGCTGAAGAGGGCAACACAGCTGCTGAATGTAACGCAGGTATTGACATTCGCAGTGTGTGGTGATAAATTATGCTATATTTTCCGAAATCCATTCGGAATTGAAGAAAATACAAGGATTATGACAGACAGAGGAAGCCGTGAGGTGGATACGGCGGAAGGAGTGAGCCATGAAGAATTACGAACCCGGCAAGATCGAGCCGAAATGGCAGAAATATTGGGAGGAGCATGATACGTTCCATACGGATGTGTGGGATTTCAGCAAGCCGAAGTACTATGTGCTGGACATGTTCCCGTATCCGTCGGGTGTCGGCCTTCATGCAGGTCATCCGGAGGGCTACACAGCAACCGATATCATGGCGCGCATGAAGCGCATGCAGGGCTACAACGTGCTGCATCCGATGGGCTACGATTCGTTCGGTTTGCCTGCTGAGCAGTACGCCGTGACTACCGGACATCATCCGAACGGCTTTACGCAGGAAAATATCAAAACCTTCGGCAAGCAGCTGAAGGAGCTTGGCTTTGACTATGACTGGTCGAAGATGGTCGCAACGTCCGATCCGAAGTACTACAAGTGGACGCAGTGGATCTTCAAGCAGCTGTATCTTGCAGGCTACGCGAAGTACATTGACATGCCCGTGAACTGGTGTGAGGAGCTCGGAACCGTTCTCTCGAACGACGAGGTTATCGACGGCAAGTCGGAGCGCGGCGGTTTCCCTGTAGTGCGCAAGAATATGAAGCAGTGGGTCATCGACCAGCCTGCGTTCGCGGAGCAGCTTCTGGAGGGACTTGAGACGCTTGACTGGCCGGAGTCGACGAAACTGATGCAGCAGAACTGGATCGGCAAATCGACCGGTGTCGAGGTGAAGTTCGACATTGTCGGCGGCGGTGATTTCTCCATCTTCACGACGTGTATTGAGACCATCTACGGTATCACGTTCATGGTGCTCGCACCCGACGGAGACATCGTTAAGACGCTCCTGGACCGCGTTCAGAACCGTGAGGAGGTCGAGGCTTATATCGCCGAGACGTTGAAGAAAAATGATATGGACCGCACCGAGCTCAACAAGACCAAGTCCGGTTGTGAGCTCAAGGGCGTTACGTGTATCAACCCCGTTAACGGCAGAGAAGTCCGCATGTTCATCGGTGATTTCGTACTGGCAAGCTACGGTACAGGTGCTGTCATGGCGGTTCCGTCGCACGACCAGCGTGACTTTGAGTACGCGATCGTGCACAATATCGATATGCTGCAGGTCATCGACGGCGACGAGAAGCTCGGCCATGTTGATGTCAGTGAGCACGCGTTTGAGAAGGGTGACTATCTCGGAAAGGGATATCGCCTGATCAACTCGCAGGAGTTCACCGGACTTACGGTTGAGGAGGCTAAGGAGGCCATCACCGCGAAACTGGAGAAGATGGGTGTCGGCAAGAGAACCGTCAACTATCATTTCCGCGAGTGGATTTTCGCGCGTCAGAGATACTGGGGCGAGCCCGTGCCGGTAGTTCACACTGAGGACGGTCAGATCCATGTTCTGGACGATGATGAGCTGCCGCTTGTTCTGCCTGAGCTCGACGATTACAAGGGCAAGAACGGACAGGCGCCTCTGGAGAATGCAACCGAGTGGAAGCAGTACGATCATAACGGCGTAAAGGGCAAGAGAGAGACTTCGACGATGCCCGGTTCCGCCGGATCGAGCTGGTATTTCTTAAGATATATCGATCCCGATAACGACAAGCAGCTGGCGGATCCCGAACTTCTGAAGCACTGGATGCCGGTTGACCTCTATATCGGCGGACCGGAGCACGCGGTTGGACACCTGATGTACAGCCGTATCTGGAACCGTTTCCTGTATGACAAGGGCATTGCTCCGACTAAGGAGCCGTTCAAGAAGTTGGTTCACCAGGGCATGATCCTCGGTGCCAACGGCATCAAGATGGGCAAGCGTTATCCGGAATACGTTGTCAATCCGAGCGATATCGTTCGCGATTACGGCGCGGACACTCTCAGACTGTACTTGATGTTCATGGGACCTTTGGAGGTCAGCAAACCGTGGAGCAACTCCGGTGTTGAGGGAGCAAGAAAGTTCCTGAACCGTGTATGGACGTTCGTGACGAACCCGGACAACCTTACCGACGAGGAAATCCCGTCACTGGAGCGCGTATATCACCAGACCGTTAAGAAGGTGACGAGCGACTTTGAGAAGCTTGCGTTCAATACCGCGATCAGTCAGATGATGATCTTCGTGAACGCTTGCTACAGGGAAGGTCGCTGCACAAAGGCATATGCGGAAGGTCTTGTAAAGATGCTTTCTCCGATCTGCCCGCATATCGGCGAGGAGCTTTGGAGTGAACTCGGACACGAGGGAACGATCGCGTTTGAAGCATGGCCGTCGTTCGACGAGGCCAAGACCAAGGAAGACACGATCGAGATCGCCGTACAGGTCAACGGCAAGGTGCGCGGCAAGGTCAATGTCACGATGGAGGACGATGAGGACAGCGTTCTTGCGAAGGTGATGGAATCCGACGCGGCGAAGTTCCTGAACGGTACGATCGTGAAGAAGATCTACGTGAAGGGCAAGATCTTTACGATCGTTGTGAAGCCGTAATTGTGAAGCGATAAGGTGTTGTTAAGCTGAAACCGGGAGATCATTTTCCAGAAAATGATACAAATATGTACCAAACGAAAGGCGCAGCCACTGCAGTGTGGTTGCGCCTGTTTTGATGAATTAGCTTTTTGGAAAAGATGCCCGGAATGTGCACCGGATCAAAGACTGGTGTACGTGTAATGCTCCTTTGTGAAACGAAGCAGTACATTTTCATAAAACCTGTCAGCGAGAAGCTTCGCCATCGGAAGGTTCTGGTCAAGGTAGTTGCCGCACTGCTCGGGAGCAGCGCCGGGGATCTCGCCGGTGTAATCCGCGATGAAGGAGAAGCATTCACGCATCAGCGGAAGAATGTCAAGTGAGGTGTAGTCACCGGCAAGCAGAAGATAGAAACCGGTACGGCAGCCCATCGGTCCGAAGTAGAGAACGCGGTCAGCCCACTCTGCGTGGTTGCGCAAAAATGTAGCTCCGAGATGCTCGATCGTATGGATCTCCGCGGTGTTCATTACAGGTTCTCTGTTCGGAGCGGTCATGCGGATATCAAACGTCGTGACGACGGTGTCGCCGGCGGTATCCTTGCGGGATACGTAGATGCCGGGAAGAAGTTTATTATGGTCCACAGTGAAACTGGCAATCGTTTTCATGGCTTTCTCCTGTTAAAAAGTGTTTTAGCAACGACAATCAGTATACTCTGTAACCGCTTCGATTGCAACTGTTTACGCAACACATCTTTTGTGGTAAAATAAAGAATAAACCGTTATGGGGGACGGACAGTATGAAAGCATTTGACGAGGAAGAGTACTATAGGGAACGGGACGACCGTGACAATTATGAAGAGTATTCCACGGAACGGATCAATCCGTTGACAGTGGCTAAATCGTTGTTCGGAACGATAGGCATATTCATCGGCGTTAACGTTGTGATCGCCATTGTCGGAGTTATTGTGTGGCTGAATAATAATGCAAAACAACGGATGGCATCCCAAGAGCAGACTGCAGAAGCACGGAACGAGCTGGCGAAGGAAGGTGCCCGAGACCTTCAGAAATGGATTGAAAATATTGATCCTGAACTGATTGTTGTGCCCGGGTCCGTGACTGCATATACGGAGGGATCGTACCATAGCGATTACTTCCTTAGGGTGCTTAGGTGTAAAGTGAAACGCGGCGAAACCGAGTTTGAAGCAATCTACGATATCGATAATATGGTGCTTTTTACCAAGGAGAGGAAACAGGAATTTACGGATGCTTATTCGGAGTGGTTGCGCGAATGCCTGCTTTTTGGGATGACGGAAGATGATATTTCCGTTACAGCAGAATATGCGGATTGCCTTTCTGAAAAGGCATGTTTTCCGGAGTATTACATTGACGATAAAGGGAATAAGACCGTACGAAATAAACTGTTCGAAACGAATAAGGTCGGCTTTAATGCGACAATGAGCGGGGAGGAATTCAGCAAGAAGCTTTCAGACGGATATTTTTATAATAATATATGTACAGCCAAGGTGGTTCTGAAAGATGTAGGACATTTGACAGACCTGAAGTTATTATTTACCGGTAATGAAAAGTCTGATGTGCCTTCTGTTTCTCTGTTTAGGTTATATCTGTATCTTAGTGATGGATCTGTGATTGAATTGTATACGGGTGATTATTGTGAAATGTATGTCTTTCGAGTTGTGAAGGATTATTCCTCGGGATTCAGGCTAGTTGTTGAGGAATGGGCAATTGACAACGATAACAGCACTCCTGAGGCAAGAGAGTATAAACTTATGAAATCAGACAGATATGAGTATGAATATGATGTTGTCGGGAAACTTGTACACAAATAGGACGTTGAGTAGTATTGCTCATGTATGTTAGAAATAGACGAAAGTCACATGAAGAGCGTGTGGCGGAAAGAGGAAAATGATGTATTGTTTAACATGCGGTTACAAGATTGAAGGAACCCCGAAGTTTTGCCCGGAGTGCGGAAGCAGGCTTGAGGGAAATGTTTCGGAGGAAAATCCGGCGAAAGATCAGAGAGTTCCTGTAACCTCAGGCGCATCAAACAACGGCGAGGGATCAACGGGACAGGGAATACCTGTGTTCCCCGGCGTTTCGACAATGGGCGCTGCAGGCTTTGCAATGTTAGCCAACCTGAATCCGGAAGGACAGGCAAAAATAGCGGAAATGCTCAGAAAAGCCAATTCCACATGGGTCTTTGAATACTCCACAAGCGGAATGATGTTCCGCTCGGGTGTGACATATCGCGCCTGGAAGGATGATGACAAGGTTTACGCACAGGTTCGCCTGAGCGGTGTCGATATCAAAGACGCGCCGGTATTTGAAGTGGATGAAGCATTTGCCGAAGGGCTGGAAATGAGCCTTTCGAACACCAATGCCGACGCATGGGACGGCTTTAACGGTCACGCACAGGGCGTGATGGACGGTGACAGCTTCAACTTCAGTTTCCGTGACGGTAACGGCCGCAACATCAGTGCGCACGGATACATGGCATGGCCGGAAGGGTTCGGCGCGGCGCGAGTCGTGTGGGACGCGCTTTTCTACGGGGAGTATGATAAGCATTTTCCGAATTACGCGAAAAGACTGCAGGATTACATCAACAAGACAGTGTTCCCGCAGTATGGTAAATGCGAGAACAGTGTCTACGAGGTGCATTATGTCGCCGAAGATCAGGATAGCTTCAGCTATACCGAGAACAATATGCCTTCGGGCATCATAACGTATAAGACAGGCAGGTTTACACAGGCAAGAACGAACGACGATACGGATAAAACCTGGATCGAAGCGGCGCTTGTCCGTTCCGTTAAGACGCCGAGTGATGTTGATCCTTCCATCAATGAGACAGGATTGATCTTAGAGATCTATCGCTCGGATGCGGAAGGCGTTCGCAAGGTATTAGAGGAGAGGGTGTACCGGGAGGTAGTGATCGCGAATGAAGGGGAAGCAACGATCCTGTTCCGTGAGGTTGACGGAAGAACGGTGATCGGAATTTACCGGAAGATCACATATCATTACGGAAAAACCTATAAAGCGTACTATTTCACGGCAGTCGATTGCATCGGCGGTACATGGAATGAACTGGACAGTGCGAGCGCGAAAATACCCGGCAAGGAAACAGTGTTCCCTGATGAGGAGCTGACGAAGTATGCGGAAGTGATGGAACTGGTCGGACTGAATGAGAGCGCTTCGAAATTCCGTGAGTCGAAGGAAGACTTTATGATCTCGGAGCCGTATACGAGACTGCTCAGCATTAAGTGGTTCACGAATCTGAATTCAGAGTTTCCTCAGAAAGTGAGGGAAACGGAACCGAAGAAAAAGGTTGAAGGGTATTGGGTGAAGATTTACATTACGGCAACGGATTACTATTTCGGATGATAAGAAGGGATTGATATGGAACGATTAAAAATCGTGATCATGGAGCGTGACACGCTCGGGAATGATGTTTCTCTGGATGCGTTCTCGGAGTTCGGCGATGTCGTGTGCTACCATAAGTCAGAGCCTTCGGAAAATGTGGCTCGCGCGAAGGATGCGGACATCCTGATCGTCAACAAGATCCCGATGAACGCGGAGACACTCGGCGAGGCGACGAAGCTAAAACTGATCTGTCTGACCGCGACCGGCACAAACAATGTTGATTTCGCGTACACGAACGCGCGCGGCATCACTGTGTGCAATGTAAAGGGGTACTCGACGGACAGCGTCGTGCAGCATACGTTCGCGTTGTTGTTCTATGTCTACGAGAAGCTTGCATACTATGATGCGTTTGTGAAGAGCGGCGAGTATGCGAAAAATGATATCTTCAGCCATTTTACGAAGCCGTTTCATGAGCTTGCGGGCAAGACGTGGGGTATCATCGGGCTCGGTGCGATCGGAACAAAAGTCGGCGAGATTGCCGAGGCATTCGGGTGCAAGGTCGTGTATTACAGCACGAGCGGCGCGCATCATACGAACCGCTTCCCGGAGCGAAGCCTGGAGGAGTTGCTGAACGAAAGCGACATCGTGTCGATCCACTGTCCGCTGACGCCTGCGACACAGAAACTGATCGGCAGGGATCAGCTGTCATTGATGAAGAAGGATGCGATCCTTCTCAACTTAGGGCGCGGCCCGATCATTGACGAGGAGGCGCTCGCTTGGGCGCTTGCGAATGATGTGATCGGAGGAGCCGGGCTGGATGTGCTTGTGAAGGAGCCGATGGATCCGGAGAGTCCGCTGTTGCCGATCAAGGATTCGACGAAGCTTGTGATCACGCCGCATATCGCGTGGGCGACAGTGGAGGCGCGGACGAGGTGTGTGGAGGAAACCGCGGAAAATGTGAAAGCATATCTTGCAGGGAAATCACGAAATGTGGTAAGATAATACAGTACGGTGGGGTACGTACATGGGGGATTACCATTACAGAGTAACGCACTGTAATGTGTTTGGTTGATGTGTCTTGGGGAGAACATGAACGATATCGCTGAAAAAAGAATTCATTATGTGGTAAAGCCGCACGCAAAACGGTCTGTTTTGTGTGCGCTTTTTATTGTTGTTTTACTGACATTTTCCGCATGCGGAAATCCGATACCGCAGGATGAGGTGGTCGTTCCGTGCATGATCCCGGAAGGAGTGTACGTCAGCAAAAGCGGAGGGCAGGAAACGATCGAAATCAAAGGGGATAAGCTGTATGTTAAGAACCTTCCGGTTGACGCGAAGATGGCAGAGTATTATGCGCCGATGATCACGACACTTGATTACGAGATCAACCGTTATCTGGGATACCTCTATTCCGAGGAGGAGACGAAGGAAATACTTTCGTTCTACAAGGAGTACTTCAGAACCTATGACAGCAACGGAGAGTGGGATCTGACGGATACTCATTTTGGAGCGACGGAAGAGAACCAGCTGTGCTATTGGGCAACGATACGAAGAAACTGGGAGAAACCGAGAAACACGTCACCGAATTACGTGAGGATTAATGTAACTTACGACTACGGGAACGCGACATTCAGCCTGGGACTGTTTGAGTTTGTTCCGCAGGAACTTGCGGATCGGAAAGAACAATAAAAACGGCTCTTTTTGTTCGTAGCATGACGCAAATGAGGAGAGAACCATGAGTTTACTGGAATGCAAGGGTGTGACAAGAATATTTGATGCGAATTCTGCGGCGTTTAAGGCGCTTGACGATGTCAGCATGTCGATTGAGGAAGGCGAGTTCGTCGCGATCGTCGGTCGTTCCGGAAGCGGAAAATCAACGCTTCTCAACGTACTGGGAATGCTGGATGTGCCGGATGAGGGCGAAGTGCTGTTTGAGGGCGTGAACGTAAGTACGATGAGCGACAAGGAGAAATCCGTACTCAGAAACAAAAGCTTCGGATACGTGTTTCAGTCGTTCTTTCTCGAGCCCGAGTACACGGTGTATGAGAATGTGGAGATGCCGCTTGTGATCGCGGGAGTGAAGGCGTCAGAGCGGGATGAGAGAACAAGGGAACTGATCGAGCTGGTAGGTCTGAACGACCGGAAAGACCAGAAGACGAAGAAACTGTCCGGCGGTGAGAAGCAGAGAACCTGCATCGCCAGGGCGCTTGCCTGCAAGCCTTCGATCGTGCTTGCGGATGAGCCTTGCGGGAACCTGGATTCTGCCAATTCCGCTGAAATCATGAAACTGTTCCGCGTGATCGCGGAGCAGGGAAGCGCTGTTTTAATGGTAACCCACAACGAGGATGACGCCGCGAAAGCGGATCGGATCATGTACATGAAGGACGGGAGTCTCAGCGATGAAAGACAATAAGTTTCTGCATTTTCTGAAAACCGAAATGCGGACGCAGAAGACAACATGGCTGATCTACACGGCGATCCTGGCGGTACTGTGTGCGGCGCTGATCTCCATTGTCGCCTTGTCTGTCGAGGTGCCTGATGAGCTGACGGAGTTAGCCTGCGACATGACCAACCAGATCACTGTCGAGTCGACGGATCCGGAAGTGTTCCGTACCCTCGAGAACTGTCCGGTCGTCATGGAGTATATGAACCTGTGTTACGTGGATATCGAAGGACTTCTGCTGCATGAGGAAGATATTTTAAAGATCATGGGGCGTGAGGATCTGATCGGGCCGCTTACGGACGATGATTGGACGGATGCAGGGAATGAGGCAGAGGGTAACAATGCAGATTCCGGTGAAGATAGTGGAACAGAGGGCTTCATGCTTCCCATGCCGGATACGTTCATCATGTTAAACATCGATCCGGAGGACTATTTGATTGACTACATCAACGCATCGGTGACCGAAGGAGATATGTACACAAAGGACTGCAACCATGAGCTGTATCTGTGGATCTCGAGGGATGTTGCGGAATACCGCGGGCTTCATACGGGAGATGTTGTGACCGTGCCTTACAATGTGTACAGCGGCAAGAAGGTATCGAGCGAGAACATGGATTGCGTGATCAAAGGCATCCTCGGGGATGAAGTGTCGGAGATCTTTCCGATCCAGTGCGTGATGACCTACGAGGTCGGGAGAAGGATCCAGGGTCCGATACCGTTCCAGGCGAATGTCAGAGTAAAATCCATCCTCCAATACAACAATATTGTCACGAAGCTTCGCAAGGCCGGAGGTATGGTGTATTTTGCGTATGACCCCGAGATGACGGAAAATGACAGTATCACCGGGTACATCTACATCATATACGCGTTGTACGGGGTATGTTTCCTGGTGCTTCTGATGCTCGTAAGCGTTCTTGTCATGCTCGTACGGATGTATGTGAGCAAGAGAACGCGATTTTTCGCGATGCTGCGGACTGCGGGCATGAGCGGAAAGGACTGTTCGAGGCTGACACGGATCCTTTTCGTGACGTCGCTGACAGTGGCGTTCGCAGTCGGATTCGGCCTGTCACCGGTGATCGTCTCACTGGTCAATGATGTGTTCAACGAACAGTTTATCCTGTGCAACCTGTCTTCCTCACCGTTTGCGCTGCGCAATCTGGGACTGTTTGTCTGCCTCATCGCCTTTACGGCGGTGATCGTATGGATCCTGACCGCGAAAAACCGCCGCAGCGAGATCGTGGAGGGGCTTCGCAGGGAACTGTAGGCAACACATAAAGTCATTCCGGTTCCTTTGAATTAAAGCTTTGGAGTGGAAAATGAACCTGATCAACATGTTCAAAATCGCATGGAAGAACCTTAAGCGAAGGCGCAAAGCAGCGCTTTCGCTTGGTTGCGGCGTGCTGATCATCACGATGCTTGTGACGGTCTGGGCGGTATTTCACGATGGTATCAACCGTATCTATGACGATGTGCTGAGCGGTAAGAAGGCTTCTTTCGTGATCGAGCGATATCTCGAAGTCGATGAGAACGGTGAGATCGTTCTTGAGGAGAATTATCGCGCGATCCGGCGCGCTGTCAAATATGATGCCTGCGGCGACCGACTTGTATGCTGTGCAGAGTGCAAACTTGTCGATGTCCTGGACCGCCAGGAGGACCTGTCGTTCTTCGTAAACATGGAGCTTGCGACGATGATCGCGGATGGAGCGGAATATCACGGGATCAACGATTTTTCATACGAGTTCCGAAAGAGGGATGAAGCTCTTGACCGGGAAGCAGACAAACACTATTTCACCGTGCGGTTCGGAATGTACGCAGCACTTGGCGAGTATTTCCTGACGGAAAATGATCTCACGGAGTTTGAGTATAAGTTCGGTGGTTCTCCGGTGTTGTATGGCAAGGAAGCTATGGAACCGGGAGACATCCTGATCTCGGATTATTATCTTGAGAAGTTCGGGTATCCGAAGGAAAAGTATGCGGACCTGATCGGCAAGACGGTGACGTTTTGTGTGGACGGAGTCACGATACTGGAAAACGTACGTGTTACCGGAATCCTCGACAGCCGCCTGTTTAAATTGAACTATTTTTACACGGATGCCACACGGGGAAGCAAGTACGATAACGGTAAGCAGATCGTGGTGTGCTGTGATCCTTCGATGGCGCAGAAACTTAAGGTGAGCGAGGTGCGGGCGAGAGTTGCGGTTGTAGATTACGAGAAAGCGAGAAAAGAATTCAGCAACGCAGAGGAAGATACTCTTTTACTGTCATATGAGAGCGATTCCTACACCATGGAAAGAGTCATAATGATCAACTCCGCCAAGCTCATCGTGGACAGAGTGTTTGTTGTGTTTGCGGCAATGATCGCGTTTGTTGCCGTGATGCATTTGATCGCAACACTTCGAAAGTATCTCGGAGACCGGACTGCGTACACGGGAATGCTGCGCGCGATCGGCATGCGTAAAGGAGAAGTACTTCTTGTTTCCTATGTCGAACTGCTGATCATCACCGTGGTATGCGTGATCATTTCCGTTCCGGCTGCGGCAGGGCTGCTCAAGGTATTTTCCGGGATCATGTTCAAGGTGGTCGCGGCAAGCACCACGGTATCGTCGGGAACATTCGTTGCGATCGCTTTTATGGTAGCGATCGCAGTATCCCTGTTCGTCTATCTGGTGGAATATCCGATGTTACGGCACATACTGGGAAAGCAACCGGCACTGCTGATGCAGGAGGACGAGTCGCGATGACCGGATAATGACCCGGAAGATACATCGCAGATACGAAGAACTAGAATGCCGCTTGACTTTCACGGTCGAATGTATACAATAGTACATGTACTTATTTTTCGAAATAAAGGTTACTTACGTCAATACCGACGAAATTGTATACAATGAAGAGGAGCATCGTGAACAACATGGACGACAAGGTATTCAGTCAGGAGGCAACCGACAAGTATTCGCTTCGCGGAATGGTTTTCACCAAGATCCGCGAGGATATTCTTTCGGGTAAGTATACGGAAAATGAAGAACTGAAGGAGATCACGATCGGTCAGGAGCTCGGGGTATCCCGCACGCCGGTTCGTGAGGCACTTCGTCAGCTCGAGCTTGAGGGACTTGTGAAGATCATCCCGAACAAGGGAGCGTATGTTGCGGGCATCAGCAACAAGGACGTCCACGACATCTACATGATCCGTTCCTACCTCGAGGGCCTGTGTGCGCGCTGGGCATGCGAGAACATCACGCAGGAGCAGATCGACGCGATCGAAGAGGTGATCTACCTTTCCGAATTCCATGTGAAGAAGGAACATTTTGACCAGATCGTCGAGCTCGATACAAAGTTCCATGAACTTCTGTATGCGTCGAGCGGAAGCCGCATTTTAGGACACCTGCTTCGCGACTATCATCAGTACGTGCACAGCATCCGCAAGATCACGCTCTCGGATCCCGACCGTGCGAGAAACTCAAACGCGGAGCACAGCGCGATCCTCGAGGCGATCCGCAACCGCGATGCCGATAATGCGGAGAAACTGGCACACGAGCATATCATCCAGACGATTTACAACATCAACAACCATAAACTGGTGTGATCCTGAACGATATGTCTTTAGATAAATAATTGAATCAACAAAAATACACCTTACAATTTTGTAAGGTGCTATACTTAATTATATAATTATGGTATAATACATGAGATAATGCATTTATTTTATGTATTATACTATTTTTTATGTGTTAATACAAAGGAGGGCGGGATTATGAAAAATAATGCTGTGCGAAAAGGAAGGGAAAATACTTCCTTTTTCACGATTATGTGGCGCATTATGGCAATCTTTTTTTGCGTCATGATGATCGGCGGACTGTCTTCGCATTGCGCGGCTGCAGCAGAAGCAACAACGGATGTTGTTGAGATGGCTGCCGGTACGACTGCTGACGGTATAGTCGATTTGAAAAAGATTGATACTGTAAGACAGGGAGGGAGCGTTTTCTCAGCAAGAAGAGGGACACAGTATGGTGGTATTACTGTGGAAGTTTCTCCTGCGGAAGGTGGTACAGTAGAACTTGCGGCACATTCGATGTTGGGTATTTATTTTTTTTCTGCTGTTCCCAATGAGGATTATGTTTTTGTGGGTTGGACAGTAAGTAATGGTTCTGTGGTGGAATACTTCGATGCTGAAACAAATCCTTTACCATGGTCCAATAGTTCAGTTACTATTACCGCGCGTTTTCAAAAGAAGTATATCATTTATAATGCGCTTACTAATTCCGAAAAAGGCAGACTGGAAGCAACAGCTTCTCAAAGCGGTGATTCTTTTCTCCCCGGAACGCAGATCTCACTTAAAGCAATACCGAACAACGGATACAGAGTAGTAAGAATTCAGTATGCATTAGATAATGGTGCTGACTATTTCTCTGATTTAGAGTGGATTACTCTTTCGGAAACTGACACTGCAACATTTACGATGCCTGAAAATGATGTTTGGGTCTGGGCTGAGTTTTATTCGACTTCGCCTCATACGCTTACATTGAATAGTGTTGGCGAAGGAACAATTACTTATAACGGTAAAACGTCCGCTCAGGTTTATGCCGGCGAAAGTGTAACACTTACAGTTACCCCTAAAAACAAAGGGTATCAATTACAGTCGCTTTCCGGTGTTACTGCGAATTATGACGCGTCTACGCATACATTTATAATGCCTGACCGAGATGTGAATATTTCTGGCGAATTTATATGGGCTCCGCCTTATTCTGTTCATGCTATTGTGAATGATGCAACATTAGGACAGATAGCTTCCGGTGTCGATCAAGAAACGTTTACTTATGTTTTCGGAGCAGTACCTAATAACAAAACCGTATATATGGATGGCTGGTATGATGGAAAAACAGGCAAACAGATAACCAAAGAGGCGATTTATACCATTTCCCCCGAATCGGATATTGATATTGAATGTAGGTTTATTCAAGGATATATAGTCGAGTTGGCTTCCAATATAAAGAACGGAAGTCTGGAATACACTCCTTACAGATCTCTGGACACACAATATCCTGAAAATACATGTTATAAACCGGGTGAGACAATAAAACTATTGGGAACTCCTGACGAAGGTTATCTGCTTGAAGGTTACTATTATGCATATCTTTATATTAATGATAATGGTACCATGACCCATGGTGAGACAATAAGACTTGATGGCGATACACTCACCATGGACCATAGCTATGTAATACTTGCAAATTTTGTAAAGGCATACGATGTTTCTGTTTCATCAGACGATACAAATGCAGGAACCGTAGTAGGAAACGGTCAGTATGCTATTGATGATTATGCTCAGGTAACAGCAACTGCCCAAACGGGATATGAGTTTGTTGCATGGACGGACACAAGCGGAAACACGGTAAGTACAGAAGCAAGTTATAGATTCAAAGTAACAGGTAACACAACGCTTATTGCTAAATTCCGTCGGGTATACACGGTTACTGTCGGTATTGACTCTTTTTCCTTTGATGGTACAGATGCAACACTTACAGGTGCCGGAACGTATCACTACAGAGATACTGTTACTGTTAAGGCAATCCCCGCAGATGGAAGTGGAGTGCTCTGCTGGTATAACACGAAAAATAATACACTTGTAAGTGAAAAACCGGAATATACGTTTACCATTTATGAGGATACCGCATTAGAAGTAATGTTATGGAAGGTCGTAACGATTAACGTTGCTTCGTGCAATGAATCATATGGCACTGTTTCTGGAGGCGGAAAATATTTTTATGGTAATCCTTTTACCATTACGGCACAACCGAAGAAAAACTGTGAATTCGTAAAATGGGTAGACAGCAGCGGAAATACAATAAGCACTTCCGAAAGTTTTTCTTCTTACTCAGATTACGTGCTGGAAAATGAAACGTTTACTGCAATTTTTCAGGTTAAACCCGGAACCGTGAATTTTGTATCGAATGGTCAGAGCCTGAATACAATTACTGCATCTTCAATTACTGCGAGTGATTTTCCTGAAGATCCGGTATCGTCGGACGGTTATGAATTTACCGGATGGGATAAGACACTTACGGAGATCAACAATGTCCTCGCGTCCGGAGACACCATTACGGTAACTGCACAGTGGAAGGATACCGTAATGTTCCTCCCGACAATCAACATGGCGGACTATACAGGTATTTTCATATATGTACATATTCCGGATGGCGAGGATGCTTCTAAGTATACAGTAGAGACGACTCCGCATAATTCGGTTCTGACTGCCATCGGACCGAAAAATAAGGTCCTCAGTAAGTTGCCTTCGAAGAACAGAACGGTCGGTGAAAGAGATGTATTATGCTACCGTATTGATGCAACTCATCTGGCATCCAGTGAACTGACGGATACCGTCGACGTCGTTCTTAAAAAGAACGGTGTAGTTGTTAAATCGGCAACCTATTCTGTCGCAAGCATAGCTGCGGAAAGAATTGCTTCCGGTACGTTAGACGAGGTAGCTGTACGTCTGCATAAAGTGTTGATTCAATATGGTTACTATGCTCAGATTCAGTTCCAGCACAATCTGGATAAGTTGCCTACATTGTTTCCTGAGACGCCGACATTGACAGAGATTCCTGAAGCGTATGCACCTAACGGAGACCCGACTGATTTCAGCAACTATATTACAGCATTTGAATCAAAAGTCGACTGTTCGGAAGCGGTTTCCATTAATATCTATCTGACACCTGCAGCAGGATACAAGCGCAAAGATTTTGTAATCTCAGTGATAGACAAGGATGGTAATGAATACACGAATTTTACCGACCCGATTTCTACGAAGGGAAAAATATATTTCAAGATCAATGGCATCGCTTCGAACAAGTTAGATAGTGAATTCCAAATCGTAGTGAAGCTGAAGAACAATCCGAACGTGTCAGCAACCTGGACAAGGTCAGTGCTCACGGCCGCGTATGAGATCTATCAGATAGCAAATGCCGCAGAAAAAGAAGAGACGAAGAACATGGTAATGGCATTGTATCAATATTTCCAGTCATCGAGAGATCAGTTCTCTCCGGTTCCTGCAAACTAGATTGGAAGAATTTAATATTTCGACAGTATAATAATAACAAGTAAGTAAGAAACAAAGAAGGAGCTGTACTTTCAAAGTACAGCTCCTTCTTCAGGTTAATCCTTCCCATTCCGTCATTGCTTCAAACAACTTTTCTTCTGTTTCACTGCGTTCCGCTGTGAGTTCGTTCAACTTGAATGAATTCGTGCAAACTTCCGGAGAGGACATCAACTCATCGATTTCGGCAATGCGTGTTTCACATTCCTCTATCGTCTTCTCCAGCGCTGCGATACGGTTTTGCCTCTTGCGTTCCTGTGCCTGAGCTTCCTTTTGTTCCTTCCAGTCGAGCTTGCTCTCTGTAGGAGAGGGAGATGAGGCCGAATTGCCGGGTGTGGCTCCGCTCGACGTATTGCCCTTAGAAGTTGCACCGGAAGCACCGGTATATGCGGCCTGCCCGAACGCGACTGCTTCCTTACGTTCCTTGAAATTCAGGTAATCGTCGTAGTTTCCGTCGTAGGAGAGGATCCTGCTCCGTGTGAGCTCCAGAACGCGAGTGGCGGTGCGGTTGACGAAGTAACGGTCGTGTGATACGTAAAATACAGTGCCTTTATAGGCGCGGATCGCGTCCTCAAGGATCTCGCGTCCGATGATATCCAGGTGGTTTGTAGGCTCGTCAAGAAGCAGAAAATTGGCTTCGCTCAACATCAGCTTTGCGAGTGAGAGACGGCCTCGCTCACCGCCGCTTAAGGAGGAGATCTGCTGATAGACGTCATCCCCGATAAAGCAAAACGCAGCAAGTGTATTTCGGATTTCGGTATTGCTCATGGCCGGGTATGCATCGGAAATCTCGTCGAAGAGAGTATTTTCTTCGTTGAAATTCTGCTGCTCCTGGTCATAGTAACCGACGCATACCTTGGCGCCGAAACGTATGGTACCTTTATCCGGTTCAACGAGACCGCGCACGATCTTGAGCAGTGTAGTTTTACCGGTACCGTTATCGCCCAGCAGAGCGACTTTCTCCCCCTTACGGATCAGAAGATCAAGACCGCTGAACAGATCCTGCGAGCCGTAGGATTTTGCGAGGTCGGAGAGTATCAATACATCGTTGCCGCTCTCCATTCGGGGAGTAAGATGAAGATACATGCCTCGTTCCTCCTCTGCGGGGCGTTCGAGGCGATCCATCTTCTCCAGCATCTTGACACGGCTTTCGGCGCGCTTGATCTGCTTTTCACGGCCGAAGGAACGAAGTTTCGCGATGACTTCCTCCTGATGCTTGATCTCTGCCTGCTGCTTTTCATACGCTTTTCGCTCCGCATCGCGGATCATCGCCTTCTTAGCGGCAAACTCATCGTAGTTTCCTTCGAAGACCATTGATTTCGTATGATCAATCTCTACAACCTTCGAGACGATCTTGTTCAAGAAGTACCGGTCATGCGAGACGATCAAAACAGCTCCGCGATAATTGGCAAGGAATGTCTCCAGCCAAGCCACGCTGTTCAGGTCAAGGTGGTTTGTAGGTTCGTCAAGAAGAAGGATATCCGGAGATTCCAGCAGCAGTTTGGCAAGCGCAACCCGTGTCTTCTGGCCTCCGGAGAGAACGTTTACCTTCTTGTCCCAGTCGTTCTCGTCAAATCCAAGTCCTCGCATAACGCCCAAAACCTCGGATTCGGCAGCATAGCCGTTGGCCTGTTCGTAAGCATGCGAAACAGACCCGTATTCGCGGTACATGGCGTCGAGTTCATCGCCGGATGCGTGCTTCATAGCCTCCTCAAGATCGCGCATGCGGGTTTCCATGGCCCATACATGCGATTTTACGGCACGCACTTCCTCGAAGATGCTGAGTTCGCCGGAGAGTTCCTGATGCTGCGCCAGATACCCGATGCGGGTGTCCTTCGCAAGAGTGCAGGTTCCTTCGTCAGCGGACATCTCGCCCATGATGATGCGGAACAGGGTCGTTTTACCGGCACCGTTTCGCCCGATCAGAGCAACCTTTTCATGATCGTTTATCAGAAAGGTGACATCGGAGAGAACGGTGTTGTCGCCGAATGCTTTCGTAATGTGAGAAACGTTGAGTATCATGCCCATAACTATACTATGATTATGCGGAAAATGCAACCAGCGCCCACGTAAAATGCTCCCCGCCATCGTTGACACGGAACGAACGTTAGAGTATAATAATTCTGTGTGTGTATCAGTGAACAGCACCTTGTATGAAGGAGCAAAACTATGGCTCTTGTAACCGATCGAATTCTTATTGCCGGTCAGATCCGGAATGCTGAATGGGGCCTGATCAACAATGATATCGTCTCCAACGAAGAGTTGATCGAGACGGCGGCCGGCGCTGTTGCAATGACAGTCGTTGCGATCGGAGAAAAACTTAAGGTTGCCGCTTTGGTCGGACCCGGCAATAATGGTGCGGATGCGTTGGCTGCGTCGCGAATGCTTGCCGCTCAGGGATACACGGTTGATGTGTGGGAGAAACCTATGCCTTTCAATGCATTGTCCCCGCAGAGAGTAAAGCTGGTCGAATCCGGGTTGCCGGTTTCCATCGGTTCAATGTATGAGACAATCGAGTGGGCTTCTTACGATGTTGTTATGGACGGTCTCTTCGGGATCGGGATCAACCGGGAGATTACCGAAGAAGATTCAAAAGTTATAGACTCCCTGAACAGAGCACACGAAGCCTCGGATCACTTAACGGTGATCGCAATCGATATCCCTTCCGGTGTTAACGCGGATAACGGCCTTTTGTTCGGAAATGCAGTACAAGCGGATATGACAGTGACATTTTCCGCGATAAAGCCCGGATTGATCCTGTATCCGGGAAGAGCGTATGCGGGTGAGGTCATTATAGCTGATGCAGGTGTTTTGGAGGATGCTCTGCCGGAAAGCGAATTCATAAGGCTTACGTGCGTGCCTGAACTGCCGGAGCGTGATCCCGCGGGGCACAAGGGGACGTTCGGACGCATATTGATCGTGGCGGGAAGTGATACCGGCCCCGGAGCAGCGCTGCTTGCAACGAAGGCATGTTACCGAAGCGGCGCGGGACTTTGCAAGCTTGTTACGCCGGAAGCGATCCTTCCTGAGGTACTTCACACCGTGCCGGAGGCAGTGTTTTGCGGAAGAAAACGCTTCCTGGAGAATCCCGCTGAGGAGATGAAAGGCTGCTCCGTCATCCTGATCGGTCCCGGCCTCGGAACGGATGCGGAAGCAGAGAGACTTTTGGACAGCGTTTTGGCTGTCGCGGAGGAGTGGAACAATCCGGAGGATCTGAAGCATGTGATCGTTTTGGATGCGGATGCTCTCAATATCATATCCAAACGACTTACGGGTACAACGCCGCAGAAAAGAATGCGCGAACTGCGAAGATTGTTGCCGAAGAACTGTATTTATACACCACACATTGCGGAACTGGGACGACTTCTAGACATCAATGTGTCTGACATTCCGAGAAGAAGGCTTGATATCGCAAAAATGTGGAATTATGAGACGGATCATGTATTGATCATGAAAGACGCGTGTACGCTTGTCGTCGGGGAAGGAACCGTATGGTTCAATGAAACCGGCAACGACGGCATGGGAACCGCGGGAAGCGGCGATGTATTGGCGGGTATCACTGCGGCACTTGCCATGGAATGCCTGCACGGCACGATGAGCCTTTCGGAGTGTGCCGCTGCAGCAGTTGCGGTACACGGTACCGCAGGCGATCTCGCGGCGGCAGATATAGGACGCAGAAGCCTGATGGCAGGAGACCTTGTAAGGTACCTTCCGAAGGCATATGGCGCACCGTGCGCTGCGGAAGAGGAATAGTTTGTTTCATTGGAAAGGAACGGAAGATCTGAAATGGGGGAACCCGGCAAACGCGGCCTCGCCGGACTGCTTCGCAGCTGGTGGGGTAAGAAAAATGAAGAGGATTACGACGAAGAACTGATGTCTCTGGTCAACGACTACAAGGACCAGGGCGCGATCGAGGAAGATGAGGCGGAGATGATCTCCAACATCATGGAATTTTCCGAGACGCAGGCCAAAGATATCATGACCAACCGGACGAAGATCGAGGCATTTTCCGTAGATGACACTCTTGAGGACGTGATCCACAGCATGCTGCATTCGAATTTCTCAAGATACCCTCTCTATGAGGAAAACCTTGACAACATCGTCGGCATTCTGTACTTAAAGGACGTTATCCTGGAGTTCCTCGAAGGCGACAAGAACGCGCCGCTTAAGAAAGTTGCAAGGGAGCCGTTCAATGTTCCCGAGACGATGCCGATCGATGCTTTGTTCGGCGAGATGCAGTCGAAGAAGATCCACATGGCGATCGTCATCGATGAGTACGGTCAGACGGCCGGCATTGTTGCGATGGAGGATATCCTTGAGGAGATCGTCGGTGACATCCTTGATGAGTACGACGAGGAGGATGAGGAAGCGACACGTTCGGGCGATGAGCTGATCGTGAGCGGGAGCATCCCCGTGGAGGAACTCAAGGAACTGATCGATATTGAATTTTCCGAGGAGGACGAGGAAAATTTCGAGACGCTGAACGGTATTTTAGTCGCGCGTCTTGGGCACATACCCGAGGACGGGGAGAACGGCGAGATCCGTTACGGGGACTGGATTTTCCGTATACTGAACTGTGAAAACCGCAGGATCGAGAGCGTTGCTGTGAAGAAGGCTGATGATGAGGACGCGACCGAGAACAGTACGGAAACGGACGAACAGTAAACTGCAGTAAGGAAACCGTGCACCGATGAAGATCACGATTTTATGTGTAGGGAAAATCAAAGAGACATACCTGCGTGACGCGGTCGCGGAGTACAGCAAGCGTCTCACAAGGTACACCGACCTGCAGATCGTCGAGGTCGCCGATGAGAAGACGCCGGACGGCGCTTCCGCGGCGGAGGAGGCGAAGATCCGCAGGACGGAGGGGGAACGGCTTCTTAAGGCGATGAAGCAGGACGCGTACACTATCGCGCTTGCCATTGACGGGAAGAACCTTTCTTCCGAAGAACTCTCCGGGAAGATCGACGAGCTCTGCGTCGGGGGAGTGAGTCATATCTGTTTTATAATCGGAGGTTCGCTTGGGCTTTCTGAGGAAGTGCTGAAGGAATGCGATTACCGCCTCAGCTTTTCAAGAATGACATTTCCGCACCAGCTGATGCGGGTGATCCTTCTCGAGCAGATTTACAGAGCGTTTAAGATACGGGCAGGGGAACCGTATCACAAGTGAGTGTGATTTCGCTACGGCAGCGAAAAGGAGATTGCAATGAGGTTTCGACCGTGTATTGACATTCACAACGGCAAGGTCAAGCAGATCGTTGGGGGAAGCCTGCAGGACACCGGGAATAAGGCTGATGAGAACTACGTGTCCGAGCGTCCCGCGTCGTACTATGCCGGTCTTTACCGCGATGACGGACTTACCGGCGGACATGTGATCCTGCTGAACAAGAAGGACAGCCCGTATTACGAGGCGACACTTGCTCAGGGCCTGGATGCTCTTGCGGCATATCCGGGCGGGCTGCAGATCGGCGGAGGCATTACGGCGAAAAATGCGTCCCTGTTCCTCGAGAAGGGCGCGTCCCATGTCATTGTGACCACCTACCTGTTCCACGAGGGAGAATTTTCCGTGGAACGGTTGTTCAAGCTTGCCGATACCGTCGGCAAAGAGCACATCGTCATAGACCTCAGCTGCCGCAGACAGTTTGACAATTACACCGTGGTCACAGATCGCTGGCAGCATTTTACGAAGCTTGCCGTGACACCGGATCTTCTGAAGATGCTAGAACCGTTCTGCGCGGAGTTTTTGATCCACGGCGTGGATTCGGAGGGCAAGAGAAACGGCATGGAGGAGGACCTCGTGGCCATGCTTGCGGATTACGACGGAAATCCCGTAACGTACGCGGGAGGGATCCACAGTAAGAAAGCAATCGAGCTGTTCCGCGAGGTGAGCAAGGGAAAGCTCGATTTTACGGTGGGAAGCGCGCTTGATCTGTTCGGGGGAAAATTGTCATATCAAGAGTTGGCGCGTGTTGCGAAATAACGAGAAGTATTGTATAATTAGTCGACAAAAGTCGCTTTGGAGGTTGTTGTGGGATCAGTAATCGGAATCATTATTTTCTTTGCGATTCTGTCATCGGTACTGAAACGAACCGGGGCGCGCGATCATATGAGGGAACGTAACATCAGCATCGGAAAGATCATCGGTCTTATCGCACTTTCCGCATGCGGACTGTTACCGTTCTTCCTGATCATCTGGGCAATTAACGCGAGTTCAAAATCCGATAAGAATACAAACGGGCAGGTAAATCGAAACATGTATACGAACGGAATGCCAAACGCATACCGCAGCGCGGACAATATCGGCGGAACCTCAGGGACTTCGCCGTACGGTTCGACTGTAAATAATTACCGCACGAACGGTATGAGCCCGAATGGCGCAACGAATTATTCCCGTCCCGGCGGGTACAATCCGGCGCAGCCCGGCGCATACTATACCGGCTACGTGACACGGCCGGCTGCGGGTACAACGTCGCCTTCCTATCAGGACCAGGCGCGCAACATGACGAACGCGTACAACAACGCGATCAACTATTCCGGAATTTACAATAATCAGAAGCCGAACTCCTACGGACTTCCGTCCGCGGAGAAGAAGCGTACGAAGATCGTCAAGAAGTTCAGCGAAAAATACAATCTCTTCCTCACCGACCGTGAGATCAAACGCATCGTCGATGCCTCGTATCTCTCGTCCGGATGGGCTCGTGAGATCTGTTATATGAACCAGAAGTACGACACCGTGTACGCGTGGTATGCGTCCATGAACCCCTGGTTGAAGGTTTACCTGTACGCGTTCCAGCAGCAGAACATCTCTTCGGATTTCGCGATGCAGGAGAGAATCGTGTACGACGCGTTCAACACCGTATTTTCCGATGTGTGCAGCGACGGCGATCTCACGATCGACCAGGCGATCCGCCGCATCAATGAGAAGTACCTGACGAACTTCGACGAGACGACGTTCATGATCGCTTACCGCTACATGGAATCGAAGGGCAAGAAGTATTCCTTCGCGTTCAGCCAGGTGTTGAATACGCAGGAGGACATCGACGAGCTTCTGAGCAAGTACGAGGGCGCCGAGGGTGGCACACCGATGGGAACGCCGATGCAGTAACTGCGGGGTTTACATTTTACGAAATGATTATATAAAGCGTGTAATAACGCGGAAAGAAGGCATTGAATGCTTGATCTTAAGTTTGTACGGGAGAATCCCGAGATCGTAAAGCAGAATATTCGCAACAAGTTCCAGGACCAGAAGCTTCCTCTTGTTGACGAGGTGATCGAGCTTGACGCGAAGAGCCGCGCCGCTAAGCAGGAGGCAGATGACCTTCGTAACAAGCGAAACACCATCAGCAAGCAGATCGGAGGTCTGATGGCGAAGGGCCAGCGCGAGGAGGCCGAGGCACTCAAGAAGCAGGTGACGGAATTTTCCGAGCATCTCGCAGAGCTTGAGGCGCAGGAGACGGAGCTCTCGGAGGAGATCCGCAAGCGCATGATGGTCATCCCGAACATCATCGACGCGTCGGTGCCGATCGGTAAGGATGATTCTGAAAATGTGGAGCTCGAGCGGTTCGGAGATCCCGTCGTTCCGGATTTCGAGATCCCGTATCATACGGATATTATGGAGCGTCTGAACGGTATCGACCTTGACGCAGCGAGAAAGGTTGCCGGCAACGGTTTCTACTATCTGAAGGGCGACATCGCGCGCCTGCACAGCGCTGTATTGTCGTACGCGCGTGATTTCATGATCGGCCGCGGTTTCACGTACTATGTACCGCCGTTTATGATCCGCAGCGACGTTGTGACCGGTGTCATGAGCTTCGCTGAGATGGACAGCATGATGTACAAGATCGAGGGTGAGGACCTGTACCTGATCGGTACGAGCGAGCACTCGATGATCGGCAGCTTTATCGATACGATCCTTCAGGAGGATGATCTGCCGTATACGCTGACGAGCTATTCCCCTTGCTTCCGCAAGGAGAAGGGCGCTCACGGTATCGAGGAACGAGGTGTGTATCGTATCCATCAGTTTGAGAAGCAGGAGATGATCGTTGTCTGCAAGCCTGAGGACAGCATGAAGTGGTACGATAAGCTGTGGCAGAATACGGTTGATTTCTTCCGCACCCTTGATATTCCCGTACGTACGCTTGAGTGCTGCTCGGGTGACCTGGCAGACCTTAAGGTTAAGAGCTGTGACGTAGAGGCATGGTCTCCTCGTCAGAAGAAGTATTTCGAGGTCGGCAGCTGCTCGAACCTCGGAGATGCGCAGGCAAGACGCCTGAAGATCCGTGTAAACGGAGAGAACGGCAACAAGTATTTTGCGCATACATTGAATAACACCGTGGTCGCGCCTCCGCGTATGCTGATCGCGTTCCTTGAGAACAATCTGCAGGAGGACGGTTCCATTCGCATCCCTGTGGCTTTGCGGCCTTACATGGGCGGACAGGAGACGATCCGGTAATAAATTGATAATCACGCGCCGCAGGATTCTCTGGGGCGCGCGTTTTATAAAGTGCTGAAATGTAACGTTCGTTGAACATATCAGCACACATAACTTAACGGAGGATAATTTATATGGACATTACGATCAAAGCTTTGTATGAGGCTCCTTACGCTACGCTTGCAAAGGAGATGCTTGAGGGTTGCACGTATCCGTGGGAGGCTCTCGACAAGATTAAGGACACGATCCTTGAGATTGGCGCGACTCTTTCACTTGATGAGTATGATCATCCTGAGGAGGATGTGTGGATCGCGAAGGATGCCAAGGTGTATCCTACCGCGTACATCGCAGGTCCCTGCATCATCGGAAAGGGCACGGAGGTCCGCCCCGGAGCGTTCATCCGCGGTAACGCACTCGTCGGTGACGGCGCTGTCGTAGGAAACTCGACGGAGCTTAAGAATGTCATTTTGTTTGATAAGGTGCAGGTGCCGCACTACAACTACGTAGGCGACTCCATCCTCGGCTACAAGGCACATATGGGAGCGCAGGCGCTCACCTCGAACGTTCGCTCGGACAAGAAGCTTGTCGTGATCAAGAACGAGGGCGAAGCTGTTGAAACCGGACGCAAGAAAGTCGGAGCGTTCCTCGGTTCCCGCGTTGAAGTTGGTTGCAGCACCGTCCTGAACCCCGGAACCATTATCGGTCACGATACGAACGTGTACCCTGAGAGCAGTGTACGCGGCGTTGTACCTGCGGAGAGCATCTATAAGTCCAAGTATTTTGTTGAGATCGTAACGAAGAAGAACGATGACTGACTCCAGTTGCGGAATGCAGGCCTTGTTAGAACGAAATGATACGGAAGATACATGAGCGGGAAGAAAAATCGATATCCTGTTTTGTCGCGACGGCATTGCTGATCGTTGCAGGAGCAGGGCTGCTTCTGCTTTACGAGACATATCATTCGGACAGCATCGGCAAGGGTCCGGAGTGGATGGGGTATCTTTCGCTTTTCCTGTTCGCGGCAGCCTCGATTTCGTTTATCTTCGGTATGTGGTTTGCGTTTCACAATAAGAAGGCTACGATTTTTCTGTGTGTATCGTTCGCGTTTGCTGTAGTAGTGTTCTTCGTGATCTGTATAACGATGCTTTTCTCATCATCATTCAGTAGCTTTATTGACAATATAATCTTTATCATTATATGTGCGTTTGCGAGCTTTATCTGTTTCCTGATCGGTATCGGAATTGCGATCGGTGATTACCGCAGAGGAGACCAAGCAAAGTGAGCAGGTGCGAATGAAGTATCACATTGAGAACATGTAAAAGGAGCGTCGGCATTGTGCCGGCGCTCCGATTTTACTCTTCAGAAATTATACATCTCTGCAATGCAGAACTACCTTACAAATGATCAGAAGTTTCCTGCGGTAGCAGCTTCCTCGATAGCAACTGCAACGGCAACCGTTGCACCGACCATCGGGTTGTTGCCCATACCGATCAGACCCATCATCTCTACGTGAGCCGGAACGGAAGAGGAGCCTGCGAACTGAGCGTCACTGTGCATACGGCCAAGCGTATCGGTGAAACCGTAGGAAGCAGGACCTGCAGCCATGTTGTCCGGGTGAAGGGTACGTCCGGTACCGCCGCCCGATGCTACGGAGAAGTACTTCTTACCTGCCTCGGTGCGCTCCTTCTTGTAGGTGCCTGCAACCGGATGCTGGAAACGGGTCGGGTTGGTCGAGTTACCGGTGATGGAAACGTCGACATTTTCCTTCCACATGATCGCAACGCCTTCCGGAACGGAGTCAGCGCCGTAGCAGTTAACCTTAGCGCGAAGACCGTCGGAGTAGCTGTGACGACCGATCTCCTTAACCGTGTTGGTGTAAGGATCGTACTCGGTCTCTACATGGGTGAAACCGTTGATACGGGAGATGATCTTGGCAGCGTCCTTGCCGAGACCGTTGAGGATAACACGGAGAGGCTTCTTGCGAACCTTGTTCGCCTTCTCTGCGATACCGATCGCGCCCTCAGCAGCCGCGAACGACTCGTGACCTGCGAGGAATGCGAAGCAGTCCGTCTCCTCCTCGAGGAGCATCTTGCCGAGGTTACCATGGCCAAGGCCTACCTTACGGGTGTCGGCAACGGAGCCGGGGATACAGAAAGCCTGAAGGCCCTCGCCGATCGCTGCAGCAGCGTCAGCAGCCTTGCGGCAACCCTTCTTGATCGCGATAGCAGCGCCTACAGTGTAAGCCCAGCAAGCGTTCTCAAAGCAGATCGGCTGAATCTTCTTAACCTGATCGTATACGTTTAGGCCGGCGTCCTTCGTGATCTTCTCCGCCTCTTCGATGGAGGAGATGCCATAGCTGTTCAATACGGAATTGATCTTGTCAATTCTTCTTTCGTACGATTCAAATAATGCCATTGTCGTTTCCTCCTGATTATTTCTCTAACTCTTTGTCGGTTCTCGGATCGATGATCTTGACAGCATCAGCGACACGACCGTACTGACCGCAAGCCTTCTCGTAAGCGGTGTTAGGATCGTCACCCTTCTTGATGAAGTCGGTCATCTTGCCGAGAGATACGAACTTGTAACCGATAATCTGGTTGTCAGCGTCAAGTGCGATACCGGTTACATAGCCCTCAGCCATCTCAAGATAGCGGGGACCCTTCTTCAGAGTACCGTACATCGTACCGACCTGGGAACGGAGACCCTTGCCGAGGTCCTCAAGACCTGCGCCGACCGGAAGACCGTCCTCGGAAAATGCGCTCTGCGAACGGCCGTAAACAATCTGAAGGAACAGCTCGCGCATAGCGGTGTTGATAGCGTCACATACGAGGTCCGTATTCAGAGCCTCGAGTACAGTAAGACCGGGAAGAATCTCCGAAGCCATAGCTGCGGAGTGGGTCATACCCGAGCAGCCGATGGTCTCAACCAATGCTTCCTGGATGATACCTTCCTTGATGTTCAGAGAGAGCTTGCAGGCACCCTGCTGAGGTGCGCACCAGCCGACACCGTGGGTGAAACCGGAGATGTCCTTGACTTCCTTCGCCTGAACCCACTTGGCTTCCTCAGGAATCGGAGCACAGCCGTGATGCACGCCCTGTGCAACGGTACACATGTTTTCTACTTCGTGAGAATAAATCATACGATGAAAAACTCCTTTCGTTTGATGTGGAAAATACACCGAAAGCATTGTACCATATTGCTTCGGAAAATACTACACAAAAAACACGACAAAGCATTGAATTTTCCGTGAAAATCAGTGCAGAACAGTCCGCAAAACACGATATATAGAAAAATGCAGTGGAATCATACGCGGTTTTGTGGTACAATATGTAGTTAGAAACAGGAAAGGAGGGTGCCATGGACGAACATCTCAGCCTGAGTGAGAAGAAGGAAGTGCGACGCAAGGCGCAGGAGATCGCGCGCGCGGATGTGCTTGCGCGAAGAGAAGCGATCCTTCAGGAATCGGAAGAGGCGGCGCGTAAACAGACGTTGTCGAGACGCAGCTCGAACGGGATCATGAACATTGTTCTACTGATCTCATCGATGGTTTTCGTCGTGTGCGTCCTCGAGATCACCTGGTATTATTACAAGGGATATCAATACAGCAAGCAGCAGGACGAGATCGTCTCGAACATGGACGGCGGTATCGCGTCCAATCTCGATCTGTCTCAGCTTGAAGACCCCGGATTTGTCCTCGGGTATTCCTTCCCGGATGAGGGCGATTACCAGATCGTCTCCACTGCCAAGAAGAGATTTTCCACAGTCGTTTCGGACCGCTGGAAGGAGCAGTATCGCTATCTTTCCTCCGCGAATCCCGACTGTTTCGGTTATATCGAGATCCCGGATACGAGGATCAGTCTGCCCGTAATGTTCACGCCCAAGAATATCGAGTACTATCTGTACCGCAACTTCAGCGGCAGCTATGAAACGCGTGGTACGCCGTTCCTCGATAAGCAGACGAAGCTCGGAGAGAGCCAGAATTACATCATTTACGCTCACAACATGCACGACGGAAGCGCCTTCGGTACGCTGCCGGAGTACATGCATGAAGATTACTATAACGAACACAAGTACATATACTTCAACACCGCGATCAGCGAGGGAGTATATGAGATCTTCGCCGTCTGCAAGACGCAGATCTACAGCGTTTCGAGCGGTCATTTCCGGTATCATACGTACGGCGGCGTCCTGACCAAGGATGAGTTTGAGCTCTACGTGAAAGAGATCAGGAAAATGTCCCGCTACAAGTCTGATCTCGAGGTTGTATGGGGTGACGAGCTGATCACGCTTTCCACCTGCTACCACGATCAGCCGAATGACGACGGTCGATTGATCATTGTGGCAAAACGGATCAAGTAGGAAACTATGGCAATACAGATTTTTCAACCCAAACTGGATAACAAACGAAGGATCATCGTAGTAAGCGATATCCTCGGTAATTACGATGCGTTCACGCGTCTTCTGGAAAAGGTTCATTACACGAGGGAGGATTATCTGATCCTTCTCGGAAACCTTGTGGAGCGTGGTCCCGAGAGTCTTCGGACACTTCGGTATATCATGGAACTTTCGGCGAGCAGAAGAGTGTTTGCCGTGACCGGTGACATGGATCTTCTTAGCCGTGAGGTATTCCGCGCGGATCGCAACCATGAGCTTCTTCAGTATGTTCTCAGAAACCGTTCCATCGTGCGTGATATGTGCGCTGAGTTAGGTATCCGCCTGGCTCCGGATGTCAATATGCACTCGATCAAGCTTGAGCTACGAGAAGTGTACGCTGCAGAGCTTGAGTTTCTCCAGAGCCTTCCGCATGTGATCGAGACACCGAATTTTGTGTTTGCGCACGCACAGATACTGCCTGGCGACCTCAACGAGATGGAGCCGAGAGATGTATATCGTGCGGACGCGTTCTTAAGCAAGGGCTTTTCCTTTGACCGTTATGTCGTTGTCGGACACTGGCCGACACTTCGGTACAAGGAATACAAGCGTTGCGCGAACCCGATCATACAGCGCTCACGCAAGATCATCTGCGTCGACGGCGGCATGACCGTTCTGCGTGACGGACAGATGAACGCGCTTGTAATTCCAAACTGTGAATCGGAGGATTTCTCGTTTGTAAGCGTTGATGATTTTCCAAAGAAGAAGGCTTTGAACAGCCAGAACGCAGGACTGGAGCGGCATCTGATCCAGGAGCCGGACAACCGTGTCAAGGTTTTACAAACTTCCGGCGACATGTGTTACTGCCGACAGGAGAAGACAGAGAAGAACTATTGGATCCCGAAGGTCTTCCTCAAGAAGGGAGCGGATGGGTTCCTCTACACGGAGGACTATACCGATTATCAGCTCAGGGTGACGTTCGAGGACGAAGTATCCGTTGTGCTTGAAACATCGCGCGGTACGCTGATCAAGAGAGACGGCGTGACCGGCTGGTACTACGGAATGCTGGAATAATATAAAAACCAACTCCATTGGGATACATAAAAAGACTGCTTCACGGTGAATACCACTGTGAAGCAGTTTTAAGTTTAGATCAGGCCTTGGTGTTTGATTCTTTGGCTGCCAGACGCTTCTGTGCAGTGGAGAGCATCAGCTTGATACGGTTCAACTGGTTAACCTCGCTCGCGCCGGGATCGTAGTCTACCGCTACAATGTTGGACTCCGGATGGCGGAGACGAAGCTCCTTGATAACACCCTTGCCTACGATGTGGTTCGGAAGACATGCGAAAGGCTGCGTACATACGATGTTCGGCGCATCCTCCTCGATGAGCTCGAGCATCTCAGCGGTGAGGAACCAGCCCTCGCCGGTCATATTGCCGACGGAGACGATCGGTTCTGCCTTCTTTGCAAGATCTGCGATATCGGAAGGCGCGCTGAAGCGCTTGCTTGCGCGGAGAGCCTTCTTCGCGGGCTTGCGGAACCATTCGATCAAGCGGATCGCAAGATTGTTGAGTCTTGCTTCCTTCTTACTCTTGCCAAGGTACTCTGACTTGAAGTTGCAGTCGTAGCAGCAGTAGAGGAAGAAGTCGAGAAGATCGGGACATACGGCTTCGGCGCCTTCCTGCTCAAGCAACTCCACCAGATGGTTGTTGGCAGTAGGAAGGAACTTGACAAGGATCTCGCCGACAACACCTACACGAGGCTTCTTCAGGCCTTCAACCAGAGGAAGTTCATCGAATTCCTTGATGATGTCACGGCAGTTCTTCTTAAATTTGTGAAGCTTGCCTTTGACAACATCCTTCTCGCATATCGCGTTCCATTTTTCGTAGAGAGCGTTCGCAGAGCCCGGAATAAGCTCGTACGGGCGGGTGCGGTACAGAACTCTCATGAAGATATCACCGTAGATCAGAGCCTCGAGAGCACTCATCAGAAGCTTCGGCGTATACTCAAGTCCGGGGTTTTTCTCAATGCCGCTTGTGCTGATGGAGATAACCGGAATGTGACCCATGCCTGCCTTCGCCAAAGCGCGACGGATAAATCCGATATAGTTGGTCGCACGGCAGCCGCCGCCGGTCTGTGAGATCATGACGGCAACCTTGTTGAGATCATACCGTCCTGACTGCAGGGCGCTCATGATCTGTCCGACAACGATCAGAGACGGGTAGCAGGCGTCGTTGTTTACATACTGAAGACCTACGTCAATCGCTTCACGGTTGTCATTGGTGTCAAGCACTTCAATATTGTAGCCGTGAGCTCTGAGAGCCGGCTCGATCAGCCGAAAATGGATCGGCGACATCTGCGGGGCAAGCAGCGTATAGTTCTTGCGCATGTCCTCCGTGAAGATCACACGGTTGTGAGCGGAAGAGTAAACAGGCGCGGATACGTGCTTCTTGGTACGCTCGCGCACCGCGGACAGAAGAGAACGAACACGGATGCGGGCAGCACCGAGGTTGTTGACCTCGTCGATCTTCAAAACGGTGTATATCTTGCCGGCGCTTGTCAGAATATCGCTTACACCGTCGGTCGTAACCGCGTCGAGACCGCAGCCGAAGGAGTTGAGCTGGATCAGCTCGAGATTGTCCTGCGTGCGCACGAAAGCGGCAGCGTTGTAAAGTCTTGTGTGGTACATCCACTGGTCGACGACGATCATAGGACGGTCGACGCAGCCGAGATGTGACACGGAATCCTCCGTGAGAACGGCAACGCCGTAGGAGCAGATCATATCCGGGATTCCGTGATGGATCTCAGGGTCGATGTGGTACGGGCGACCGGCTAGAACGATACCCATTCGACCGGTTTCCTTCAAATATTCGAGAGTTTCCTCGCCCTTACGGCGGATATCCTCCTTGATGGCCATCTGTTCAGCCCATGCGGCATGTGCGGCTTCCTTGATCTCCTGCTTGGAGATGCCCTTTGTCGTAAAATGTCTCACAAGTCCTTCGGTAATGATCGCCTCGGTCTCAAACGAGAAGAACGGGTTCTCATAGACAATGTCGGAAGTCTTGAGCTCGTCCACGTTATTTTTGATATTTTCCCCGTAGGAGGTGACGATCGGGCAGTTGTAGTGGTTGCCGGCGTTCTCGTCCTCCTTGTGCTCGTAAGGAATGCACGGATAGAAGATATACGGAACCTTCTGATTGATCAGCCAGCTGATGTGACCGTGCGCAAGCTTGGCCGGGTAGCACTCGGACTCGGACGGGATCGACTCGATGCCGAGTTCGTAGATTTTGCGGTTCGAAGCCGGCGATACGATGACACGGTAGCCGAGTTTTGTGAAAAATGTAAACCAGAACGGATAGTTTTCGTACATGTTGAGGACACGCGGAATACCGACGATGCCGCGCGGAGCCTGCGTGATCGTGAGAGGCTCATAATTGAACGTTCTCTTGAGCTTGTACTCGAAGAGGTTCGGGATGCCCTCCTTGTTCTTCTCCTTGCCGATGCCGCGTTCGCAACGGTTGCCGGATACGAACTGGCGTCCGCCGGAGAAACGGTTGATGGTCAGAAGACATGCGTTCGTACAGCCCTTGCAGCGAGCCATCGAGGTCTCGAAACGGAGATCGTTCAGATCCTCGCGGGAGATCATCGTGGTCGCCTTGCCCTCATAGTGATCGCGAGCGATCAGGGCAGCACCGAACGCGCCCATGATACCTGCGATATCGGGGCGGATCACCTCACAGTCGGCGATGCGCTCGAGGCTTCGGAGAACGGCGTCATTGTAGAACGTACCGCCCTGGACAACGATCTTGGAACCGAGTTCCTTGGCAGACGTGACCTTGATAACTTTATAAAGGGCGTTCTTGATGACGGAGTACGCAAGACCCGCGGAGATGTCCGCAACGGTCGCGCCTTCCTTCTGCGCCTGCTTCACCTTCGAGTTCATGAAGACGGTACAGCGGGAGCCGAGATCGATCGGATTTTCCGCGAAAAGAGCAATTTTGGCGAAGTCAGCAACTTCATAGTCGAGGCTCTTCGCGAACGTCTCGATGAAGGAACCGCAGCCCGAGGAGCAAGCCTCGTTGAGCTGAACCTTGTCAACGGTTCCGTTCTTGATCTGGATGCACTTCATGTCCTGACCGCCGATATCGAGTATGCAATCGACGTCGGGGTTGAAAAATGCTGCAGCGTGATAGTGGGCAACCGTCTCAACCTCACCCTCATCGAGCATGAGGGCAGCCTTAACCAGCAATTCGCCGTAACCGGTTGAGCAGGTACGCACGATGCGCGCACTGTCAGGCAACAGCGAATAAACCTCTTTGAGAGCCTTGATGGTCGTCTTCAAGAGGCTGCCGTTATTGTTGCTGTAGAAGGAATACAGAAGAGAGCCGTCCTCGCCGACAAGCGCAAGCTTCGTCGTTGTGGAACCGGCGTCGATACCCAAAAAGCAGTCGCCCTCGTACGATGCAAGGTCACCCTTGCCTACCGTGTGGACACTGTGGCGCTTTACGAATGCGTCATACTCCTCGTTGGAGGAGAACAGAGGCTCCATACGGTTGACCTCAAATGCCATCTCGATACCGTTCTCAAGACGGTCGTGAAGCTCCGAGAGAAGCACCGGGTTGTCCATCGAGGAGGACATTGCGGAACCTATGGCCGCGAACAGATGGGAATGATCGGGAGCGTAAACCTGCTCGTCCGTAAGCTTCAACGTGCGGATGAACGCGGCGCGAAGCTCCGTCAGGAAATGAAGCGGGCCGCCGAGGAAAGCGACATTGCCGCGGATCGGCTTACCGCAGGCGAGACCGCTGATGGTCTGGTTGACAACAGCCTGGAAAATAGAAGCCGCGAGGTCAGGCTTGGTCGCGCCTTCATTGATCAACGGCTGGATATCGGTCTTGGCGAACACACCGCAGCGTGCCGCGATCGGGTAGATTGCCTGATAGGATTTGGCGTACTCATTGAGACCGGAGGCATCGGTCTTCAGAAGACTTGCCATCTGGTCGATGAACGAGCCCGTACCGCCGGCGCAGATACCGTTCATACGCTGGTCGATACCGTTCGTAAAATATATGATCTTAGCGTCTTCACCGCCGAGCTCGATAGCTACGTCGGTCTTGGGAGAATAGTACTCGAGCGCGTTGGATACCGCGACAACCTCCTGAAGGAAGGGAACATCAAGGTGCTTGGAGATCGTGAGACCGCCGGAACCCGTGATCACAGGGCATACGGTTTGGTCGCCGAGTTTCTCCATTCCGCGGGCGATCAGCGTAGCCAGCGTCTGCTGGATATTGGCGTAGTGTCGCTCGTAATCGGAGAACAGAACCTCCCCATCGTTGTTACGGATCGCAATTTTGACTGTGGTGGAACCAATGTCCACACCCATGGATAAATAATCGCTCATGATAACCTCTCATTTGTAATTGTGCGCCAGTAAATCCCCACATCACAATAAAATCAATAATCATACAACTTTGCAAAGCGCACATACGGTGTTCATTATACTTGATACTTCGGAAAATGGCAACAGTTTGACCGAAATTCGAACTTTTACGTTCTTGCGTAAACGGGGTAGGATATGGTAGAATGTTACGGGCGAAGAGGAGAGCATTTTCCGAGGAAAACGACTCGACGACGCCGTAACGGAGGAAGCATGAAACGCTATGAATCCCTGACGATCCTTGAGAGCAGCTGTCTGCAGGAAGGGATATATTCCATGACTTTAGATGCCCGTGCGATCGCGCAGGAAGCGGAGCCCGGGCAGTTTGTTTGTCTGTACACGGATGACCTGAGCAGGCTGTTGCCGCGTCCGATCAGCATTTGCGATGTTGACAAGGAGACAGGCACGCTTCGTCTTGTGTACCGCACGGTCGGCTTCGGCACGAAAGAATTTTCCGGGAAATCTGCCGGAGACACGATCACGGTACTCGGACCGATCGGAACCGGATACTCGAAGGTTGCCGAAGGGGCGGAAGCTCCGAAACGCATCCTGGTCGGCGGAGGCATCGGAATCCCTCCGATGCTGTTGCTCGCGAAGGAGTGGAAACAGGCAGGATACGAGGTTATCGCAGTGCTTGGATACCGCACGAAGGATACGTTTCTTCTTGATGATATGGAGAAGTACGCAACATGCTATGTGGCAACGGACGATGGCAGCCTCGGAACTTACGGAACCGTGATCGACGCGATCCGGGAGAACAATCTGATCCCTAATGGCGCGGAAAATGAAACAGTGATCGCGGCATGCGGTCCGATGCCGATGCTTCGCGGACTCGCCGGACTTGCCGCGGAACGCAATGTTTCAACGTATGTGTCTCTTGAGGAGCGCATGGCTTGCGGCGTCGGAGCGTGCCTTGGGTGCATCACGAAGACGAAGTCCGTAGACGCGCATTCACATGTTCACAACGCGAGGATCTGCACCGAGGGGCCAGTGTTCGATGTGAAAGAGCTGTGCTTCTGAGAAAGCGCTGATCAGACTGCGTTACAGTGACCATTTTTCGAAGACATATTGGAGAATTTTCTATGAATACAAGCGTAAATCTCGCCGGAGTAATCCTGAAGAACCCTGTACTTACGGCATCAGGCACCTTCGGCTCGGGCATCGAATACAGCGAGTTTGTTGACCTGAGCAAACTCGGCGGCGTTGTCACCAAGGGCGTCGCGATCACACCGTGGGAAGGAAATCCCACACCGAGAGTTGCGGAAACAACCGGCGGCATGCTCAACGCGATCGGACTGCAGAACCCCGGACTTGATGTGTTCTGCGAGCGCGATCTGCCGTTTCTTTCAAAATTTGACACTGCGATCGTCGTCAATGTCTGCGGTCATTCCGAGGAGGAGTACGTGAAGGCGGTGGAGCGTCTTGCCGAGACGAACGCGGACCTTCTCGAGATCAACATCAGCTGCCCGAATGTAAAGGAAGGCGGCATCGCTTTCGGGACGAACGCAGCGAAGATCGAGGAGATCACGAGAGCTGTCAAAAAGGTTGCGAGACAGCCGATCATCATGAAATTGAGCCCGAATGTGACTGATATCACGGAGATGGCGCTGGCAGCGCAGAACGGCGGAGCGGATGCGGTCAGCCTGATCAACACGATCACGGGCATGAAGATTGACATCAACCGACGCACATTTGCCCTTGCGAACAAGACGGGCGGACTTTCGGGTCCTGCGATCAAACCGGTTGCTGTACGTATGGTCTACCAGGTTGCGCAGAAGGTATCTATCCCGATCCTCGGAATGGGCGGCATTGCGTGCGCTGAGGATGCGCTTGAATTCCTGATGGCCGGCGCAACCGCCGTGAGTGTCGGAACCGCGAACTTCCACAACCCGAAGGTTACCGAGGAGATCGTGGAGGGAATTGAAGCATACATGAAGCGCAACAGGATCGAGGATATCAACGAGTTGATCGGATGCGTAAAATGATCCTGCATACGGATATCACTGCGGGATCAATGTTACAAGATTTCGGAAACAATGAATTCAAATAAAACATACACACGGAGGGAACCTATGGAAGCTTACAAGAAGGAGTTTATCGAGTTCATGCTGGACTGCGGTGTACTTCGCTTCGGCGAGTTCACCTTAAAGAGCGGTCGCAAGTCACCGTTCTTCATGAATGCGGGATTGTACGTAACGGGAACGCAGCTCATGAAACTTGGAGAATATTATGCGAAGGCAATTCACGACCGCTACGGCGATGATTTTGATGTCGTGTTCGGACCTGCATACAAGGGCATTCCGATCTCTGTCGCAACCGCGATCGCATATGCGAAGCTGTACGGCAAGGAGGTTCGGTACTGCTCGAACCGCAAGGAAGTCAAGGACCACGGCGATGTCGGCATTTTACTCGGAAGTCCGTTGAAGGACGGCGACCGCATCGTTGTTGTCGAGGACGTTACGACCTCCGGCAAATCCATGGACGAGACGCTTCCGATCGTAAAGGCCGCTGCCGACGTAAAACTTGTCGGACTGATGGTTTCCCTGAACCGCTGCGAGCGCGGCAAGGGTGACAAGGGCGCTTTGGATGAGATCCGCGAGAACTACGGTCTTGAGACTGCTGCCATCGTATCGATGAAGGAAGTCATTGAGTACCTGAACGGACGCGAGGTGAACGGACAGGTGTTCATCGACGATGAGATGCGCGCGAAGCTGGATGCGTACTACGCAGAGTATGGAGTTTGACCCGGTAAGGATTGTTTATGAGTGAAACTTTAAAAACAAGTGATTTCAAATATCATCTGCCGAAGGAGCTAATCGCGCAGGATCCGCTCACGGACCGCGCTTCCTCACGCCTGATGGTTGTCGATAAGAAGACGGGTGAAGTGACGCACACGGTGTTCCGTGAGATCGGACAGTATCTCAATCCCGGCGATTGCCTTGTCATCAATGACACCAAGGTGATCCCCGCGAGACTGATCGGCGAACGCCTTCCGAGACAGGTTCCCGGCGGAAAATGTATTGAGGGTTCCGAAGAGAATCCCCACGTCGGCGCTCGGATGGAGCTTCTTCTGCTCAAACGCCTCGGAGATCGCTCCTGGGAGACGTTGGCAAAACCGGGCAAACGTGCGAAGGAAGGAGACAGGATTTCCTTCGGTGACGGATCGCTGATCGCAACAGTCACTGAGGTGAAGGATGACGGAAACCGAATCGTACGGTTTGATTACGACGGCATATTTGAGGAGATCCTCGACCGGCTCGGACAGATGCCGCTGCCGCCGTACATCCGCCATAAGCTTCTGGACCGCAACCGTTACCAGACGGTGTACGCAAAGTATGAGGGATCGGCTGCCGCACCTACGGCAGGACTTCATTTTACGAAAGAACTGCTCGCGGAGATTGAGGCATCCGGTGTGTCGATCGCACATGTGACGCTTCACGTAGGACTTGGAACGTTCCGTCCTGTCAAGGAGGAAAATGTTCTCGATCACAAGATGCATACGGAGTCTTACCGCGTGCTTCCTGCGGACGCCGAGAAGATCAACGAGGCGCACCGCAACGGACACCGCGTGATCTGTGTCGGAACAACGAGCTGCCGCACGATCGAGACGGTCGCTGCTGAAGACGGTACCGTGAAGGCGTGCGAGGGAGATACGAGCATCTTCATCTACCCGGGGTATAAGTTCAAGTGCATGGACGCGCTGATCACGAATTTCCATCTGCCGGAGTCGACGCTTCTGATGCTTGTTTCCGCATTTGCAGGAAAGGAGCATGTGATGAATGCTTATCAGGAGGCAGTGAAAGAGAAGTACCGGTTCTTCAGCTTCGGGGACGCGTGCCTGTTCGTGTGACAAAATAAGATTTGCAGAGAATAGAAAACGGCTGACTGAGATTACCTCGGTCAGCCGTTATTATTTTAATTGTTTAATAGGAACAGGGATTAATACTCAACAAACGCTCCGATGGACTTGAGAAACGCCTCGTCACCGTCAATCTCACGCTTGAGAGCATCGGGGCCGGGAGCACCGATCGTGTTTCTCTTGGCGACGCATGTCTTCAGGCTGATCGCGTCGTAGATGTCCTCCCCGAACGCGGGGCAGATGGTCTGGTAGTCATACAGCGGAAGAGTGTCGAGCGTGCAACCTTTCTCCTCGCAGGCGAGAACCAGCTGTCCGATGATGCCATGAGCGTCACGGAACGGAACGCCGTGCTTGACAAGGTAGTCGGCTGCGTCGGTTGCATTGGTAAAACCGCCGGCAGTGCTTTTCTCCATGGTATCCTTATGGAACTGCGTCGTTGCGAGCATGTTCGTGAAGAGAGTGAGGCAACCCTTAACCGTGTCAATCGCGTCGAAGGTGAGCTCCTTGTCCTCCTGCATATCCTTGTTGTACGCGAGAGGCAGTCCCTTCATCGTCGTGAGCATCGAGGTGAGCGCGCCGTATACGCGGCCGGTCTTGCCGCGGATCAGCTCCGCGATGTCGGGATTTTTCTTCTGAGGCATGATGGAGCTGCCGGTGGAATACGAATCATCAACTGAGATGAAGCGGTACTCATTGGTGTTCCATACGATATATTCCTCGCAGAAACGGCTTAAGTGCATCATAACGATCGCGCAAGCGTCGAGATATTCGATGACGTAATCCCGGTCGGAAACGGAGTCCATGCTGTTTGCGGTCGGACCGTCAAAACCGAGCAGCTTTGCTGTGTACTCGCGGTCAAGATCATAGGTGGTTCCGGCAAGAGCACCTGCGCCGAGAGGGCAGTAATTCATGCGTGCACGTACATCGGCAAGTCGGGAGTAATCGCGCTTGAACATCTCCATATACGCGCCGAGATGATGTGCGAGAGTAACAGGCTGTGCTTTCTGAAGATGCGTGAAACCGGGCATGATCGTATCAATGTGCTCCTTCATTAGGCGATGGATCACCTTGAGGAGCTCCGTGATGCGTCGCATCGTCTCGTCAATCTCATCGCGGACGTAAAGCTTCATATCAAGAGCAACCTGGTCGTTGCGGGAGCGACCCGTGTGCAGCTTCTTGCCGGCATCGCCGATGCGCTCCGTAAGTGTTGCCTCGATAAAGCTGTGGATGTCCTCGGCTTCCTCGTCGAACGCAAGCGTACCACGGTCGAGTTCCGCTAAGATCTTGGAGAGACCGTCACAGATCAGCTTGCACTCATCCTCAGTGAGAATGCCCTGCTTGCCGAGCATGGTAGCGTGAGCGATACTTCCGCGAATGTCCTGACGGTAAAATCTGCGGTCAAACCGAAGCGAAGCGTTGAAATCGTTGACAAGCGCATTTTCCTCTTTTGTAAAACGTCCTCCCCAAAGCTTCATGGAAAGCCTCCCAAATCAATCGAAATCGCGGGTTTTTCGCCCGACGCAGTAACTTTACCATTATTTCAGACTTTCGTCAAATGTAATTAAATAATACGGAAAATAATTGAGCGACAGAGCGTAAACAAAATTGACATTTTCCGTAAAATAATATATAATCCTTGGAAAAGATCGGGCCGTTTCAGGAAGCTTACGGCTTTCGTAAACGGTATGATAAAAGTTACGTGTGGGGGATTGCAAATGAAAGAACTATATGCGGAGTACCGAAAGAAAAACCGGTTCCGTTTCGGATGGTTGTTGCTGTTTCTGTGCGCGCTTATCTGGGTGATCGAGGGCGGGTACTGGTTGATTGCAGCGGCTGCGGCTGTTTTCTTCGGAACGATCGAGCGCGCAAGAGCGTATACGTATGTTCCTATGCCAAAGGCATGTACGAGGGAAAGCGGTCTCATGGATCTCTGTGAGTGGCGGCGTCAGATGAAGGGCAACGCCTCATTCGGGGAGACGTTGAGAGATAAGCAATTCTCTGTGTGGGAGTACTTTTGGAGAATATATATCGGGATGGTTCCGGCAATCCTTTTAAACATGGCTCTGTTCGGAGCCGTTGCCTGGCGGATCCTTCTCCCCTGGAAAGCGATCATCCTCGGGATTGCCGTTTTTGATGTTATGCCTGTTCTTGCGTTGGCACTCTTTGCATGCAGTGTTATCGTCAGAATGCGCAGCGGAAAATGCGGCAGAAGCATCATCGAAGTGATCGATCGCATTGTCGCAAGATGCTGTTCGATCGCTATATTGATCATTTTCGCCGTCCGTGCAAGCAAAACCGAAATTCCTCTCAATGTACGGCTGGCTTTGGGATGGTATAATGTTCGTGAGAAGGCAGTTGTAGCGCTGCAATCGGAGTGGGATGTTCTGTTTTTTGAACGCGGATGGACCATTTTCCTGATTTCCGTAATTGCCATATTACTTTTCTCCGCGAAAAGGTTTCAGATATGGAAGACGGTTTTGTATTTCGCATTGATCGTATACATGGTGTATCCGTTTAGGTTTTGCACTTACGCGACGCTTTCGGAAGAGCGGTTGTTTGTTCGCGAAGGCTACTTTGATCTTGTCGGAACCGAGATTGATTACGCGAAGGATGTGTCTTCGTACAAGGTTTACCTGTCGCAAAATGAACAGTTTAAACATCCGGGATTTGGTTTCGTGTTTCAATTGACAGACGGGTCGTATATGCAGCTTGAATGGTATGACTACCGTGATTTTCCGCTGTTTATTTCAAGACCTGCGCAGTTTTACTGGGGTAAGGACCAAAACAGTGAAATTGAGCGCATATTCCAAATAAACTTCGGATATGACTATGCAACTGACGCGTGGGCAGATGTGTATGAGAACTGCTATGTTTTTACCGAAAAACTCGTGGATAAACTGTCATCGCTCGGTATTGAAGGGAAATTGTATAAAGAAGATGATACGGTTGTTCAGAATATGAGCGCGGCAGAACTCGAACTCTACAAAAAGCTCTCCGAAAAGCTCGGTCTTATCGAATGAAAAAATTGACATCTACATAAACTTGTCCTATAATCTAGGATTAGTGACGGCAGACCGCTGCGCACCCGCGCGGCGGTTTCTCGTTGAAGGTGTTTCGGCGGAAAATGCCGGAATGACGGCTTATGAATTCAGCGGAAATTCCGCGACAGTAACGGAGGATCTATGGCAGAGAAGAAAATCATGCTCGGTAACGAGGCGATCGCGCGCGGCGCGTGGGAAGCCGGAGTTACGGTGAGTGCAGCGTACCCGGGAACACCGAGTACCGAGATCAGTGAATCGATCGTCAAATACGAAGAAGTGTATGCTGAGTGGTCGCCGAATGAGAAGGTTGCGATGGAAGTTGCCATCGGAGCATCCATGGCAGGCGCGAGAGCGCTCGCTTCCATGAAGCATGTCGGTGTCAACGTGGCATCCGATCCTCTTTACACGGTGTCCTACATCGGTGTAAACGGTGGACTTGTGCTTGTCGCTGCCGATGATCCCGGCCTTTACTCAAGCCAGAACGAGCAGGACAGCCGTGCGGTTGCCCGTGCTTCGAAGGTGCCTGTGATCGAGCCCTCGGACAGCGGTGAGGCGAAGGAGTTCATCAAGTTCGCTTACGAGTTGAGCGAGAAGTACGACACTCCCGTTATGCTTCGCACGACGACACGTCTTTCTCACTCCCAGGGCCTTGTCAATCTCGAGGACCGTGTGGAGCTTGAGCCGAAGCCGTACGTAAAGAATTTCCGTAAAAACGTTATGATGCCCGGCAATGCGAAATTCCGTCATCTTCATGTGGAAGAGCGTGAGAAGAAGATGGCTGAGGATGCGTATGATTTCCCGATCAACCGCGTGGAGATGCGCGATACGAAGGTCGGTGTGATCACCTCCGGTATTCCTTATCAATATGTACGTGAGGCGATGCCTGACGCGTCTGTTCTCAAACTCGGTCTTGTGAACCCGCTTCCGAAGAAGCTGATCCTTGATTTTGCCGCTAAGGTAGACACGCTCTACATCGTTGAGGAGCTGGATCCGATCATTGAGGAGCAGGTGAAGTCCTGGGGCATTGCATGCAAGGGCAAGGAGCTCCTTACGGTTCAGGGCGAGTACAGCGCAAACATGCTTCGTGAGAAGATCCTCGGCCAGACGCTGGAGCTTGAAGCTCCCGCAGAGGCTCCGCAGAGACCTCCGATCCTGTGCCCGGGCTGCCCGCATCGCTCGACGTTCTACACGCTGCAGAAGCTCGGCCTTCACGCAGCCGGCGACATCGGATGCTACACGCTCGGCGCGGTTGCTCCTCTTTCCGTCGTCGACACGACCGTGTGCATGGGCTCGAGCATCAGCACGCTCCACGGTATGGAGAAGGCTCGCGGCAAGGAGTATGTGAAGGATTGGGTTGCGACGATCGGTGATTCGACATTCATGCACACAGGCGTCAACTCCCTTATGAATATGGTTTACAACCAGGCTACCGGTACGGTCCTGATCCTCGACAACTCGACGACGGGTATGACCGGTCACCAGGATCACGCAGGTACCGGTAAGACACTCAAGGGCGATATCGTTAACGCGATCAGCGTTCCGAAGCTCTGTGAGGCGATCGGTGTTCCGAACGTAAAGACCGTCAACGCGTTCGACGTGAAGGAACTCACGAAGACGATCCGTGAGGAAGTCGCAAAGGATGAGCTTTCCGTTATCATCGTGAAGGCTCCGTGCGCGCTCCTCAACAAGGCGAAGATCACGACTCAGTACAAGGTTAACCCCGACACCTGCCGTGCATGCGGTTCCTGCATGAAGCCCGGATGCCCTGCGATGACCAGAGGCGAAGGCGGCAAGGTAGTGATCAACGATACGATGTGCAACGGTTGCGGACTTTGCGCTCAGCTTTGCCCGTTCGGCGCGATCGAGAAAGTCGAGGTGTAATATGGCTACGAAAAATATTATGATCGTCGGTGTCGGCGGTCAGGGAACATTGCTTACGTCCCGTATTCTCGGCGGTATCGCCCGTGAGGCAGGATATGATGTAAAGCTCTCCGAGGTGCACGGCATGGCACAGCGCGGCGGAAGCGTTGTCACGTTTGTCCGCTACGGTGAGAGTGTCGCAGAGCCGATCGTAGAGGAAGGCTGCGCTGACGTGTTGATCGCGTTTGAGCGGCTTGAGGCTCTTCGCTATGCGCACTTCCTGAAGAAGGACGGCGTTTTGATCGCGAACGACCAGCGCATCGACCCGATGCCTGTCGTGATCGGCGCTGCAGAGTATCCGGATAATATTCTTGAGAACCTTGAGAAGAAGTACAAGGTGCTCAAGATCGATGCGATGAGCGAGGCGAAGAAGCTCGGCAACGCGAGAGCGTTCAACACGATCGTGCTCGGCATGGCTGCGAAGCATATGGATTTTCCGAAGGAAGCATGGCTTGACGTGATCGCAAAGACCGTTCCGCCGAAGACGATCGAGCTGAACACGAAGGCATTTCTTGTAGGATACGAACTGTAAGGAGTTTTTCGTTTTTATGTCGCAGTACAAGATAGAGACACACCTGCACACCGCGGAAGGCAGCAAATGCGGCTGGGCGACCGGATGTGAGCAGGCGGAAGCGCGGTTTATGGAAGGGTACAGCACGATCATCGTGACGGACCATTTCTTCCGTGGCAACACAAGACCGGACAGAAGCCTCCCCTGGGAGGAGTATATCGAGCAGTTTTGTTCCGGCTACGAGCACGCGAAAGCGCGCGGTGACGAGATCGGTCTGACGGTTCTGTTCGGACTGGAGGATAACTATCAGGGCTCGGAGTTTCTGATCTACGGTCTTGACAAGGACTGGCTTCTGAAGCACCCGGACATGCGCACATGGACGCCCTGGGAGGAGTACGAGCAAGTGCACGGAGACGGCGGCTACATGGTCCAGGCGCATCCGTTCCGCGAGGCATCGTATCTTCGCGGCTTCGGGCTTTACCCGATGTATACAGACGCTGTCGAGGGTATTAATGCCGCGCAGACGAAGGCGATGAACGAGCGCGCGATCTGGTATGCGAAGCAGTTCGACAAGCCGATGACGGCAGGCTCGGACATTCACGGGATTGATCATGTCGGCGGCGGCATTTTAGCTCCGCATCCGATCAATACGATCGAGGATTACATCAATATGATCCGCAACCGCGAACCGTATGAGCTGATCGAGATCCATCATCCGGAGAAGAAGAAAAACGTTCCGCCCGGACCGGAGTTCTTCCGGATGATCGAGCAGCAGAAGGCGGAGATGAAAGCATTCGCGGATGCGGCAGCGAAGAGACTTCGCGAGGGGAAATAACATTTTCCGAATAAGAAACGGCGTCGGAGACGCAAGTCCGGGCGCATGGCAAAGGATAGACAGCAACGTCGGGAGCAGAGTATGAACAGGTATATCGACAACATCAATAACGGGCGCGAGGTTCGGGAGAGCCTTGCGTCCCTTTGCGGGCTTCTGCGTACGAAGGGAGAGACTGCGTTCTCTTCGGATGATGCGGAAGCTCTTGTTGTACTTGCGTGCAACAATTTAAAATCAGCAGATCCGAAAGTTCGGAAAAACGCGTCCAAGCTGCTCGGCCTTATGAACGGCACGGGTGAGGAAGCAGTGGATCAGCTTGTAGAAGCGTACCGCAACGAACAGACGCGGTTCGTGAAAAGCACGTATCTGGAAGCGTTAGCCGGGAAGGATTTTGCGAAGCATCTTCCCTACCTGAAGCAGTGCCTGGAAGAACTTAGAAACACCTCGGTGAACGAGGAAAACAGAAAGCACATTAACGAGGAGATCGCGGCGCTTTCAAAGCTTCCGGGTTTGACTGAGGACAGTGAGAAGTCGCATCGTTTTGCCGGTTACAATGAAGACAATACCGTTTTGTTCGTGACGAACCCGTATTATCGGGAAATGTTCACGGACAGCCTCGGCGCGATCCGCAAAAAGGTTGTCAACGGCGGTGTTGTCGTGCGCACGGCAGAACTATCGAAGATACTGTCAAACCGCATATGGCGCGAGGCTGTGTTCCGCGTTCCGGAAGTGCTTACAGTACCTGAAGATCCGTATGAGGCCGCTGCAATTCTTGCTGGAGAGGCAGTAGGTGATTATATGGCAAAACGAATCAAAGGTGACGGGGCACTTCGTTACCGCGTCGATTTCCGTTGCCACGACGAGGAGCTCAAGAAGCGGTTTGTAAAGCGTATCTCACAGGAGACGGACCGGCTCTCCGGCGGAAAACTTTTGAATGATCCCGGGGATTATGAGATCACATTTCGTATTTCGGAGACAAGCCTGAAGACATATCGCCTCGGCATCCTTTTCGCAGGCATGCGCGATGACCGATTTACCTACCGTAAGGAAACCGTTGCGGGAAGCATCCACCCGACGGACGCCGCTGCCGCTATGGATTTTGCTAAGCCGTATCTGACTGTGGACGCACAGGTGCTGGATCCGTTTTGCGGCGCGGGAACCATGATCGCCGAACGGATCAAAGCAGGAAAGATCCGTACCGCTTTCGGCGTAGATACCTTCGGCACGGCGATCGAGAAGGCTCGTATTAACGTGACTGCCAGCAATGTATGGTTTGTCCACCGCGACTTCTACGATTACCGTCAGGATCATATGTTTGACGAGATCATCACGAACATGCCGTTCCGCGAGGAAGGCGGAAGTGATGAGATTGCTTTGCTGTACCGCCGGTTCTTCCGCAAACTGCCGGAGCATCTCAGAAGAAACGGAACGCTTGTGATGGTGTCGCATGATCCGAAGCTTGCGGAAACGTCGATCCCTTCGGACATGACGATCGTTAAAAAGCTTCCGATGCGCGATCGCGGGGAAATGGCTGCGTATATCATCCGTTTCCGTGAGCTCGCGTAAGTTTAGATCTTTGAAAGACTATGTAAACAGGTGTATTGCTGAGAGTTTTTCTCGGAATAAACATGTAATAGCGGCAATCTGCCGCGGAAAGAGGATAGTATGCTTGGTTCCCATGTCGGATTGAGTGGCAAGGATCAATTCTTAGGCTCCGTGAAGGAAGCGCTTTCTTATGGTGCAGACACCTTCATGGTGTACACCGGAGCTCCGCAGAATACGATCCGTAAAAGTCTCAGTGATATGAAAATCCCCGAGGCTAAGGCGCTGATGGCGGAGAGCGGGATCAAGGAGTTTGTCGTACATGCTCCTTATATCATCAATCTCGGCAACACCGTAAAACCGGAAAGTTTTCAATTTTCCGTAGAATTCCTTCGAGAGGAGCTGCGGAGAACGTCGGAGATGGGAAGCCGCACACTTGTGCTTCATCCCGGCGCGCATGTCGGTGAGGGTGAGGACGCAGGTATCACGCAGATCATCCGAGGCATCAACGAGACGCTCGATCCCGACACGGAAACGCACATCGCGCTTGAGACGATGGCCGGAAAGGGAAGCGAGCTCGGCAAGACATTCGAGCAGCTGGCGCGCATCTATGACGGAGTCATTCATAACAACAAGCTTCGCCTGTGCATTGATACCTGCCATCTGAACGATGCGGGATACAATGTAAAGGGCGATTTTGAGGGGGTTCTCGCGGAGCTGGAACGATATTTTCCGATCAATCAGATCGCGTGTATCCATCTCAACGATTCGAAAAATGAGCAGGGTGCCGCCAAGGACCGTCATGAGAATATCGGCTTTGGCAGTATCGGGTTTGACCGATTGTGCGCGATCACGCGAATGAAGGAATTCGCTGACACGCCGATCATACTTGAGACACCGTACATGAGCGCGGAGGAAGGCGGCAAGGATCGCACATACCCGCCGTACCGCGAGGAGATTGCGATGCTTCGCGCAGGTGTGTTTGATCCGGAGCTGCATAAGAAGGTCGTGGCGTATTACAAGAAATGATATAAAAGTACGAATTTGTGGGGATAAGATCATGGAAGAGAAGAAAAAGGGCGGATACATTACGATTACGAAGAAGGACCTGCTTTGGGTGGCGGGATTTGTCATTGTAGCGATCCTTGCGTTTGCCGGCATTTTGATCGCGCGCCACGTGAACTATAGAAAGGCGGTACAGCTTTTCGAGGACGGTCAATATGACAAGGCGTATGAAGCATTTTTGAAACTGAATGACTACAGAGATTGTCCCGAGAAGCTTATCGAAGTAAAACATGCGATGCTGATCAACGCGAAACCGGGAGATAGGATTTATTTCGGCAACTACTATACCGGCGACAAAAAGGACGATAAGAAAGAATATGATATTGCATGGGTGGTTCTTGAGGTCAATGACGGAAAGGCATTGCTGATCAGCGAGCAAAACATTGATTATTTTCGTTGGCAGGTGGACAATTACAACTATGAGTTGAAGAGCTGGGAGGACAGCGCACTTCGTTCATACTTGAACTATAACTTTTTGAACGGTGCATTTTCCGAAGAAGAAAAAGCGAAGATACTCGATACTGTCGTTGTTCCTGACAAGGATACGCACGAAGATCGATTTGCGGATGCACTTGATCTTCATGATCGCGTCAAGGAAAATGAGACTGTAGACAAGGTTTTTGTGTTGTCTGTTTCGGAAGCAATGAAATATTTTTCGACAGACGAAAGCCGTAAGAGTGATCCGACAATATATACGACCAGAACGAATAAATATATGGAACCGACGCTCTTTCATACGGCAAAACTGGTTTATGACGAAACACATTCCTGGTGGCTGCGCACAAGAATTGATACCAGAGCCAATGAACACTATGTTTGCTATGTCGAGGAGAGCGGACGTATTGTACGCGGTGATTGCTACAACAATCATGCCATTCGTCCGGTCATCCGGGTTTCCATGGAGTAAAGAGGAATTTCGATGAAGCTGTATGTTCGGAAAATCGAAGATTACTCGGATGCCGGCACGGAATTCCTTGAGGAGGCGCGCCGTACGAGGCTTAAGCGGATTAAAAACCCAAAGGTTCGCTCGGAGTGTATCGCTGCGGGGATGCTCCTTCGCGAGGCGCTTGCCGATTACGGATATCCGGTGGGAGAGGAACCGCTGGAGCTTGCGTACGGACCGGAAGGAAAGCCTGAACTTAAGAGAATTGAGAACAGCAATAGATCAACGCCTTATTTCTGCCTTTCCCACAGTGAAAACATCGTAGTATGCGCGGTCGATGATGTACCTGTCGGAGTAGATGTTGAGGATGTGAAGAAGGTTTCGTCCCTGCTTCCGAAGAGAGTTTTGTCGGACAATGAATACGACGAGTATTGCAGAATATCGGAATCCAAGTCGGCTGATGCCGCATACAGATACTTTACGGTATGCTGGACGGAGAAAGAAAGTATTTCGAAATTAGTCGGTAAGGGCATCGGAATGGATTTCCGCACGATCAAGAAGGAAGATTTCATGCTGCATACGTTAATGAGAACAATCGGTGATGTGGAATATGTGATCACGATTGCTCAGTACAAATAAACTGAAATAAAAAATCCCTGTCGTTATAAGCGACAGGGATTTTCAATTCATCAATTGTCGGATTAGTTCTTCTTGTCCAGCTCAGCCTGCTTCATGGCGCGAACCTTGAGGGACAGACCGAAGAGGTTGATGAAGCCCTCGGCATCCTTGTGGTTGTAAAGGTCGCCGGTCGTGAAGGAAGCGATGCTCTCGTTGTAGAGGCTGTACGGAGACGTCGTTCCCTGCTTGATGATGTTGCCCTTGTAGAGCTTGAGCTTAACTTCACCGGTAACGTACTCCTGGGATTTCTCGATGAACGCCTGAAGGCACTCACGGAGAGGAGTGAACCATTTTCCTTCGTATACAAGATCAGCGAAACGGTTGCTGATGTTCTTCTTGAATGCCATCATATCGCGGTCCGCGATGAGTTCCTCAAGCTGCTGATGAGCTTCCATGAGGATCGTTCCGCCGGGCGTCTCATAGACACCGCGGGACTTCATACCTACGACACGGTTCTCAACGATATCGATGATACCAACGCCGTGCTTGCCGCCGAGCTTGTTGAGGTCGCGGATGATGTCGGCAACCTTCTTCTTCTCGCCGTTGATCGCAACCGGAACACCCTTCTCGAAGGAGAGAGAGACAACCTCGCCCTCTTCAGGAGCCTTCTCAGGGGAAACACCGAGCACAAGAAGATGATCGTAGTTCGGAGCGTTCGCAGGATCCTCAAGCTCAAGACCCTCGTGGCTGATATGCCACAGGTTGCGGTCGCGGGAGTAGGAGTTGTCAGCGCTGAACGGAAGATCAATGCCGTGCTGCTTGCAGTACTCGATCTCTTCCTCGCGGGAGTTCATGGTCCAGTAAGGGCTTCTCCATGCCGCGATGATCTTGAGATCGGGAGCGAGAGCCTTGATACCGAGCTCGAAACGAACCTGGTCGTTGCCCTTGCCGGTTGCGCCGTGGCAGATTGCGGTAGCGCCTTCCTTGCGAGCAATCTCAACGAGCTTCTTCGCGATCAGCGGACGAGCCATCGAGGTACCGAGAAGGTACTTGTTCTCATATACGGTGTTCGCCTGCACGCAGGGTACGATGTAATCCTCGGCAAATTCATCATTTACATCAAGGATGTATAATTTCTCTGCGCCGCAATACTTCGCGCGCTCCTCGAGACCGTCGAGTTCGCTTTCCTGACCGCAGTCGATGCAGCAGCAGATAACTTCATAATCATAATTTTCCTTGAGCCACGGGATGATCGCTGTGGTATCAAGACCGCCGGAGTAGGCGAGAATGACTTTTTCTTTCATGGATAGTTCCTCCGAATTCAATTATTGGCGGAAATCGGCGTTGATCTTGTGTATTATGTGACAATCATGAAAAAATATGCATGACCGGAAATGCCGTTCCGTCGCTGACAATAAGGTACATCAAACATAAAAGAATTGCAAGTGTTTTTTGTGTTGTACAACAGTTTTCAACGAAATGCACACACGCGGTCGGTTTACAGGTGAAAAATGCATAGTTTTGCATAAAATTACACAAATTCGTAAAATAATGGTTGCAAAATCGATATAGCGGGTATAGAATAGCAACATCATTCATCGGGAAGGGGGAAGTATACCTTGAAGCAGACGGTACCGATCTATCTCGCCAGCGCTTCACCGAGACGACGCGAGATCCTTGCGATGCTTGGGCTTTCATTTTCCGTAGAAGTATCTGAGGCTGACGAAACAATCGAATCCACCGTTCCCGAGGATATCGTTTCTACGCTTGCTTCCCGAAAGGCGATGGCAGTTGCGAAGCATCATATTAAAGAAGATTGCCTCGTGATCGGAAGCGACACGATCGTGTGGAAGGACGGTAAGGCGTTAGGTAAGCCGGAAAATGATGCGGAAGCAAAATGCATGCTTCACAGCCTTCAAGGTGAAGTGCATACCGTATACACAGGCGTATGTCTTGCCCGATGCCGAAACGGTGTAGTAACAGAAACACGTTTTGCGGATGCCGCGGATGTTGAGTTCGCGCCGATGTCCGATGAGGAGATCGACTGGTACGTATCCACCGGTGAATCGAGAGACAAGGCAGGATCATATGCGATCCAGGGTTTAGGCGCAAGGTTTGTGAAAGCGATCCGAGGAGATTTTTATACGGTGATGGGACTGCCGATGTGCAGCCTGTACGAAAAGCTTCGCGAGATCGGCGCGATCACGATTGAATAACAGTCGTATCACAAGTGAGGTAGATATATATGAAGACTAAAGTATTTATCGACGGAAGCGAAGGAACTACCGGACTTCGGATCTTCGAGCGATTTGAGGGAAGAGATGACGTTGAACTGTTGAAGATCCCGACGGAGCTTCGTAAAGATCCGGCAACGATCAAACAGTATATTAACGAATCGGACATTACATTCTTGTGTCTTCCCGATGCAGCAGCCATCGAAGCAGCTGAAATGGCGAAAGATGATGTAGTGATCATCGACACGTCAACCGCTCACAGAACCGTGGACGGCTGGGCATACGGCTTCCCGGAGCTTTCGGCAGAACATAGAAGCGCAGTGAAAAACAGTAAGCGTATCGCCGTACCCGGATGTTATGCTTCCGGCTTCATCGGGATCGGATACCCGCTTGTAACGATGGGAATTCTCCCTGCGGACTATCCGGTGTCCATATTCGCGGTTTCCGGATACAGCGGCGGCGGTAAGAAGTTGATCGCGGCGTATGAAGAGGAAGGTCGAGATAAGAAATTCGACTCCGCCAGAATGTATGCATGGGGACAGAGCCATAAGCATCTCAAGGAAATGAAGAAGATCACCGGACTTGCTGCAGAGCCGTTGTTCTGCCCGATGACAACGAATTACCACAGCGGAATGATCGTCCAGGTACCTTTGTTCGTAGACAGACTTGCTAAAAAGGTGACACCGGAAGAGCTGCGAGATCTCTTCGCGGAGTATTATAAAGGCGAAAAATTCATCCGTGTTCTTCCTTTCGGAGCCGACGTTGAAGCAGGCGGAGCATTATTTTCCGACGCATGCGCGGGCTGGGACGGCATGGAGATCCTCGTAACCGGAAACGACGAGAGAATTGTCGTTGCCACACGGTTCGACAACCTCGGCAAGGGTGCTTCCGGCGCCGCCATTCAGTGTATGAATATTGTGCTCGGATGTGACGAGGCCAAGGGACTTCAGCTGTAACGCGGTGTTGAAGTTTCAATACGGTCGGAGTATAATAATAGTCCGAATATCGGTTGTTCAAACGAACCGACAGTATACGAAGATATTTTTCGCATTGAAAGAAAAGTTAAAATGTCAAACATAATTGATTGAGGTGATATTCATGAGAAAATTCAAAGGAAACGTGACGACACCGAAAGGATTTTCCGCGGCAGGCGTGATGGCTGGGATCCGCAAGAAATTGAAGAAGGACATCGCTCTGGTATACAGCGCAACGCCTTGTGTTGCAGGAGCAACCTTTACGACGAACAAGGTAAAGGCAGCACCTGTTACGTGGGATATGGAGATTTTGAAGAACGGAAAGCCGAAGCATGCGGTTGTTCTGAACTCCGGAATTGCCAATGCATGCATGGGCAAGCAGGGCGTAGATGACAATTACGAGATGGCTTCCGCTGCGGCACTTGCGCTTGCCTGCCATCCGGATCAGGTATTTACCGCATCAACCGGCGTGATCGGACAGCCGATGCCGATGGATGTCATCGTTCCCGGTATCGAGGATGCCGCAAAGCGTCTCGGATGCACGGAGCGCGACGGTCAGGAAGCCGCGGAAGCGATCATGACGACGGATACGATCTCGAAGACGGTTGCCTGCCAGTTCACGGCGGAGGATGACATTGAGATCCTTCTCGGCGGCATGAGCAAGGGCTCCGGAATGATCCATCCGAATATGGCCACGATGCTTTCGGTTGTAACAACTGACATCAACATCGACGAGGAGCTTCTACAGGAGGCTGTGTCAACGGTTGTTGCCGACACGTTCAACATGATCTCGGTTGACCGCGACACCTCGACGAACGATACATTTATCGTGCTTGCCAACGGTATGGCAGGCAACGAGAAGGTCACGAAGAAAAACAAAGTGTACGACGATTTCGTTCTTGCCCTGTACATCGTGTGCAAGGATCTCGCGATGAAGATGGCGGGAGACGGCGAGGGCGCTACGAAGCTTCTGGAAGTTAAGGTACGTCACGCACGTACGCACGAGGATGCTGTCAAGATTGCGAAGGCTGTCATTTCCTCGAACCTTGTGAAGGCAGCATTTTACGGAAGCGACGCCAACTGGGGACGTGTCATGTGCGCGATGGGGTACTCCGGCGGCGAGTTCGATCCCGACAAGGTGGATATCTATCTGCAGGAGGGCGATGACCGCTACCTGCTTGTCAAAGGCGGCATGGCGATCGACTATTCCGAAAAGAAAGCGACGGAGCTTCTCTCGAAGCCGATGATGACGTTCCGCATCAACTGCAACGACGGGTATGAGAAGGCGACGGCATGGGGCTGCGACCTGACGTACGATTATGTGAAGATCAACGGGGACTATCGTTCCTGATAATATGCATTCGGAGGCTTTATGGAAAATATTAATGACATGATGGACAAGGCTCAAACCCTCATCGAGGCACTTCCCTATATCCGCGAGTTCAGCAACAAGACCGTCGTCGTCAAATACGGCGGCAGCGCGATGCTCGACGAAGATCTCAAGAAGAAGGTGAGCCAGGATATTGCGCTTCTCAAGCTTGTCGGCATGCACCCCGTGATCGTTCACGGCGGCGGCAAGGAGATCAGCAAATGGGTCGGTCTGATGGGCAAGGAGCCGCAGTTCGTGAGCGGTTTGCGTGTCACGGACGCCGACACGATGGAAGTTGCCGAGATGGTACTGAACAAGGTGAACAAGAGCCTTGTTCAGCTTCTCGAGTCGAACGGTGTGAAGGCTGCAGGTATCAGCGGCAAGGACGGTAATATGCTGACGGTGCGCCGCAAGACGGTCGACGGTCAGGATATCGGTTTTGTCGGCGAGATCAAGGGCGTCAACGCGAACCTGATCAACACGCTCGTCAAGAACGGCTATGTCCCGGTCATCGCGCCGATCGGTATGGATGACGATTTCCAGACCTACAACATCAACGCCGATGACGCGGCATGCGCGATCGCAGAAGCGCTCGGTGCGGAGAAACTTGCGTTCCTCACCGATATCGAGGGAGTTTACAAGGATCCGAAGGATCCGTCGACGCTCATGTCCGTGCTTACCCTTACGGATGCGGAGAAACTGATCGCGGACGGATATATCGGCGGCGGAATGCTTCCGAAGCTCAAGAACTGCATCGATGCCGTGAACTGCGGCGTATCCCGTGTTCATATCCTTGACGGTCGCAGACCTCATTGCCTGCTGCTGGAGTTCTTCACGGAGCGAGGCGTCGGAACGGCGATCATCGATGATGTCCGTGAAGGCTGGCAGAGCGATATGGAGTGATCCGTATTCATAACGACCGTGTACTGTTATGAATACGGAAAATAATGAGAGACGCAGATCGGAGGAACACTTATGACTAAGGAAAATGTGATCGAGCAGGCCGAAGGCCTCCTGATGCACACATATAACCGTTTCCCGATGGTATTGGACCATGGTGAGGGCATGTACCTCTACGAGACGGACGGAACGAAGTATCTCGATTTCGGTTCCGGTATCGGCGTATATGCGCTCGGGTACGGCAACAAAGAGTACAACGAAGCTCTGAAGGGGCAGATTGACAAGCTTCTTCATACATCCAACCTGTTTTATAACGAGCCGGCGCTCGAAGCCGCAAAATGTGTCTGTGAAGCGACCGGAATGGACCGTGTTTTCTTCACGAACAGCGGCGCGGAAGCTGTGGAAGGCGCAATTAAGATCGCAAGAAAATACTACTATAACACCCGCGGCAAAGCCGACAGCACGATCATCGCAATGAATCATTCGTTCCACGGCCGTACTTTAGGTGCTGTTTCCGTGACCGGCAAAGCAGCGTACCGCGAGCCGTTTGAGCCTTTGATCGGCGGCGTAAAATTCGCGGAGTTCAATGACCTTGCTTCTGTTGAAGCACTGTTTGATGATACGACGGCTGCCATTATTATGGAGACGCTTCAGGGCGAGGGAGGAATTTTTCCGGCAGATCCCGAGTTCATCAAGGGTGTGAGAAAGCTTTGCGATGAGCATGATGCGCTGTTGATCCTCGATGAGATCCAGTGCGGCATGGGCAGAAGCGGAGAGATGTTTACGTATCAGAAGTACGGTGTTACTCCGGATGTCGTTACGCTTGCCAAAGCGCTCGGATGCGGCGTTCCGGTCGGCGCATTTGCCGCTAAGGGACGCGCTGCGGAAGCACTGGTTCCAGGTGATCACGGTTCCACATACGGCGGAAATCCGTTCGTATGCACTGCAGCGAAGGCTGTGTTTGATCAGTTTGAAAAGCTTCAGCTTACAAAGCATGTCAATGAAGTTGCTCCGTATCTCTGGGATACGCTCGAGACGATCAAGAGTGAGTTCCCGTGCGTGACCTGTCACCGCGGCATCGGTCTTATGCAGGGTCTGCAGTTTACGTTTGCTCCCGGAGATATCGTAAAGGCAGCACTCAAGAGAGGTCTGATCCTGATCGCGGCTGCTTCCAATGTGATCCGTTTCCTTCCTCCGTTGATCGTTGACAAGGAACAGATCGAAGAGATGGCAGCGATCCTTCGCGAATCGATCGCGGAAGTCGCGACCGCGCAGCAGAACGCATAACCGCATGATGAATATGTAGAAAATAAAGCACGGAATTTGTTGCATTTTCCGTGCTTTTTCTTGTTGTCTAAGCAGCATTTTTCGGATATAATGAAACTGCTGTGTGGAGCGCGTCGGAAAGGACTGTTGCTTATGTTGCGCAAATGGATTCCGATCGCGTTGATCGCGCTTGCGGTGATTGCCGCGGGCACAGTATATATGTTTCAGTACGGGAAGGAGGATGACCTTGTTTTCAAAGAAAGAACAGAAGGAAAAGAAGAAAGTCTCCCTGCCCGTGAGGATCTTCCGACTGATCTTAAAAGCTATCCGGGCGGTAGTGAAACTGTTCCTGCTGATACTGAAAGTTCTTCCGTTTGCGTCCATGTGTGCGGATCGGTTCGGGAAGAAGGAATCTACCTCCTGAGCGCTGATGCGAGGATCGCAGATGCAGTGGAAGCTGCAGGAGGGTTTACGGAGGACGCTTCTACGACATACTTAAACCTTGCGTCGAAGCTTACCGACGGGATGAAGGTGTATGTGCCGTCCTTAGAGGAAGTCGACGACGTAAGCTTACCGGGCGGAGTCGGCGGTACGATCGCTGATGCGGGACAGGCTGCCGTGACAGGCGGGAAGATCAATATTAATACGGCGAGCCTTGAACAGCTCATGACGCTGCCGGGGATCGGAGCTTCCAGGGCAGGCGATATCATCGCCTGGCGGGAACAGCACGGAGGATTTTCCGAGATCTCTGACATCATGAAGGTGAGCGGGATCAAGGATGCCGTGTTTGAAAAGTTAAAAGACCGGATCTGTGTCCGGTAAATCGGGGGTAACACAATGGGCAAGCGTATCCTCGTCGTGGATGACGAGAAACTGATCGTAAAGGGAATTAAATTCAGTCTTGAGGCGGAAGGCTTTACCGTTGATTGCGCGTACGACGGAGAGGAAGCTGTTGCGAAGGTATCGGAGTCGCATTTCGACCTGATCCTTCTCGATGTGATGCTTCCGAAGCTGAACGGCTATGAAGTCTGTACGAGAGTGCGTGAATTTTCCTCGGTACCGATCATCATGCTGACGGCCAAGGGCGATGATATGGATAAGATCCTCGGCCTTGAGTACGGTGCTGACGATTATATTACGAAGCCTTTCAACATTCTGGAGGTGAAGGCGAGGATCAAGGCGATCTTCCGCAGAAGTGAGTCGAATCCTGCGGAGCCGATGAAGCCGATGACACGTGAGATCCGTTTCAAGGGATTGCGTCTCGTTCCCGAAAGCCGCCAGGTTTTTGTCAACGACCATGAGATCCGTCTGACCGTAAAGGAATATGACGTTCTCGAGCTGTTGCTTACACACCCGAACAAGGTATATTCCCGCGAGAGTCTGATGAACATCGTGTGGGGTTATGACTATCTGAAGGATGCCCGGACCGTTGACGTCCACGTGCGTCGTCTGCGTGAGAAGATCGAGCCCGATGCGGGTGAACCGATCTATGTACAGACTAAATGGGGCGTAGGATATTTCTTCTCGGATCATGAGTAAACTGAAGAGTAAAATCAGCATGTCTTTTACACTGTTCCTCGGAATTGCATTCTGCGGAATGGTTTCGTGTGCCGTTCTTTCGTATATCCTGATCTCTTATAATTCGCGTCATCTCTTTGACGCGAGCAAAACCCGTATTGCAGACTTTGTAAGTGGCTTTTCATACGATATCGAACGTACCGGTTTCCCTTACGGTACCGACGAATCCGTCTCGGAAGAGCTTTATCTGCTTGCGGAAAATTATCACGGTCGTGTTCTTGTTCTCGACAACACGCTTCGCGTCGTGTTTGATTCGTTCCGCACGAAAAATGATAAGACCGTAGTTGCGCCTGAGCTGCTGGACGCAGCCGCAAACAAGACACATTTTTCGTATGACGAGGACAACAAAACCGCAACATACGCGTGTCTGATCAGTTCTAAAACATCTAAAGATCCGGTCTATTTCTATCTCAGATATGACGTGACGAACGAGTTGAACCGGTATCACACGAGTCGACGCTTCATCACCATGATCTCACTTTGCCTTTGCATTATCATATTCACGGTCGCGATAGCGCTTTCCGTAGCCTTTACACGTCCGCTCAGGCGGATTAACAATGAGCTCACGGTCATCGGCAACGGTAAGTTTGACGAGCGCGTCCAGGTGAGGAGCAACCGACAGGTGGCGGACATCACGGATTCGGTCAACCGGATCCTGGAGCGCACACACGAGATGGAGGAGAACCGTCAGAACTTTGTGTCGGACGTGTCGCATGAGCTGAAGACGCCCATGACATCGATGAAGATCCTGTCCGATGCGTTGTTGATGTCAGGTGAGGAGCTTCCGGATACGGTGCGTGAGTTCCTGACAGATATCAATTCCGAGATCGATCGCGAAAATAATATCATTTCCGACCTTCTTGCTCTGGCCAGAATGGATCGAAAGACCGATACCATTCACTATGAGCGCGCTCATATCAACGATACACTTGATATCATCTTAAACCGTGTAGCCCCGCTAGCAGAGTCAAAATCGATCGAGGTTGTATGCGAGAGCTACCGCGATATCTATGCGGATGTTGACGAGCCGAAGATCATCACAGCGATCACAAACATCGTGGAAAACGCGATCAAGTACAACCGTCCGAACGGCAGCGTCTATGTCACCTTAAATGCAAACATGACGTATTTCTTTGTGACCGTGAGAGACACCGGCTTCGGTATTGCCGAATCCGAGATCGGACACATTTTCGACCGTTTCTACCGCGTGGATAAGGATCGTTCGCGCGAGACCGGCGGCACCGGCTTAGGCCTTGCTATCACGAAGGAGATCATCAATGCTCACGGCGGAATGATCAAGGTTTATTCAAAAATCAACGAAGGCACGACTTTCAGCGTACGGTTACCGCTCGCGAAGCCCGTGAAGAGCGGAGGTAAAGCATGAAAGTTAACGGATATACAACGAAACGAAACAGGGTCACCGTCGTTTGCCTGCTTTTTGTAATACTCACATTGCTTTTAAGCGGATGTACTCAGGCGACGGCTCCGACACCTGGAGAGGATGAATCGTATCCCGTTTATTGTTATGTTTTGAATGAGGATGCGACCAATATGTACAAGGTCGAGTACCGCTTCCAGTCGCTCACAACGGATGCGAAGATCGCAGAGTTACTGCAACAGCTCAATGAGACCGACGAGGATAAAGACAGATATGCTGTCATCCCGAAGTCGCTGCGAGTGGAGGAGTGGGTTCTTTCCGATGCCGGCGAGCTGAATATTTCATTTAACGGCGAATACAAGGAGCTTTCCGCTGTGCGAGAGGCTGTTTTGCGCACAGGTGTTGTTCTGACGCTCACACAGCTTATGGATGTGCGAAGCGTTTCCTTTACGGTCAACGGAGAGCCGCTTAAAAACCGCCAGGATGAGCCTGTGGGGCCGATGACTGCAGCCATGTATGCAAACAGGATCGGCGAGCCTACCGAGGTTATTGATGTAAAGCTATGTTTTGTCAACGGGTCCAAGACCAATCTGACTACAGTCAATCGAAGAGTTTTTCCGGACGACTATGAGCCGATGGAGAAGTACCTTATCGAGTTTCTGATCGGTGGTCCGACAGATGAGGAAGTTGACAGCTACGACAAGAGTGAACAGAAGCCGATCGCTGCGCTTCCGAAAGACACGCGGATTCTTCATGTTATCACCAAGAATTCCATCTGTTACGTTGATTTTTCCTCGGAGTTTATGAATTGCGATAAGAGCATTTCGCCGATCGCATTGCTTCATTCCGTGGCAGATACGTTGATCCGAAACAGTTCCGCCGTAGACACTGTAGTTATCACTGTAGAGGGGAAGACGCTGAGCACGTATCGAAATATCGATGTACCGACGATCTTCCGAACATCGGATCTGTTGATCACCGAATAATACGGAGTAATCTTATGAAACGCCCTTTGTTCTGGGCGTCTCTATGCACGATTGCCGGCATACTGTGCGCATTTTCCGGGTTAGATGCGATCACTGTTGCGGCGGTCGTGCTTTCCCTTATTGCGGGAGGAGTGATCATTTTCTCCCGCGCAGTTCCCCGAATCGCAATCGCATTACCGATCGGAGCTTTGCTTGGATTGATCATCTGCCATGTTTATCTATCTCATGAAAGCAGGTGCACCGAAGCTATATTTTCCATGCAATCCGTTACGTGTGTCGTAAAGGGGGTAAAAGAAACTTCGTTTACTGCTGAGCCGGTCGACAGGATGCTTCGAAACAAGCGACTTCTCGTGTATGAGAAGGATGTGTCGCCGTTCGTAGGAGATGTCGTCACGGTATTCGGTCCGTTCAGTGTGTTTCCGGTTGCAAGAAATGAAGGGGAATGGGACGCAACAACATATTATCGTTCTAACGAATATCTCGGATTCGCAACCTCCTGGGAAGCGACAGGGAAACGCAGGAACACGCTGAAATACCGTATCGCTCGGTTCCGAGAGAAAGTCTCCGCGCGTATCGAGCAGTTGTATCCTGAAGATACGGCATCCATGGTAAAGGCTGTCCTGTATTGTGAGAAAAGTGATCTGGACAGTGAGCTTACCATGCGTTTCCGCCGACTGGGGATCGCGCATATTCTTGCCGTAAGCGGACTGCATGTATCGGTGTTCGGCGGCTTTCTGACCGCTTTCTTTCTTCAGTTTCTACGGCGGGGCAGGGCTGAGGCGGCAGCATCGGTTGTCTTACTTGCGTACGGTGTGCTGACAGGATTTCCTGTTTCCTGTGCAAGGGCTGTGTTTACGGCAATTCTGTCAGCCGTCGGGAGGGTGTTCGGTCGAACGCCGGACCGGTTGACGGAAACGATGTTCTGCGCCGCGCTGTTTCTTCTGTTAAAGCCGGTGCTGATCCTTCAACAGGGCTTCTGGCTTTCATTCTATTGCGCGTTTGTCTTGCTGCGTCTGTCCAATGGAAGGAATTTTCATACCGTAATTCAAAACAGTATCAGACTTTCGTTATATTTGTTGCCGCTTCAGGCTACATTCTTTTACACGGTCTCGCCGTTATCACCGTTCCTCAACGCAATCATCCTTTCCTTTATGAGCCTTCTGCTTCCCGCTGCTGCTTTAGCAGTGGCTGTTTCCGTACCTTTCTATGCTGTCGGGAAGTTTTTGTGCGGCTTTTCCCATTACGGCTTTTGGTTGATCGATGTGATCAGCAAACTGTTGTGTAAGGTTTCATTTTCCGTGATCATATGCGGATGTCCTTCGGTATGGAATTACGTTGCTTACGCTGTGGTACTCTTATGTATCGTGTTTCTTCACAAGAAGCAGCAGAGAAAGGCGATAATAATTTCTGCGTTTGCTTTTCTGTGCTTTTTGCCGATACGGTCAAAGGATATGTGCATATACAATCTTTCCGTAGGGCAGGGGGATTGCAGTGTGATCATACGAGGAAGCAAATGTATCGTGATTGACTGCGGAGCTCAGGGGAAGACCAACGTGGGAGAGAAGATACTTGTTCCGTTTCTTATGTATCACGGCTTTGAGAAGCCTGACCTGGTGGTCATATCGCATACGGATGAGGATCATGTGAATGGATTGACAGAGCTTTTGAGCGATGAATGGAAGAATACCGTTGTCTTGCTTCCGATCAATGAACAGGATGGCGTTTATGGTAACAGTATTGGGAATCAGGATAGACTGCGATATTTGGCAAAGGGTGATACGCTTCGCATCTCGTGCGGGCTTTTGTACGGAAAGCTGAGGATTGAGGCATTGTCACCGATGACAGACAATTATTATATCGCAAATGCCGCAACGTCGGATACAAACGATAACAGCCTTGTTGTGGTTGTTTCCGACGGGAAGTACGATGCTTTATTTACCGGAGACTGCGGTAGGGAACCGCTGCATGACATTGCCGGAAACTATCCGAAGACGATCGGTATGTGTGACTATCTGAAAGTGCCGCACCACGGGTCAGTGAATTCTGCGGAGGAAGCATTTTACGAAGTATTACATCCAAGCGTGGCTGTAGTTTCCTGCGGTGTGAACAGCTACGGGCATCCTTCTGACGTGATCCTTGAAATGCTGCAGGAGACCGGAGCGACTGCATATGTGACAAAACAATGCGGACAGACCACGGTCAGATTTACATCGGAGGGTATCACTGTGAGGACTTTTTTGATTGATTTTTCGGAGGAATAATGATAAAATTGTGAACAGATTTGATATTGTAAAGGTTGGATTGGAATGAAAGAAAAACGCTTTGTCGGGTTTTATAACCCTTCCGTAATTTTAACCTACTGCGGTTTGGCGTGTGCCTTCGTAAGCATGTATCTTGCATGGAACGCAGAAGGATACAATTTCCGCTGGTCGATCTTTTTCCTGATGCTTGCGGGCTTGTGCGATATGTTCGACGGAACTGTCGCAAGAAGAGTAAAGCGCACGGAGCAGGAGAAAAAATTCGGTATCCAGCTCGATTCCCTCTGTGACATTGTCTGCTTCGGCATCACTCCGGCAACGATCGCATACATGATCTATGACGGAGCAAGCCTTCGCATCTTCGGCCTTGTTTCCGGATTTATCCTTACACTTTGCGGTCTTATCCGTCTTGCGTACTTCAACGTGACGGAGGAGGAGCGCCAGGCACAGACGAACGAGCGCAGAGATTACTATCAGGGCATGCCGATCACGGCTTCCGCAATCGGTGTTCCGGTCGCGTACATTGTTGGAAGTCTGCTTGCGCTTTTGTTCAACGAGAACATGGTCCTCCCTGTATTCTTCAGCGCATTCATGCTTTTTGTCTCGTTCTTGTACATTTTCAATTTTCCGGTGCGTAAGCCTCATAAGAAGGGCATGATCATCATGATCGTAAGTTGCCTTGCATTATTCGCGGGAGTGCTGCTTGTATGACAAAGCTTTGTAACAAAGACATAAGTGAACAATACTATATTGACCGGGATGGCAATCAGGTGCCCATCCCGGTTTCCAATAATGCGCTGATTGAGAAGATGTTTTCTCACACGATCACCAGGGCATTGATGACATTTGTTTCCGCTCCCTGGTACGCGAATCTTCAGAGGGCAGTGATGAGCTCATTCATCTCCTCGTTCTGGATCACCGGCTTTGTGCGCAAAAACGGTATCCGTCTCAATGAGTACAAGAAAAAGAAATACACGTCGTTTCATGATTTCTTCAAGCGTGAGATCAAGCCGGAGAGTCGTCCTTTCACGGTAGATGAACGTGCGTTGCTTTCGCCATGTGACTGCAAGGCAAGCGTCTATAAGATCGAGGACGATTCCTGCTTCGCGATCAAAGGAGTTCCTTACACGGCTGAGGAGCTGTTCGGTGTTGCTTCGTCACGGGAGTCCGAACTGAATCTCGATGAGTATAATGATCGAATGAAGCTGGCGGAGTGTTATCGCAACGGTTATCTGTTCCTGCTTCGCTTGAGTCTCGATGATTATCATCATTATATGTATCCCGTAACCGGAGAGAAGACCGCGGACACCGTGATCGACGGCAAGTTATACACGGTACATCCGCTGATCCATAAGTATTGCGCTGTATATCGGGAAAATGCCCGCCAGTATTGCACAGTTACGACTGACGCGGGGCATAAGGTAACGGTTATGCAAGTAGGCGCGCTCGGTGTAGGAAAGATCGTCAATGACAACCTCGAAGCGGCATCGGTCAAGCAGGGCGAGGAACAGGGTCACTTTGAATTCGGCGGTTCCACGATCCTTGTGCTTGCACCCGGTGGAAGCTACCGACCTGAGCAGAGTCTCCTGGACAATACTGCTAACGGCTTTGAAACGATTGTAAAGATGGGAGAGCGCATCGGAGGGATCTGATCCATGAACACGATACGAAACGATCTCAAAACCGGTAACCTGCGCAGATTTTATGCGCTGACCGGCACCGAGGATTATCTGAGAAGGCTGTATCTGAACAAACTTTCACAGGCAATCATCCCGGATGAGAGTTCCATGAACCGCACGATATTTGACGGCAACAGAACCGATCCGATCGAGGTGATCGATGCTGCGATGTCGCCACCGTTTCTTGCGGACCGACGCCTGATCATCCTTTCTGACACAGGCTTTTTAAAGTCTTCGAGCATTCTTGCCGATCGCATGCCTGAGTTCCCTGAGACGACTTATATGTTGTTCTTTGAAAAGGACTGTGACCAGCGAAACAAGCTGTACAAGTATATAGAGAAGGAAGGCCACGTAGCTGTCTTTGAGACAATGCGTGACGCGGATACGGTTAGCTTTATCGCGAACCGTCTGCAGCGCTACGGCCTGCGGATCACGGAAGCCAACGCGAAGGTTCTTCTTGAGCAGTGTGGCAATGACCTTACAGGCCTTGCCAACGAGATTGACAAGATCGCATCCTATTGTGACGGAAGAGACGAGGTTACCGCTACGGATATCCGCACGATGACCTCGGTGCTTTCCCAGGGGCAGATGTTCCGCATGATCGACGCAATCGTATCCGGCAACAAAAAGCAGGCGATGTCACTGTATCGAGAGCTGTTGCTCGACCAGACCGCTCCGGTAGCGATCCTTCGCAATCTGATCAACAACTTCTATAATTTTTCGATGGTGATGCGTCTAAGCCGCAAAGGGATCTCGGCGTTTGAGATCGGACAGCAGGCCAAACTTCCTTCAGGTGCGGTATCGCGTTTTCTGAAGGCAGCGAAAAATGCTTCGATTGACCGTGTGACCGAGGCGGTAGAGCGCGGAAGAAACCTTGAAGCCAAGGTAAAAAACGGTGATCTGCCGGACCGCGTAGCCGTTGAATTGTATCTGACACAGCTTTTTTCCGTACAATAAGTACTTTTTGAATTTTCCTATTGACAGAGACTGAATTGTGTAATAAAATCTCCTCGTATGTGTTCAGAGCGTCCGTGTCCGGATCTGAGCGCAATTTCATGCGAAAACCAGATTTTATACGGGAGGTGTGAAGATGGCTAATATCAAGTCCGCAAAGAAGAGAATTCTTGTGATTGAGACGAAAACCTTGCGCAACAGGATCATCAAGTCGAAAGTCAAGACTTTGACGAAGAAAGTGGATGCTGCCGTGGCTGCCGGCGATAAGACACTTGCTCAGAACAATCTTACGACTGCGATCGTTGCGATCGACAAGGCTGCTGCTAAGGGCATTTTCCATAAAAACAATGCTGCGAGAAAAGTCTCCAGACTTCAGCGTGCAGTCAACAAGATGGCTTAAGGTTGAAATCTTACGGCGGGACAGAGCAATCTGGCCCGCTTGTTTTTTACACTAAGCGAGTGTTACTTTGCTCGCGAGGTATGCCCCTAACCAACAAAAAACGCGACGCCTAAGCGCCGCGCATATTTTTACGGAGGAGAAGGGATTTGAACCCTTGCGCCGGTGTTACCGACCTACTGGTGTTCGAAGCCAGACCCTTCAGCCACTTGGGTACTCCTCCAAAGCAACGGTTGCATTATACTATAACAGCTCCGATTTGACAAGGGGTAACTTTGGAAAATGTATTTGAGAAGGAAACCGACTGATGGCAAACACTGACCAGAGTAAAATCAGAAATTTCTGCATTATCGCACACATCGACCACGGCAAATCAACGCTGGCGGACCGGATCATCGAGAAAACCGGTCTGCTTACGCAGCGTGAAATGCAGGAACAGGTGCTTGACAATATGGATCTTGAGCGGGAGAGAGGCATCACGATCAAGGCACAGACGATCCGTACCGTATACAAGGCCAAGGACGGCGAGGAGTATATATTCAACCTGATCGATACTCCCGGCCACGTGGACTTTAACTATGAGGTTTCGAGATCGCTGGCTGCCTGCGAAGGCGCGATCCTCGTTGTTGACGCGGCGCAGGGCATTGAGGCCCAGACGCTTGCCAACGTTTATCTTGCTCTTGATCATAACCTTGAGATCATGCCTGTCATCAACAAGATCGACCTTCCGAGCGCAGAGCCGGAGCGCGTGATCCATGAGATTGAGGATGTGATCGGCCTTGAGGCACAGGATGCTCCGTTGATCTCCGCAAAGATGGGAATCAACATTGAGGAGGTTCTCGAGCAGATCACAACGAAGATCCCTGCTCCCAAGGGTGACCCGAACGGTCCTCTTCAGGCGTTGATCTTTGATTCCGTGTACGATTCCTACAAAGGTGTTATCATTTTCTGCCGGATCAAAGAAGGCACGATCCGCAAGGATATGCGAATTCGAATGATGGCAACAGGCGCTGAGGCGGATATCGTCGAGATCGGTACGCTCGGTCCCGGAAAATTCATCCCCTGCGATGAGCTTTCCGCAGGAATGGTTGGATATATCACCGCGAGCCTTAAGAATGTGAAGGAAACCCGTGTCGGCGACACCGTTACCGACGCAAACCGTCCCGCGGAGCAGGCGCTTCCGGGTTACAAGAAGGTCAACCCGATGGTGTACTGCGGAATGTATCCCGCGGACGGCGCAAAATATCCCGATCTCCGCGATGCTTTGGAGAAGCTTCAGCTGAACGACGCGTCTCTTCAGTTTGAGCCGGAGACCTCGATCGCTCTCGGATTTGGCTTCCGCTGCGGTTTCTTGGGTTTGCTTCATCTTGAGATCATCCAGGAGAGACTGGAGCGTGAGTACAACCTCGACCTCGTGACAACGGCGCCGAGTGTTATCTATAAAGTATATAAGACGGACGGTACCGTTCTCGATATCAGCAACCCTGCCAACCTTCCGGATCCTTCGGAGATCGATCATATGGAGGAGCCGTTTGTGAAGGCGGAGATCATGGTCACGACAGAATTTGTCGGCGCGATCATGAAGCTTTGCCAGGACCGCCGCGGTATCTATCTCGGAATGGAGTACCTCGAACAGACGCGCGCGCTTCTCAAGTATGACCTGCCGCTCAACGAGATCATTTACGATTTCTTCGACGCTCTCAAGTCGCGCTCGAAGGGATACGCCTCGTTTGACTATGAGTTCAAGGAATATGTTCCCTCGAAGCTCGCGAAGCTGGATATCCTCGTCAACCACGAGGAAGTCGACGCTCTGTCCTTCATCGTCCATGAGGCAACCGCCTACGAGCGCGGACGCCGCATGTGCGAGAAGCTGAAGGAGGAGATCCCGAGACAGCTCTTCGAGATCCCGATCCAGGCCGCGGTCGGAAGCAAGATCATCGCCCGTGAGACCGTTCGCGCGATGCGCAAGGACGTGCTTGCCAAGTGCTACGGCGGTGATATCACGCGTAAGAAGAAGCTTCTCGAGAAGCAGAAGGAAGGCAAGAAGCGCATGCGCCAGGTCGGTAACGTAGAGATCCCGCAGTCAGCGTTCATGAGCGTGCTGAAACTTGATGACGATGGTTGATTTACGAAACGCTGCAGTTGTTATGTCTGCAGCGTTCGTCATATGAAGGTGTTGCGATGGAACTGTACATTCACATTCCGTTTTGCGTGAGAAAATGTAACTACTGCGATTTTCTTTCCTTCGCCGGCAAGGAAAACTGCTTTGCAAAATATGGTGAAGCTCTTATTCGCGATGTCTGCAGTCACGGTGAGTTGGTTCTTAAGGATACGACAGTGACTTCGGTCTTTATCGGCGGAGGTACGCCTTCGCTGATGCCGGAAGGATTTTACGAAACGCTTCTTTCTGAGATCAAGAAAAGCTTCATAGTACAGCAGGATGCCGAGATTTCCATCGAATGCAACCCCGGAACGGTGACGGAAAGAAAGCTTACGGAGTACCGCAACGCCGGGATCGACCGGATCAGTTTCGGAACACAGTCGGCCGATGACAAAGAGCTGCGAATGCTCGGAAGGATCCACACGTGGAAGGATTGCGTGGAATCATTTGCTATGGCACGCATGGCAGGGTTTGACAACATCAACCTTGATCTGATGATGAACCTTCCCGGACAGACGAAGGAGACATTTTCCGAAACTCTTAAGAAAGCGATTGCACTTTCCCCTGAACATATCTCGGCATACAGCCTGATCCTCGAGGAGGGCACACCGTTCTACGAGCGCTATGCGGAGCATCCGGAGCTTCTTCCGAGTGACGAAGCAGCTGCCGAAACGTATGAAACTGCTGTTCAAATACTTGCGGATGCAGGATACTTACAGTATGAGATCTCGAACTTCGCAAAATCAGGACGTGAGTGCAGGCACAACGTCGGATACTGGAAGCGGGAAGAGTATCTTGGAATTGGGATCGGCGCGGCAAGCCTGATCGGAGACTGCAGGTACCGCGTTGAAGCAGATCTTGCGAAATACTTGGACGGTCTTTCTTATGAACCTACAGAAGAACTTACCGACAAAGACCTGAGAAATGAGACGATCATGCTCGGGCTTCGCATGAACGAAGGGGTGAGCATGTACGATCTGACGGAGCGGTTCGGCAGCGTGTATGCGCATTCATTTTCCGACAAAATGAAACGGTACGTTGCACAGGAACTTGCGTATGAGAAGGACGGACGATACGGATTGACAGTCCGCGGAATGTTAGTCAGCAACATGATCATCGCTGACCTTATGGAGTAGAAAAGATAGAAAGGAAACGCCGTTAACGCGGCGTTTTTCTTTATGCTTCGGGGAAACCGGCAGCACCGAACAAATCTTCGAAAACTTCATATAAAAGTATTGACAAATGACGTTGCTCGGTGTATTCTTAGGTAGGATGTTAGCACTCATATTGTTTGAGTGCTAATAATATGTAGAAAGGCGGGAACAAACGTGGAATTGGACGAACGAAAATTGACAATTCTGCGGGCCATCATTCAGAACTACCTGGAAACAGGCGAACCGGTCGGTTCCCGTACGATTTCCAAGTATACGGACCTGAATTTGAGCTCCGCAACCATCCGCAATGAGATGTCGGATCTCGAGGAGATGGGATACATCATTCAGCCGCACACGTCGGCCGGACGTATTCCCACGGACAAAGGATATCGACTTTACGTAGATATGCTGATGCAGGACAAGCAGGCGGAGATGGACAACCTGCGGATCGAGCTGAACGCGAAATCCGAGAAGCTCGACAGTATCCTCAAGGAAGCCGCCAAGGTCATCGCAGTCAACACAAACTACGCATCAATGATCACGGCGCCGCGGTATCGCAAACACCGCATCAAGTTCCTGCAGCTTACTCAGGTGGATCCCGAGAGCCTGCTCACGGTTATCATTCTTGACGGCAATATCGTCAAGAACAATCTGATCCACGTCGAGGAGGACCTCACGCAGGAGACGCTTCTGAAGCTCAACCTGATGCTGAACACGTTCCTTCAGGGACTTGACCTTCAGGAGATCAACGCGAGCGTCATTCAGAAGATCCGGACCGAATCCGGCGGATATTCCTCGCTGATCTCGGAAATCCTCGATGTGATCGCGACGAGCATGGAGAGTGAGGAGGTTGAGGCGTATACAAGCGGTTCGACCAACATTTTCAAATATCCCGAGCTGAACGACTCCGAGAGAGCAAGCGGACTGCTCAATGCTTTGGAAGAGAAGAAACAGCTGACGGAGCTGATGTACCAGGAAGGCGATTCCGATCGAGGCATTCAGGTTTACATCGGTGATGAATCACCTCTCGAGGCGACGAAGGAATGTTCCGTGGTGACCGCCACATACCATATTGAGGAAGGCGTCTACGGCAAGATCGGTATCATCGGTCCGCGCCGTATGGATTATGAGAAGGTCGTCGGAACGCTCAAGAGACTGATGTCGGAGCTCGACCAGATTTTCAAGAAAGATAAGCAGTAAGTTCGGAGGCAATCATGGCAAAATTTGACAAGCGCAAACAGAACGCCGGAAAGAATGCTGATACGTCCGGTGAGACCGTAAATCTGTTTCGCGAGGAAGAAGTGAGCGCGGAGGAGGAAACGACAGACGCTGCGGCATCCTCGGAAGTCAGCGAGGAGATCGGTGCGGACAATGCATCCGATACCGAAGCAAACGTGACATCCGGGGAGAACAACGAGACCGCGGAGGAAGCAGCTGCTGAAGCTGAAGTGACTGAGGGTTCCGAAGCCGAAGCGAAAGAAGAAGCCGGCAAGAAAAAGGAAGCGAAGAAGGACAAGCGTGACGAGAAGATCGCCGAACTGAACGACAAGGTTCTTCGTCAGCAGGCCGAGTTCATTAACTTCCGTAACCGCACCGAAAAGGAAAAGGCTCAGATGTTTGAAGTTGGCGCCAAGAGCGCATTTGAGAAGATCCTTCCGGTGATCGACAACTTCGAGCGAGGACTTGCGACACTCTCCGAAGAGGAGAAGGAACAGCCGTTTGCGAGCGGGATTGACAAGACGTACCGCCAGCTGTTAACCGCACTCGCGGAAGCGGGCGTGACACCGATCGAAGCGGTAGGACAGATGTTTGATCCCGAGCTACACAACGCGGTGATGCACGTCGAGGATGACACGGTCGGGGAAAACATCGTAGTCGAGGAGTTCCAGAAGGGCTACAAGTACCGCGACAGCGTGCTTCGGCACAGCATGGTCAAGGTTGCAAACTGACATTTTACGAATAAGCGAACAATGGCGCACGCGCCGTTCGAAATAAAGGAAATTTGTCCGGAGACGGACTTTTCTGCACGCGGGGAAGCGTTGCCTGCCGTGTGCAATCCATACAGCAACGCAGAAAGAGGCATTATTATGGGAAAGATTATCGGTATTGATCTGGGTACTACCAACAGTTGTGTGGCTGTAATGGAAGGTGGCCAGCCCACCGTCATCGCCAACACGGAAGGTTCGAGAACTACGCCTTCGGTTGTTGCATTTACCAAGACCGGTGAGCGTATCGTAGGTGAGCCTGCTAAGCGTCAGGCCGTTACGAACTCGGACAAGACAATTTCGTCGATCAAGAGACACATGGGAACGGATTTCCGTGTAACGATCGATGACAAGAAGTATACGCCGCAGGAGATTTCGGCAATGATCCTTCAGAAGCTGAAGTCGGATGCGGAAGCTTACCTCGGTGAGAAGGTAACGGAAGCCGTTATCACGGTTCCCGCGTACTTCAACGATGCTCAGCGTCAGGCAACCAAGGACGCCGGCAAGATCGCAGGTCTCGATGTAAAGCGTATCATCAACGAGCCTACGGCAGCAGCTCTTGCGTACGGTCTTGACAATGAGAAAGAGCAGAAGATCATGGTTTACGACCTCGGCGGCGGCACGTTCGATGTCTCCATCATCGAGATCGGTGAGGGCGTTATCGAAGTTCTTGCTACCTCCGGTGACAACCGTCTCGGCGGCGACGACTTTGACGAGCGCATCACCCGCTACATGATCGACGAGTTCAAGAAGCAGGAGGGCGTTGACCTCTCGCTTGATAAGATGAGCCTTCAGAGATTAAAGGAAGCCGCAGAGAAGGCGAAGAAGGAGCTGTCTTCGGCAACGACGACGAACATCAACCTTCCGTTCATCACGGCGACCGCTGACGGCCCGAAGCACTTTGACATGAACCTCACGAGAGCAAAGTTCGATGAGCTTACGCACGATCTTGTAGAGCGTACCGCTGCGCCTGTTCAGAATGCGCTCCGCGACGCAGGCATCACCGCATCCGAACTTGGCAAGGTATTGCTTGTCGGTGGTTCGACGCGTATTCCTGCCGTACAGGATAAGGTTCGTATGCTGACCGGCCATGAGCCGAGCAAGTCCCTCAACCCGGATGAGTGTGTTGCACTCGGTGCATCTATCCAGGGCGGCAAGCTTGCCGGTGACGCAGGTGCGGGCGACATCCTTCTTCTGGATGTCACGCCTCTTACGCTTTCCATCGAGACGATGGGCGGTGTTGCAACTCACCTGATCGAGCGTAACACGACGATCCCGACCAAGAAGAGCCAGGTATTCTCGACCGCAGCTGACAACCAGACCGCTGTTGACATCAACGTCGTACAGGGCGAGCGTCAGTTTGCCAAGGACAACAAGTCCCTCGGACAGTTCCGTCTGGACGGTATCCCGCCGGCACGCCGCGGTGTTCCGCAGATCGAGGTTACGTTCGATATCGATGCGAACGGTATCGTAAACGTTTCCGCTAAGGATCTCGGAACCGGACGTGAGCAGCACATCACGATCACCGCGGGCTCGAACCTCAGTGAGGATGAGATCAACCGCGCAGTGAAGGAAGCCGCAGAGTACGAGGCGCAGGATAAGAAGCGTAAGGAAGCCGTTGAGACGAGAAATGACGCCGACTCCCTTGTATTCCAGACCGAGAAGGCTATGGAGGAGGTCGGTGACAAGCTTGATCCCGCTCTCAAGTCTGAGGTTGAGGCAGATCTGTCCCACCTGAAGGATCTCATCGCTAAGAGCAATCCTGAGGTGATGAGCGACGGTGAAGTCGATGACATCAAGGCAGCGAAGGAGAAGCTCCTGAATTCCGCTCAGCAGCTGTTCAGCAAGATGTATGAGAACATGCAGCAGGCACAGGGCGGCCAGGGCGCAGGTCCCGACATGAGCGGCTTCACGCAGCAGTCCGGCGGAAATAACGACGACAACGTTGTGGACGGAGACTACAGAGAAGTTTAATCAGTATTGGAGCTGTATATGGCTGATAAGAGAGATTATTACGAGGTGCTCGGTGTCTCCAAAACCGCTTCGGAGGAGGAGATCAAGAAAGCGTACCGCGGCCTTGCAAAAAAATATCACCCCGATGTCAATCCGGGCGACAAGGAAGCCGAAGCCAAGTTCAAAGAGGCAAGTGAGGCGTATTCCGTGTTGAGCGATTCGGAAAAAAGAGCTCAGTACGACCGCTTCGGTCATGCCGCATTTGAACAGGGCGGTGGCGGCGGATATGATTTCACGGGCGATTTCAGCGACATTTTCGACATGTTCGGATTCGGCGATATGTTCGGAGGCGGACGTCGTTCTCAGAGCCGCGGCAATTCGGCACGGAACGGCGCAAGCGTCCGCGCCACGATCCGCATCACGTTCGAGGAGGCCGTGTTCGGCTGCGAGAAGGAGCTTGAGCTGAGCTTCAAAGACACCTGCAAGACCTGCAACGGTTCGGGCGCGAAGCCCGGCACCAGCGCGGAAACCTGCAGCAAATGTAAAGGCTCCGGTTCCATCATTTACACGCAGCAGACGATCCTCGGTGTGATCCAGAACCAGAAGACATGTCCTGATTGCAAGGGTACCGGCAGAGTGATCCGCGACAAATGCAAGGATTGCTACGGAACCGGTTATATTGCGACGCGCAAGAACATCAAGGTCGTGATCCCGGCAGGTATCGATGAGGGACAGAGCATTCGCATGCGTGACCTCGGCGAACCCGGCGTGAACGGCGGCGAGCGCGGTAGCCTTCTTGTCGATGTACAGATCTCGCGTCATCCGATCTTCCAGAGAGACAATTTCGATCTGTATTCGACGATGCCGATCTCTTACGCGCAGGCAGCACTCGGCGGAGACATCCGGATCCATACGATCGACGGCGATGTGCTCTACGATTTAAAGCCCGGAACGCAGACCGACACAAAGGTCCGACTTCGCGGCAAGGGTGTTCCTTACCTGCATCATGAGAGCCAGCGAGGCGATCACTATGTAACCCTGATCGTTCAGGTGCCGACGAAGCTGACAAGCCAGCAGAAGGAACTTCTGAAGGCATTTGACGACTCCTTAAACGGCAAGCCTCCGGCAGGAGACGAGGGCAAGAAGAAAAGTAAATTTTTCGGCAAATAAGCATTTGCGTGTGTGCCGCGGTTCCCGTTACGGTGAGCTTCGGCACACACTTTTTGCTTGTGAACAAAGGCGGTTTGTGGTATTGTATGTGATGTTGATTGCGTAACAAAGAATGGGATCGAGGTAGTGCGTAACCATGAAATGGACAGTCTTTACAATTACAACAACGGTGGACGCCGAGGATTACGTGTGTGCCGCGCTCGCAGAGCTCGGCTACGACGGCGTTGAGATCATCGACAACATGCCTCTCAGCAAGGAGGATGTTGCCGCGCAGTTTATCGACATACCGCTTGTCACGGACGAGAGCGACCGTACCTCGAAGATCCGCTGCTATGCTGAGATCGATGAAGATAGTTCATCGGAAAATGACACGGAAAGCAGGATCGCCGAGATCCGCGATGCGATCGAAATCTACCGCGATATCGTGCCGCTCGGAGACCTTGCGATCGAGACAACAGTGACGGAAGACCTCGACTGGATCAATAACTGGAAGCAGTATTTTCATTCGTTCCGGATCGGCGAGGACATCCTGATCAAACCGACCTGGGAGGAGAACACGGAAGTCCGTGAGGGTGATCTCGTGATCGAGATCGATCCCGGCACAGCGTTCGGCACAGGTTCCCATGAGACAACATGGCTCTGTATCGAGGCGATCCGCGCTCATGTCAAGGAAGGCGACGTCGTGCTCGACATCGGCTGCGGAAGCGGAATTCTCGCGATCATCGCGAAGAAGCTCGGCGCGGGAAGCTGCATCGGTATCGATATTGACCCGATCGCCGTGGATGTCGCTAAGGAAAATGCGGAGCAGAACAACCTGACGGTAGTTGAACCGGAGAACCCCGAGATCGTAGACGGAGCAGTATCCTTCTACGCGGGCGATGTCATTACGGACCGTGAGTTTGCAGCTTCCTGTGTACTTACAAAGTATCCTGTCGTAGTTGCCAATATTCTTGCCGATGTGATCAAGCCGATGATGCCTGTCGTAAAGGATTTTCTGGCGGATGGCGGCTGCTTCATCACTTCGGGAATTCTTCGCGAGCGCGAAGAGGAAATGGTTGCTGAGTTTGAACGAAACGGTTACCGCGTAACCGAGCGCAGATATAAGAACGACTGGGTCAGCCTCACCGCAGAGCTTGCCCGGTAACGTACAGGGAAGGAACCACTATGCCAAGGTTTTTTGTAAGCCCCGAGAGTGTGAACGGCGATACGATCACCGTGACCGAGGGCGATTACAATCACATACGCAACGTGCTTCGGATGCACATCGGTGAATCGATCACGGTCTGCGACGGACAGGGCGCGGATTACCGGTGCGAGATCGCTGAGTACACCGACGGATCGTGCCTTCTCGCGATCAAGGAGCGCATTCCCTCCACAGTGGAGCTTGCCATCGAGATCACGTTGTACCAGGGTCTTCCGAAGAAGGATAAGATGGAGCTGATCATCCAGAAGGCTGTGGAACTCGGCGCCGCAAGGATCATGCCGGTTCTGTGCGAACGGACGATCGTGAAGCTTGAGGACCCGAAGAAGGAACAGCGAAAAATGGAGCGTCTTCGCGCGATCTCCGAAAGCGCCGCCAAACAGAGCGGACGAGGGATCCTGCCCGAGATCGCTGACCCGAAGAAGTTTGCGGACGCGATCAAAGACGCTAAGGACAGAGGATGCGTCATCCTTGTTCCGTACGAGAATGCTTTAGGCATGAAAGCGACTGCGGAAGCATTTTCCGAAGGAATGAAAGCGGAGAAGATTGCGGTGTTCATCGGTCCGGAGGGCGGCTTTTCCCGCGAGGAGATTGCCGTTGCCGAGCAGAACGGAGCACGCATCATAAGCCTCGGCAGACGCATATTGCGGACGGAAACCGCAGGTATCGCTGTGCTTTCGGCACTGATGCTCATGGCCGAGGAGAACAGCGAACTTCAGGAATAAATTAGAACCCACCCGTTCACGGAGACGATATCAATGACTGACAAGGATCAGAAGATGCAGGAGATATACCTTGACAATGCCGCAACAACGCGCGTATTGCCTTCCACGGCTGCGTATGTCGCGGATATCATGTGTAATTCGTACGGAAATCCTTCCTCTTTGCATCACAAGGGCTTTGAGGCGGAGCAGCTGATCAAGACAGCTACGCGCAACATCGCTGACAGTTTGAAGGTAGCTGAGGACACGATCGTATTTACGTCCGGCGGCACGGAATCGAACAATATGGCACTGTTGTGCGGCGCGGAAGCGAGAAAACGCCGAGGAAACCATATTATTACCACAAGAATTGAACATGCGTCGGTATACCAGCCGATCCTCAGGCTCGAAGAGCTCGGATATAGGGTGACGTTTCTTCCTGTGGACAACAACGGTATCGTTCATCCCAACACGCTTCGCGAGGCACTCACGGACGACACGATCCTTGTTTCGATCATGGCTGTCAACAACGAGATTGGAGCCGTAGAGCCGATCTCGGAGCTTGCGGATATCGTTCATAAGCATAATCCCGACACGTTATTTCACACGGACGCGATCCAGGCGTACGGAAAGATCCCAATCTTCCCAAAACGCATGGGCATCGATCTTATGTCAGTGAGCGGTCATAAGCTGCACGCGCCCAAGGGTACCGGCTTTTTGTATGTACGCGAGAAGCTTGCGCTTCATCCCCTGATCTACGGAGGCGGGCAGCAGAAGGACAGGCGCTCCGGTACGGAAAATGTACCGGGCATCGCGGGTCTTGGGTTCGCCGTAAAAGAATGGTTCGCTCACGCAGATGAGTACCGCAGCCGCATGTATTCATTAAAAGAGCGTTTTGTAAGCGCAATGAGCGAGGTTTCCGGTGCAACCGTGAACGGAGTATTTTCCGAAGAAACCGGTTCGTTACACGAGAATATATGGAAAACGGCACCGCACATCGTTAGCGTGAGTTTCCAGGGCGTTCGAAGCGAAGTATTGCTTCACACGCTGGAAGAGAAGGGCATCTATGTTTCCTCCGGTTCGGCGTGCTCGTCCAATCATCCGGCGATCAGCGGAACGCTCAAGGCGATCGGCGTAAAGGAGAACCTTCTCGATTCGACGCTTCGTTTCAGCTTCTCTGAGGAGACAACAGAAGAGGAGATCGAAGCAACGGCGGGTGTTCTGAAAGAAGTAGTACCGGTTCTCAGCCGCTACAGAAGAAGTTAGAAAACGCATTATATAGTATGTTATATAAATATTGATATGAATTTTACGAAATAATATTCAAAATTACAGCAAAATACATTTATGAGGTTAGCTATGTATCAGGCTTTTTTGATCAAATACGCAGAGATCGGATTGAAAGGAAATAACCGTTCCTATTTCGAGGATTGTCTCGTAAAGCAGATCCGATACAGTCTGCGACTTGTCGGCGACAGTTATCAGGTGCGCAAGGAACCCGGCCGCATCTTCATCGAATGTCCGGAAGGATACGATTACGATGACACGGTTGAGGCGATCTCGCGCGTGTTCGGTGTCGCAGAGTATTGTCCCGTCGAGATCTGCAAGAGCACGGAATGGGAAGATATCCTTGAGGCTTGCAAGTCGTATGTCGAGCGCAATGTGACGGACCGCAATACAACGTTTAAGGTATTCTGTAAGAGAGGCGACAAGAATTATCCGAAGGAATCGCCGGAAATCTGCGCGGATGTCGGAGAATACCTGTTGCAGTGCTTCCCTGAGCTCAAGGTCGATGTTGTCAACCCGAAGCTTCGCTTTACGGTGGAAGTGCGCGGACGTGTTTACATTTATACGGACAGCTATCCGGGTCCCGGCGGCATGCCTGTAGGCTGCAACGGCAAGGCGATGTTGCTTCTCTCGGGTGGTATTGACAGCCCTGTCGCGGGATATATGATCTCCAAGAGAGGCGTATACATCGACGCGACGTATTTTCACGCGCCGCCGTACACGAGCGAGAGAGCTCTGCAGAAGGTGATCGATCTTGCGCGCATCATTTCGAAATACACCGGCCCGATCCATCTGAATATCGTGAATTTTACGGAGATCCAGATGTTTATCTACGACCGTTGTCCGCACGATGAACTCACGATCCTGATGCGCCGCTACATGATGCGCATCGCCGAGAGCATTGCGAAGGAACACGACTGCCTTGCTCTGGTCACAGGCGAGAGCATCGGCCAGGTCGCGAGTCAGACGATGCAGAGCCTTGTGTGCACGAACAATGTTTGCGAGTTACCGGTGTACCGTCCTCTGATCGCGTTTGACAAGGAGGACATTGTTGCGATCTCGAAGAAGATCGGCACATACGAGACAAGCATTCTTCCTTACGAGGATTGCTGCACGATCTATGTCGCGAAGCATCCCGTGACGAAGCCGATCGTCAAGGCGATGGAGAAATCCGAGAAGCTCCTCGCTGACCGGATTGAGGAGATGACGGAGCGCGCGCTGTCCACAAGACAGGTCATCCGGATCATGCCGGAATAAACACAGCAAAACAAAAAGCCGGCACTGCGCAATGCAATGCCGGCAAATTCCGTTTATGTTACCTGAAACCGTGTATATCTTACCGTAGCGCAGTAGAATCGCACGCGAGGACACGGTTAACGAACGATCACTCCACGATGTAAGGCTTCAGAACATCGAGGATCGTCTCAATCTCTTCATCGTTGTGGATGTTGAGCGTGATCGGACGGGACAGATCCAGGCTGAAAATGCCCATGATGGACTTGGCATCAATGACATAACGGCCGGATACAAGGTCGAAGTCTGAGCGGAAACGAGTGATGTCGTTGACAAAATTCTTCACTTTGTCGATCGAATTCAGTGTAATGGTAACGGTTTTCATGGAATTCCCTCCTCAATCGCGATCCGAACGGTGAAAACCATCGGATTCTTGCGAGCGCGGACCGATTTACGTACATCCGCGTCCCTCTTGGTTAATAGTACATTTTCCGAACGAAATTGTCAATTGTTAGGAAGTAAAATATGACAAATCATTTGCAAAATAAAACCTTTTCCGTACATACGCTCGGCTGCAAGGTGAACGCGTGCGAATCCGAGGCGATCAAAGAGATGCTACGCGGTTGCGGCTGCAAGGAATTGCCGTTTGGTGAGACTGTCGATATCGTGATCATCAACACCTGCACGGTGACGAACATCGCGGACCGGAAATCGCGCCAGATGCTCCACAGAGCGAGAACACAGTCTCCGGACGCTGTAATCCTTGCCACGGGCTGCTATGTGCAGGAGCGTTCCGAGGAACACCGTGACGACGTCTCGGTCGATGTGCTTGTCGGAAACCGCCGAAAAGGCGAGATCCCGTCGATCCTCAACGAAGTTTTCACTAACGTTGCGCAAGGTGAGAACGGACCGTTCCTCTATGTCGGAGAAGACGCCGGTCTGAAGGCTTACGAGGATCTGCCGGTGACGCACCAGCAGGAGAGAACAAGAGCGTTTGTCAAGGTTCAGGACGGCTGTAACCAGTTTTGCAGCTACTGCATCATACCGTTCGCAAGAGGCCGGATCGCCTCCCGTAAACTTGACGAGGTTGCCGAGGAGGTTGTTGCGCTTGCCGCTTCCGGTGTGCGTGAGGTCGTTCTCAACGGAATTCATCTGTCCTCGTACGGTCTGGAACGCTACAGCGTGTCCGAGCAAGCCGCGCTTTGTGTCAACCAGGGAGAACTTCCGCTGCTCGAGCTTGTCCGCAGGGTTGCCGCAACGGATGGCATCACACGCGTTCGTCTCGGGTCCCTTGAGCCTCGCATTATGACGGAAAATGTAGTTGCCGAGCTTGCGAAGATCCCGAAGCTCTGCCCGCAGTTTCACCTCTCACTTCAGAGCGGATGCGACGAGACGCTGAAGGCGATGAACCGCCATTACACGACCGAGGAATACCGCGAGGTCGTTGAACGGCTTCGGAAGCATTTTCCGGATCCCGCGATCACAACCGATATTATTGCAGGTTTCCCCGGTGAGACGGAGGAACAGTTCGAGACGACCGTAGCATATGTGAGGGAGATCGGGTTTGCGCAAGTGCATGTATTCCCGTACTCGCGGCGCAAGGGCACTGTCGCGGACCGGATGAGCGGTCAGCATACGGAGGCAGTGAAGAAGCACAGGGCTTCCATCATTGCCGAAGCTGCGCGTGAGACAATGCTTGTTTACCGGAAGAAACGGCTCGGCTCACCTCTGGAGGTACTTCTCGAGGAGCCCGCGGTGATCGACGGCATCGACTGCTTCACCGGCTACAGCAGAGAATATGTGCCTGTCGCGATACGAAAGGACACATTTTCCGAAGAACTTGTAAGCGGCTCGGAGCTCACCGTACATGGCACGAGGTTGCTTGATGACGGGACGATCCTGGTCGGTTAACGCTCCCGGAACGGAACCTTCGGAAAAGCAAAAAAACTCAAAAAATGTTGCCTTTTTACACATATTGAGGTATTATGATTATGGTCGTCCAAGCAAGTGACGACGTGCGGGATTTCCCGATGGTTTTAGAGAGAGTGAGGTACGGTTATGAGTACGGTAGATCTGAACAACACGATGCATTATCCGATTGCGGAGCACAAGAACAACATTCGCGAGATTTTGCTGAATGTCTATGTTGCGTTGCGCGAGAAAGGATACAATCCCGTATCGCAGCTTGTCGGTTATCTGATGAGCGGCGACCCGACCTACATCACGAGCTATCTCAACGCCAGAAGCCAGATTGCCAAAGTAGAGCGCGACGAGATCATCGAGGAACTTGTAAAGCTTTACATCAGCGATTTACAGTAAATGTTCGGAGGATACTGATGGAGGAATTGCGGCTTCTCGGACTGGATTTCGGTTCCGCAACTGTGGGGGTAGCATGCAGCGACGGCCTGTTTCTTACGGCACAGCCGCTGACAGTGATACGAAGAAAGCATGAGACGAAACTGCGTCAGACGTATCAGCAGATTGAGGAGATCGTTGCTGAACGCGGCATAAACGCGCTCGTGGTGGGATTGCCGAAGCGGCTTGACAATTCAATTGGAGACCGTGCGGAGAAGACGGAAGCATTCGCGGCAGACCTGGAACGAAGAACGGGGCTGCCCGTTGTTTTGTGGGACGAACGCTTCACAACGGTCGAGGCGCACCGCATTCTTGACGCGGGCGGCGCGAAGAGGGAACAGAAGGAAGCCGTGGTGGACAAGCTTGCGGCTACGATCATTCTGCAGTCGTATATGGATTTTCTGGCGAATCATCCCGATGAGAAGGATGATCTGCTTAGAAAGATCAAAGAAAGCTGAAGAAGATCAACGAAATTTGAACAATAAAGGAATTACAAATATATGAGCGATTCGATTACAACCGTAAACTTTGAGGATGAGAACGGCGATCTTGTCACCATGGAGGTGATCGCGCAGGCTTCCAAGGACAACAAGGAGTATCTTCTTGTTGCTGAGCCGGGCGACGACCTCGCGTATATCCTGGAGGCTACGTACAAGGATGATGAGACCGTAACCTACCGGATAATCGAGGATGACAATGAGCTTCGCAGTCTCGGCGTTCTTTTTGACGAACTCATGGAGGATGTTGACATCGAATTCGACTCTGAGCAGTAAATCAGGAAGGATGTTATGAGTTCTAAAAAAATCGTTAAAATCATACCGCTCGGCGGATTGGAGCAGGTCGGTATGAACATTACCGCGATCCGATACGGTGACGATATCATCGTAATTGACTGCGGACTGGCTTTTCCGAGCGATGACATGCTCGGTATCGATCTGGTGATACCGGATATCACCTATCTGAAGGAAAATATCGACCTTGTGCGCGGTTTCTTTATCACGCACGGCCACGAGGACCACATTGGAGCATTGCCTTATGTGCTTCGCGAGGTTCCCGTTCCCGTGTACGGAACGCAGCTGACGCTCGCGATCATCGCGAACAAGCTGGAGGAGGCTCCTGTCGCGGTTGATGTGCCTTTGAATGTTGTTTCGTACGGAGATACCGTAACGTGCGGTTCGCTGTCGGTCGAGTATATCCGTACCAACCACAGTATCGCGGATTCGGCTGCACTGGCGATCCATTCGCCGGCCGGCACGATCATCCATACGGGTGACTTTAAGATCGACTTCACACCGGTTTACGGAGAAACGATCGATCTACAGCGTCTCGGAATTCTCGGAAGCAAGGGTGTATTGGCGCTTCTCTGTGATTCGACTAACGCGCTCAAGCCCGGTCTTACCATGTCGGAGCGCACCGTAGGAAAGACGTTCGATAATATTTTCGCGGACAATGTCAACCACCGCATCATCGTGGCGACATTCGCGTCCAATGTGGACCGCATCCAGCAGATCATCGACTGCGCGGTCAAATACAAGAGAAAAGTAGCGATCGACGGCCGAAGCATGGTCAACATCGTCAATACTGCAGTCGAGCTCGGGTATATCCAGATGCCCGACAATATTCTGATCCCCGTCGAGGAGATCAACCGGTATCCGATGGAACAGACCGTTCTGATCATGACGGGAAGCCAGGGCGAGCCGATGGCGGCGCTCTCAAGAGTAGCAAGTTCCTCGCACCGGAAGGTGACGATTTTTCCGGGCGATGTCGTTATCATCAGCTCCACGCCGATCCCCGGCAACGAGAAGAGCGTGTTCCGTCTGATCAACGACCTTTCCATGCTCGGAGCACGTGTTATCTTCCAGGATACGCACGTGTCCGGCCACGCATGCCAGGATGAGATTAAATTCCTGTACAGCCTGATCCGGCCGAAGTTCGCGATCCCGATCCACGGCGAATACCGCCACAGGATCGCGCAGCGCAACCTCTGTCTTGAGCTCGGTTGGAACAAGGACAATGTCGTTATCTTGAAGTCCGGCGACGTTCTCTCGCTTACGTCGAAGAAAGCGGAGATCACCGAAACGGTTCCCGCGAGAGGAATTCTCGTCGACGGTCTCGGCATCGGAGATGTCGGCAATATCGTGCTTCGCGACAGACAGTATCTTTCGGAAAATGGTATATTCATCGTTTCCACATGCCTCGATTACGATTCCAAGCGCTTCCTGAGCACTCCCGTGATCGAGACGAAGGGCTTTGTGTACTTAAAGGATGCGGAGCATCTGATCGCGAGAGCGGAGCATATTGTTCAGGAGTGCATGGAGAAGTTTGAGATGTCCGACGGAAGAGATGTGAACCGTCTGAAGTCGGAGATCCGCAATGAGCTCAGCGAGTTCATCTGGAAGGAGATCCACCGTCGTCCGATGATCCTTCCGATCATCACCGAGGCATATTGATTTTCGATTTGTAAGATAAGCAACAGTGAGGGGAGTTATGAGCAAGAAAAAGAGAAAATCGAAGGCGGGTCATTACGTCATATCGATGTCGAACGATATCATTCGTCTGCTCATCGATATCCTGTTCTATGTCCTTGTCGCAGTAGCGATCATACAGCTCAGCCGGTACGCGAAGAGCTTTTGCTACCAGGTGTTCGGCAACGTTCAGGTGGATGACTACGAGCACGGTGTGGAGAAGGATATCCTGATCGAGCTCGGTGATTCCACGCGAGATGTCGGCAAGCGACTGGAACGTGAAGGTATCATTGTCAATGAGCTTTCGTTCTACATCAAGGTGAAGATCAACAAGCTCAATATCATGCCGGGAACCTACAAGCTCCGAACCGACATGAATTACAATGAAATACTGGATATCATAGCGGTATCCACAGAAGTCTTTGAGAGTCAAGAGGAACTGGATGATGAATGATTGCCGGATAGAAGGTTCAGCGAATTCCCTTGTATCGGACACCGCCGCGGCAGTGTCTGGGAATTTGTCGGATTTTCCGGCTGTCGATATGCATGTTGTTGAATATACGCGCACTCTGATCCCGGATCTTCCGGACTGGCTGGCCGAGACGGAGCGCAGGGCAAAACAAGAGGAAGTTCCTATCATTCGTAAAGAAGCGCAGGGACTTCTTCGCTTTTTGTTGTCTGCAAAGCAGCCGAAGTCGATACTCGAGATTGGCACAGCGGTAGGCTTTTCCGCAGCATTTTTTGAGGATTGCCTCGGATACAATGTGCCTCTCATAACGATTGAGAAAGTACCGGCGCGCATCAAAGAAGCCGGACAATTATTCTCGGAGCGCAGCGAGCTTTCAATGATCACCCTTTTGGAGGGAGATGCCGCCGAAGTGCTTGATCAGCTGGCTGATGCCAAACGCAAATTTGATTTTATATTCTTGGACGCCGCGAAAGCGCAGTATCCGGTCTATCTGACGAAGATCCGTCCTCTGCTGGAGGATGGCGCGTGGTTCGTCGCGGACAACGTGCTGCAGGAAGGAAGCGTTGCTGTCTCCAAGTTCACGGTGGAACGCAGAGACCGCACGATCCATCTTCGCATGAGAGAGTTCATGAATGAGCTGTTCCGTGACGAATCGTTTGTAAGCACTCTGCTCCCGGTCGGTGACGGTATGACCGTAAGCGTATATCGCAGGAGGTGAGTATGCCGGAATTATTGATCCCTGCGGGTTCTTTGGAAGTCGTCAAGACAGCTGTCCGCTACGGAGCCGATGCGGTCTACGTAGGTGGTGAGGCGTTCGGACTTCGCGCGAAAGCGAAAAATCTTTCCTGCGATGAACTGCGTGAGGCAGTTGAATACTGTCACGCGCGCGGCAAAAAGATTTATGTGACAACCAATGTCATAGCTCATGAGGGCTCCATGGAAGCCTTCCGCAGCTATCTTGAACAGATACGTAATATCAAGCCTGACGCTGTGATCGTCGCGGATCCAGGTGCATTTTCCGTAGCAAAAGAAGTGCTTACCGGAGAGGTTGCGATCCATATCAGCACACAGGCCAACAATGTCAACGCCGAGACGTTCCAATTCTGGTATTCCCTAGGCGCTGAGCGCGTCGTGTGCGGGCGCGAGCTTTCGCTTGCTGAAATACAAGCGATCCGGTCTAAACTTCCGGAAGGGGCTGAGATTGAGGCGTTTATCCACGGTGCCATGTGCATCTCGTATTCCGGGCGATGCCTTCTGTCTGCGTTTCTGACCGGCAGAGAGGCCAACCTGGGAGCCTGCACGCATCCGTGCCGTTGGAAGTACGCGGTTGTCGAGGAATCAAGACCGGGACAGTACATGCCGGTCGAGGAGGATGACAACGGAACGTACATCTTCAACTCGCGCGACCTGTGCATGATCGAGCATATTCCGGAGCTTCTTGCCTCCGGCATCGACAGCTTGAAGGTCGAGGGACGCATGAAGACCGCGCTCTATGTCGCGATCGTAACACGCGCCTACCGGCAGGCGATCGACACCTGCATGCGCGATCCCGAGGAGTACCGCAGGAATATATCGCAGTACCTCTCGGAGATACAGAAAAGCGCGGCTCGCGACTACACGACCGGGTTCTTCTTCGGACGTCCCGGAAGTGAAGCGCAGTCCTACGAAAATTCACAGAACGGAAGAGAATCCGTATACCTCGGCACGATCGCAAAGCTATATTCCGACGGTACCGCGGAGTTCTTACAGAAGAATAAATTCAGTGTCGGCGACACGATCCTCGTGATGAAACCTGACGGCCGCAATCTGCCTGTCAGTGTTTTGGAGATGTACGATGAGGAAGGCGAGCCGATCCCGTCCTGCCCGCACGCAAGCCGAATGGTGCGCGTACGGCTTTCAGAGCTTCCCGAAATCGGAGATATCATGCGGACGGATCTGTAACTACAGGAGCAGCAATGAACAGTTTACGCAATACAATCAAACCGGTATTTCTGTGCGCGGCATGCTTTGTTCTGCTCACTCTGTTTTTGTGCGCCTGCACGTCCGCGACAGAGAACGGTTCAGGCAACGGCTCGACGACGGATCCGAACGTGACTGACAGTCCGACGGAATCGCCGACGCCGACGTTTGGGTTCCGCGATCCGACGATCAATGACGTGAGCGGATCTACCGAGACAGGCATTCCGTACGTGAACGGAACACAGAGCAACTCCTGGAAGCTTGCGAAGGAGTATCGTCTGGAAAATCACGTGTTTGGAGATCGTAAGCCGACTTCCGCGTTATTCCGCGTGATCTGGGAGGAGGATTGCCTCTACGTATTGGTGCATGTGTTCGACTCGACGCCGGACACAACCGCAGAGTCCGTTTATGATAAAGACAGCGTGTTCTTGTTCATCAATGAGGACGCGAGGAAAAATAAAGTCTATTCCGTCGGTGACGCCTGCTACATTGTTGACCGCGACGGAAACGGGTACCTGGGACCCGGAGCAACCGCAGAAGGGTATCAGTGCTGCGCATACAGTGACGGCACCGATTACGGATACTATGTTGAGGTTCGCATCCCTCTTTTGACCGTCACCGGACGCCTGGACCGTCAGATCGGTTTCGACGTACGTGTGAACAACGCGGAGGAAGGTGTGCTTGTTCATTCGCTTCAGTGGGCGGACACCGGAGGCCACACGGATCTCACTCTGACCGGCGTGGGAACGCTTACCATGGACTAACGCAGGAGAACTATGAAACGACGTTTAACCGACAATCGAAGAACAGTGCTGACGCTCGCAGTGGTAATTCTGGGAGCGGTATTGCTGTTTTCAGCGGTTTTGAAGAAGGCGGATGCCGTGAAGCAGCAACAGTCACAGACACAGCCGCAGCTTCCGGCTTTGTCACAGGCGCAGTCTCCGAAGCAAACCGAAACGCAGGCACGCAGAGATCCCGAAACCGACGGAGCCGCGCCGACGCAGTACCCGCGCGTCAACCCGAAGGATCCTGAGCTTGGTAAGAAATACGAATACACGAAGTCGGACCTCGAGATGCTCGCCGCGAGACTTCCCTCCATACGGGTTGACGGTCAGGTTGAGGAAGACTGGAATGTCTGCGAGACGTATGAGCTTCAGAACCCGGTCTACGGAGACAACGGAGCATCGGCTGAGTTCCGCGCATTTTGCGACGAAGAAATACTGTACCTTTTGATCGAGGTAAAAGATACAACCAAACAATTGACGGGTGAGGCTCCGACGCGATGCGACAGCGTCGAGGTTTACCTGAACGAGGACGGAGAGAAGCCGGAGAGATACCATGCCGGCGACAGCCATTACATTTTCATGCGAAACGGCGAGATCGAAGAGCGAAGCGGCGCGGATGCGAGACTGGTCGAGCGCGTTGTCACCGAGACGGACTACGGGTACATGATCGAGCTTTCCATCCTGTGGTCGCTTTCCCCCGAAGATCGGAACGAGACCTTCGGGCTGGATATCCGCATCAACGATTCGCAGACGCCCGGAACGCGCGACTATATCGTGCAGTGGAGCGATACGTCCATGATGACGCATGAGAATCTTACAAGGGTCGGTACGATGACGATCCGTTAGGCATTAGGGGAGGAATTACTATGGTCAGTCTGTTTCAACCGGACCAGACGCTTTCGTACGCAGAGGTTTCAGAGATGCCGATGCCCTCATTTTTCAAGGACATCAATCTCGACCAGTATGCGGACCGTATCGCGGCGTACTACGGAGACGATGAGATCAAGCAGTATTTCAAGGTTACATGCGGCACCTACGAAGGCGCCAAATACCGTCAGGAGATCGTGAGAGACCTGATGACGCCGTCCATCCGCGACGCGGTGACCGCGTTCATCGGAAAGATCGGTGAGGCCGTCACGTGTCGCCAGTGCGCGGAAAATGTAACGGTCAACGTTCAGAAATGCAAATGGTACGTGGACTGCGTGACGGCGTACTACCAGGCGATGGAGGATCTGTGCGTTGAGTTCAACGCGACACCTCCGAAATCCAGAGCATTTTACGCGTTACACCAGGATCTGTTCCACACGCTCAACTCCGCGGGCGTCAAGAGACTTCGCGAGACGGCGGGTCAGCTCAAGGAAGCGTTCGCGAAGATGCGGTTCCACCTGACGATCAACAAGGAGAAGACGACGTTCGACCTCGCGTACAACTTCGAGGATTACTGCGCGCCGATCCGTTCCTCGCTCGCGCGTACAATGCAGTACGAGGATTATGTGCCGTTCCGCGAGTCACCGTTCCCGTCCATGGAGCTGTCGCCTCTCGAGACGTTCATCCTGAAGCAGCTCGAGAAGGAAAACCGTCAGGCGTTTCTGCAGCTTGAGGCGTTTGGCAACCGCGGACCGAAGGTGATCGAGCAGGAAGTTCTCGACCTTATCCGTGAACTCAAGTTTTACATCTTCAACCTTGAGTACATGGACCGCGTGAAGGAGTGGGGTGTGCCGCTCACGATGCCGCTCATCGTCAAGGACAAAGAATTGTACATGGACGACTGCTACGATATCGTGCTTGCGTTAACCAACATGGAATCGGAGAAGGAGGTCGTTCTCAACGATATCATGAAGGCCAACTTTGAGAAGGCGATCATCGTCACCGGTCCGAACCAGGGCGGCAAGACGACGCTCGCCCGCGCCTTCGGACAGTGCTTCTATTTCGGAATGATGGGGCTTCCGGTGCCTGCCGGAGTATGCAAGCTTCCGTACTGCTCGGGCATCCACACGCATTTCGCGAATGAAGAGGGAACCGAGGGGCTTGAGGGACGCCTTCACAACGAGATCGTGCGCATTCGGGAAATGCTCGACGTCCTCGACAACAGAAGCGTCGTCATCCTGAACGAGCTGTTCACCTCGGCGCCGACCGCGGACGCGCTCACGATGAGCCGCGACCTTCTCAAGCGTCTTCTTTCAAGAAACGCGATCTGCTTCTATGTGACGCACACGTTTGAGATCGCGTTCGATTCGGATGATTACGTGAGCCTTGTCGCGACCGTCGTGGAGGACGGCAGCTTCCGCCGCACGTACCGCATCGTTCGAAAGCGCGCCGACGGAGCCGCGTACGCGAACTCGATCGTCAGCAAATATAAACTCGACTACAGCCATATCAACTATCGTCTCGGACGGCGATAACTTGGAAGGATACTCTTATGAAAGCATATTTGTTAAACCGCAGAGGGTATGCGGAAGAGGAAGATATCGCGCCGTTCAAAAATGATCTGATCAGCGACCTGCTCCTGGAGCCGGTGCTTCAGAGCATGGCAAAAAATGATAACTTCATATACCAGCAGTGCAAGAAGATACTTCTCACTCCGCTTACCGACAGGGAAAATATACTGCATCGTCAGAGCGCACTGCGCGACGCGATCCGCAACAAAAAGACCATATTGTCGCTTTACGCTACCGTGGCCGAAGTCGTGACGGACATCTCCAATTTCCGCTCGACCAACAAGAAGAAGGGCAACCCGCTTCCGGCGGTACGCGTGATCCAGTCGATTGAGCAGCTCGATCTGCTCGCGAACGGACTGGAGCGGCTGAAGGCGGAGATCGTCAACACCTACGGACATTTTACGGGGATCATTTTCCGTGATTTCTACGACGAGTTCCTCAAGGAATTCAACACGGATTTTGTCACGCTTGTGCATGAGAAGACGGCGCTTCTGAAGTCCATCAGCAACGGCGGTGAGATTCAGATCAGCGGCTGCATCGGGCGCGGACTGAAGGCGGACGGATTTGTCGTGAACTCGCTCTCCGAATACCAGCCGAAGAGAAAGCTCGACATCATGGAGTCGCTGTTCTCCACGAAGGTTCGGAAGAACGAGATCCGTGTTAGCTACGACGATGTTCAGCTCTACCAGGACTGCCATGAGCTAGAGGTAGCCGGACAGCTCCATGTCGCGTCGTGCTTCGAGGGCTTTGCCAGAGAACTGATGAAGCTGTTCGATTCCCTTCGCGCGCAGCTTGCGTTTTTCCAGGGTTGCTGCAACCTGCACAGCAACATGACGAACATGGTGTACCCGGTGTGCTTCCCCGAGGTTGTAAAGGGAACGCATTCGATCATGGCTGAGGATATCTACGACCTTGGTATCGCGATCAAGAGCCTTCGTCTTCCCACGGTCAACTCGATCACCGGAGAGGACACGCTTCTGTACCTGATCACAGGTACCAACAACGGCGGAAAGACAACGTTTATCCGCAGCGCCGCGGTATCCCAGCTGATGGCGCAGTGCGGCATGTTCGTGCCCGCCAAATCGATGACAACGCAGATTTTCCGAGGGATTTACACGCACTTCGTTAGAAATGAGGATGAGACGATGACCGCCGGAAAGCTCGAGGAGGAGATCCGCCGGCTTTCCAAGATCGTCGATCACATGAAACCGGAATCCATCATTTTCCTCAACGAGTCGTTCGCAACGACATCGGAGCGCGAGGGCGCGCAGATCGCGGAGGAAATCCTGCACGCATTCTTCGACAACAATGTGACATGCTTCTTTGTCACGCACATATACACGTACGCTAAGAAGGCGTATGATGAGCATTTTCCGAGAACGCAGTTTCTGCAGGCGGAGCGCACCGCGGAGGGCGAGCGAACATTCCGGATCACCTCGGGCGAGCCGAGCCTTACCGGTTACGGAATGGAGATGTATCACGAGATCCTCGGGGATTGACGCCTTCAGAATCATTCTTCGTAAATAAATAACAAAAAAGCCGGAGGATAACCTCCGGCCATGCGGATGGCGGGACTTGAACCCGCACGAGTGTAAGCCCGTCAGATTTTGAGTCTGATGCGTCTGCCATTCCGCCACATCCGCGAACAATGTGGATTTTACCACGGAGCATTGGAAAATGCAATACCATTTTTCGGAAAGGAGCCGCAAATATGGACTGCAGAACCGTCCTGAAACTGAACGACCGCTACCTCGCGGAAGGGCTGCCTGACGGCGTGCTTGCGCAGTACCTTGAGCACATTGCTTCGTGCGACTCCTGCCATGATAATCTGATGACCGATTACTCCATCACGAAGGCGATCGATCAGCTGAACCGCAATGAGGATTTTTCGACCGACTACTCGAAGGAGCTTACCGAAAAGCTGGAGAAGTCTCGCCAGTATCTTGCGCGCAAGAAGAGAATTGTCCGGTACAAGCATGCGATCGCGGTGATTCTGATGGTCCTTTCCGTTCCGTTTTCAATGTCGAGCACGTTCGCGACAGCGAAGTATTACAAGCCGGAGGGCAGTGAGGAGTCGCTTAAGTTAAAGTATTACGGAATGCCCGAGCAGCTGGATCCGATCAGGCAGGCGATCCGCGAATACAATGACGAAGCGATCACTAAGTTGAGGGAAAAGTAACAGTTGAGAGATAAACAATAAAGTTGAGAGATAAGAAGAGAAGGAGATACCAAGTTGGACGATGAATATCTGTTGATCATAGACGGATCGAGTCTTCTGTCGACACAGTTTTACGGCAACCTGCCGCCCGCTGTGCTGATGGCCAAGACGCCCGAGGAGAAGGAGAAGAATTTTCCGAAGATCATGCAGACTTCCGGCGGCGTTTATACAAACGGCGTGTACGGTTTTCTGCGATATCTGTTAAAGATCCTGCGGCAGCTCAAACCCACATGCCTTGCGGTAACGTGGGACCTCACAAGAGAGACGTTCCGACGCCGCATGTACGCGGAATACAAGGCAAACCGGACGGAGACGATCGCTCCGTTGCGCGAGCAGTTTGCGCTCTGCCAGGACATCCTGAGAAGGATCGGCATCCGCCAGTATATGTCCACGGAATACGAGGCCGATGACTTCAGCGGCTCGCTCGCCGAGCTGTTCAAGAAGGAGATGCCCGTGTGCATCCTCACAAAGGACCACGATTACCTTCAGCTTGCCGATGACCGCACGACCATATGGCTGTTGCAGCAGGCACAGAAGAAGGCGGACGAGCTTTTCGCCAAATACGGCAACAAGAAGGAAGCGTCCCGCGTACCTGAGAAGACATTCCCGATGACGCCCGACCGCATCCGCTCCGAGTTCGGCGTGCCGCCGACCGGAATTGCAGAGCTGAAGGGACTACAGGGCGATACTTCAGACAACATCAAGGGTGTTCCCGGCATCGGTGCCAAGACAGCGCTTTCGCTGATCGTTCACTACAAGACCGTGGACGCTCTGTACGACGCGATCCACGCGGCAGGTGCCGAGGGCGAGAAGGCGCTCGCGACATTTTACAAGGAAAGCCTCGGCATTCATAAAAACCCGATTGGTACGCTCACAAAGGAAGATCCCGACGCGATCGTCGGAGAGCAGGCAGCTCGCTTAAGCCGCGACCTCGCGACCATCAAGCGTGACATTCCGATCGCGGAAAATGTCTCGGATCTTCGCGTTCGCATCGACTATCCGGAGCTTGCGAAAATCCTTGAGGAGCTCGAGATCAGGAGCATTCCGCTTCCCGAGTGCTCCGCGCCGCGCATGCGCTTTACGACAGTCAGCGTGAGCGATGATGAACTTGATAAGACCATCTCGTTGATTGAGAATTCCGACCAGCCGATCGGCATCCACATCATCGCTGAGGCGCCCGAGGAAGACTGGATGGCAGCGTTCGGGCTGACATCGCAAAGCCGATACTTAACCGTCGCATTGAATGACACGATCTACCGTCTGCCGCTTCGGGATGATACCGAAGGCACTCTTTACAAGACACTTGAGCGCATCGCGCAGACGCGTGACATATTCTGCTTCCGCGGAAAGGAAGACTGGTGCGACCATCTGACGCCGAACAGCAGACTGTGTGATGTCTCGATCATGGACTACCTCATGCGCCCGCTTTCCATGCGCCATGACGAAGCGGACATCTGCCATGAGTGGCTCCCCGGTGAAAACCCGGAGAAGGACGGCTCAGAGACCGCGTCACTTGCGCTCACGGCAGGAAAGCTTCTCCTTGAGAAGATCACCGAAGCAGGCATGCTCAAGCTTCTTCGCGAGGTCGAGCTGCCGCTCATGTGGATTTTACGGAAAATGGAACAGACCGGCATCAAGGTCGATCGCGGCCAGCTGCGTTCGTTTGCCGCGATGCTCAGTGTTGAGATGGAGAAATCCAGGACTGCCGTTCACACGATGGCAGGAGCGGAGTTCAACCTCAACTCCCCGAAGCAGCTCGGCGAGGTTCTGTTCGACAAGATGAATATCCCGTACCCGAAGAAAGCGAAGAGCAGCGGGTACTCGACGTCCGCGGAGATCCTCGAGAAGCTTGAGGGAGAGTATCCGATCGTCGCGGAGGTGCTTCGTTACCGCCAGTATCAGAAGCTGTATTCCACGTACGCGGACGGATTGGATTCGTACATCGCTGAGGACGGCAGGATACATACGACATTCCGCCAGACTGTGACGGCTACCGGAAGACTCAGCTCAACCGATCCGAACCTGCAGAACATACCTGCCCGTACGGAGTTAGGAAGAGATATCCGCAAGGCATTTATCCCCGCGGACGGCTGCGTTTTCGTCGACGCGGACTATTCGCAGATCGAGCTGCGTCTGATGGCGCACCTGTCCGGAGACACCGGCCTGCAGGAGGCTTACCACAAGGCCGCGGACATTCACCGTCTTACGGCGAGTGAAGTGTTCGGCATTCCGTACGAGGATGTGACGGCGGAGCAGAGAGGTGCCGCCAAGGCCGTAAACTTCGGTATTTTATACGGTATCAGTTCCTTCTCGCTCGCTCAGGATCTCGGTATTTCCAGGGCGACTGCGGAGGATTACATACAGAACTATTTTGTGAGGTTCCCGCGCGTCAAGAAGTATCTTGACGAGACCGTGGAAGAGGCCAAAAAGAACGGACAGGTCCGTACCTTGTACGGAAGAATCCGTCCGATCCCTGAGCTTTCGTCCACAGAATTCCAGAAGCGCGCGTTCGGTGAGCGTGTCGCAATGAACTCGCCGATCCAGGGAACCGCTGCGGACATCATGAAGCTTGCGATGCTCGCTGTTGACAAAAAGCTCAGTGAGCAAAACCTGAAGTCCAAAGTGCTTTTGCAGGTTCACGACGAACTTCTTTTGGAGGTTCCCGCGGATGAGGAAGAGACGGTTTGCGTGCTTCTGAAGGATGCGTTTGAGCATGTCGCCGATCTGTCTGTCCCTCTTGAGGCGGAAATCCACAGCGGAAACACCTGGCTGGACGCAAAATAACGGTTTCAGACAGCTTTTCAAAGTTTTACCTTACTGCTAACTAATCGAAAGGAGGAAGGAACTATGTACGTGATCGGAATTACCGGATGTGCCGGCAGTGGCAAGAGTTTTGTATGTCAATGCGCACAGCAGTCTCTTGGGATCCCCGTGATCGATTCCGACTACGAGTGCCGGTGCTTACAGGAACCGGGTCAGCCGGTCTTTGACGAGATCGTGCGCGAATTCGGACCTTCCTGCCTTTCTCCTGACGGAACATTGAACCGCGCGTATCTTGCGTCGATCGTATTTAACGACAGGGATTCACTTCTTAAACTGAATTCGATCACGCACCCCGCCACGATCGAGCGTATCCGCAATATGTTGTGGGAATACGAAAAGCAGGGCGAGGAGTTTGTGTTCGTCGAATCGGCGCTTGCCGCGGAGGCAGGGTACCGCCTGTTCTGTGACGAACTTTGGCTTGTGTACGCAAGCGACGAGACGCGTGCGGAACGGTTGCGGACAACACGGGGATATTCCGACGAGAAGATCGCTTCCGTGTTCGCTTCCCAGATACCGCAGAGCACAATGTTTGACTGCTGCGAACGCGTGATCGACAACGAGAACTCGGTACCGCGGGCGGGCATCGTCAGACAGATCATTTTCCATCTGAATCAGATCAGAACGAAACTTCAGCGCGCAAAGGAGACAGGTAATTGAGGTTAATCAGCATTGCGAGCGGAAGCAGCGGAAACTGTACCTGTGTCGTCACGAAGGAAGCGAAAATCCTGATCGACGCGGGAGTGTCCGCCAAAAAGATCGTGGAAGGTCTGTGCGGCGCAGGGATCGATCCCGACACCATCGACGCGATCCTGATCACACACGAGCACAGTGATCATATCGCGGGTCTTTCCGTGTTTATACGAAGATATCACGCCAACGTGTACGGAACGCACGAGACGCTGCAGTCGATCATATCGTCGAACAGAGGCAAACCGCTTCCGACAGAATTGTTTCGTTCCGTTACGCCGGGCGTCATCCTCACGGTCAAGGACGCAGAGATCTCGTCCTGTTACACATCGCATGACGCCGCCAAGCCTGTAGCGTACGGCATCCGGGCAAACGGACAGTATTTTGCGATGGCGACGGACCTCGGCTGCTACGACGATACGATCGTGAGGCATCTTTCCGAGGCGGACGCCGTGCTGCTCGAATCAAACTATGACCGCGACATGCTTCTGGTCGGACCGTATCCGTATCAGCTGAAGCGACGGATCATGGGTGCTTACGGACACCTTTCAAACGACGATTGCGGAAGTCTGATGGTTTCCGTGATGCACCGGAAGCTTCGACATATCATCCTTGCGCATCTGAGCAAGGACAACAATTATCCGGAGCTTGCGCTCGCGAGCGCGCAGGCCGTGATGAAGAAGAACTGGCAGTATCCCGAGCCGGCTCCCAAGATCACGGTTGCACTTCGCGACGTTCCTACGGACGAGATCGTGTTATAACAACGAAACTACTGTATTGAGTGTTTACAACTACCACACCGGAGGTACTAATACCATGAAGAAAGCTATCATCACGGTTGTCGGACGCGACTGCGTCGGCATCATCGCCAAAGTCTGCACGTATCTTGCGGACAGCAACATCAACATTTTGGATATTTCCCAGACGATCGTCGGCGGGTATTTCAACATGATGATGGTCGTGGATGTCGCTGAGACAGCGAAGAATTTTGACACGGTTTCCACCGAGCTTGCGGAAGTCGGCACGTCGATCGGGTGCGTGATCCGCATCCAGCTTGAAGACATCTTCGACATGATGCATCGCATCTGAAATGGAGATAAACATGATCAGCAGAAAAGAAATTCTGGAAACCAACCAGATGATTGAAAAAGAAAACCTGGATGTGCGCACGATCACGATGGGTATCAGTCTGTTGGACTGCATCGATTCGGACCTTACCAAGCTGTGCGCGAACATTCATCGGAAAATAGTTAACCTCGCCGGCAACCTTGTTGCGACAGGCGACGAGATCGGAAGAGAATACGGGATTCCCGTCGTCAACAAGCGGATCAGCGTCACACCGATCGCGATCGTTGGCGCCGCAGCATGCAAGACTGAGGATGATTTTGTCGTGATCGCTGAGGAACTCGACAGAACCGCGAAGGAAGTCGGAGTGAACTTCTTGGGCGGTTATTCCGCGGTCGTTGCCAAGGGTATGACAACCGCGGACAAGCTGTTAATGCGTTCCATCCCGAAGGCGCTCGCGAAGACCGAGCGCGTGTGCAGCTCCGTAAACGTAGGTTCCACCAGAACCGGTATCGATATGGATGCCGTACGCATCATGGGTGAGGTGATCCGCCGGACCGCGGAGAACACGAAGGACGCGGATTCCATCGGATGCGCGAAGCTCGTCGTATTCTGCAACGCTCCTGACGACAATCCGTTCATGGCAGGCGCGTTCCACGGAGTTACCGAGGCGGACGCCGTCATCAATGTTGGTGTCAGCGGTCCCGGCGTAGTGAAGAAAGCACTTGAATCCGTTCGCGGCGAGAGCTTTGAGATCCTTTGCGAGACGATCAAGAAGACTGCGTTCAAGATCACGCGTGTCGGCCAGCTTGTCGCCAAGAGAGCGTCCGAGATGCTCGGCGTACCGTTCGGAATTGTCGACCTTTCCCTTGCGCCGACGCCTGCCGTAGGCGACAGTGTTGCGGAGATCCTTCAGGAGATCGGTCTCGAATATCCCGGTGCTCCGGGAACAACGGCAGCGCTCGCGCTTCTCAATGATCAGGTGAAGAAGGGCGGCGTCATGGCTTCCTCGTATGTCGGCGGACTGAGCGGCGCGTTCATCCCCGTGAGTGAGGATCAGGGCATGATCGATGCCGTTAACGCCGGCTGTCTTACCCTGGAAAAGCTCGAGGCGATGACGTGCGTATGCTCCGTCGGTCTTGACATGATCGCCATCCCCGGAGACACAAGCGCATCTACGATCTCCGGCATCATTGCGGATGAGATGGCCATCGGTATGGTGAACCAGAAGACGACAGCCGTTCGTCTGATCCCTGTCATTGGCAAGGGCGTAGGCGAGCAGGCGGAATTCGGCGGACTGCTCGGATACGCTCCGATCATGCCGGTCAACCGGTTTGACTGCAGCGCGTTTGTGAGCCGCGAGGGACGCATTCCCGCGCCGATCCACAGCTTCAAGAACTGATCACCGCACATTACGGCGTATACTATATAGGATTTGGGGAAGCACGGCGACAGACCCGTGCAGGTTACAGGAGGAGATATGGAAATACAGTTATGGAGGGAAATTCTCGAGCCGTACGCGCTTGCCGTGGATGAGCTTGTCATCAAGTTTACGCACATCAAGAATTCGCTTCGCAAGCAGGACGATTATTGCCCGATCGAGCTTGTCACCGGACGTGTAAAGACGATCGCAAGCATCGTCGAAAAATGCACCCGCAAGAAGATCCCGCTCGAGCGTCTCGAGGAGGAGCTGACGGATATTGCAGGAGTGCGTCTTATCTGCCAGTTCGTCGAGGACTGCTATGTCGTCGCGGACATGATCAAGAAGCGCTCGGACATTCTCGTGATTAGCGAAGCCGACTATATCGCGCAGCCGAAGGACAGCGGATACCGCAGTTATCACATGAAGATCCGCTATACTGTCGAGACCGTGAACGGTCCTAAGACACTCAACGCGGAGATTCAGATCCGTACTCTCGGCATGAACTGCTGGTCGACGATCGAGCACTCGCTGCAGTATAAATACCGCGGCAACATTCCCGAGGAGCTTCGGAACCGGCTGGAGCATGTCGCGGACGAGATGATCCAGACCGACCGCGAGCTTTCCGAGATCCGTGACGAGATTAAGGCGGCAAGAGAGCAACGCTTCGAAGAGGAGCGCATCGTCAACGACATTCTGCTGACGATCCAGAACCTGTACCGGTATGCAAGCCGCCGCGAAGCCGTTCGTATCCAGGAGGAGTTTTTCCGCATTTACCAGGAAAAGAATATGGACAAGCTCAAGTATTTCGCGAATGAGCTCGACATTATCGCGGAAGGCTACCGCGCACAGACGACAAGTTAGGGGAAATTATGATCTTACCGCAGTCTTATGAAAAAAGAATGCGTGAACAGCTCGGAGAGAGCGAGTTTCAAGCCTACGAAGCGTGCCTGACGAAACGGGCACGCTCCGCTTTGCGTGTCAATACGCGTAAAATTTCGATCGATGACTGGACCGCGCTGTCGCCGTTTACGATGCGGCGCGTGCCCTGGATCTCCAACGGATTTTACTACGATGATACGGATGCTCCGTCGAAGCATCCGTATTACTATGCCGGTTTGTATTATCTGCAGGAGCCTTCGGCGATGACACCGGCCAACCTGCTTCCGATCGAGCCCGGTGACCGCGTGCTCGATCTGTGTGCCGCACCCGGCGGAAAGAGCACCGAGCTTGCGGCTAAACTGCAGGGTACCGGACTTCTCGTAGCCAACGACATCTCCGCAACAAGAGCAAAGGCGCTTCTCAAGAACCTCGAGGTGTTCGGTGCCACCAATGTGTTAGTCATCAGCGAGGAGACGAACCGTCTCGCGAACCGTTTCGCGGGGTATTTCGACAAGATCCTTGTTGACGCTCCCTGCTCCGGTGAGGGAATGTTCCGTAAGCAGCCGGCGATCATCAAAAACTGGGAGCAGTACGGGACGGAGTATTACAACAACCTTCAGAAGAGCATCCTGCCGAACGCCGTGGCGATGCTGAAGCCCGGCGGAATGCTTCTGTATTCGACATGTACATTTTCCGCGCTTGAGGACGAGGAGACCGTCGCATGGCTTCTCCGCGAGTTCCCGGAGATGGAACTTCTTCCCGTGATCCCCGAGGGACGCGAGGACGATTACGCAGGTTACGGCTTCATGACCGGAAGACCGGACTGGATGGATGAGCCTTTGGAGGAGACGAGAAAATGCGCTCGCCTGTTCCCGCATCGATTGGAAGGCGAGGGACATTTTGTCGCTTTGTTCCGCAAGAAGGAGGACGCTGCACCCGCAGGCCTCGGCGAACCGTACCGCGGCTACTGCAGACCCTCGAAGCTGCCCGCGGAACTCACAGCGCTTCTTTCCTCACTGAAGCTTCGTGACAGCCGCATTGACACATCACAAATCGTCATCCGCGAGGAACACGTTTACGCGATGCCGCAGGACATGCCTTCCACAAACGGGCTGCGGGTACTTCGAAGCGGCTGGTACCTGGGTGACGCCAAGAAAGGCCGGTTTGAGCCGAGCCAGGCGTTTGCGATGGGATTATTTTCCGACGAATATCCCGCGGTGTACAACCTCAAATCGGATGACCCCAATACGGTTCGGTATCTCAAGTGCGAGACCCTGCCGGTCACGGATGACATGCCGGATGGGAACGTACTGATCTGCGTGGATTCGCATCCGCTCGGGTTCGCAAGAGTGAAGGGCGGAAGCTTCAAGAACCGCTACCTGCCCGGATGGAGAATGATGTAGCATACAAGGAGGACGCATCATGGTATTTCGTCTCGACCGTTTTCTGAGCGAATGCGACCCGACGCTTACCAGAAAGACCGCGAAAGCGCTTTTGCACGACGGCGCCGTGACCGTAAACGGCAAGCCTGCGCGCGATGCTGCCCTCAAGATCGATACGGACAAGGATGTTGTTGCCGTCGGCGGGAAAACTCTTGTCTACAGACAGTTTCGGTATTTTACAATCAACAAGCCTGCCGGTGTTTTGTCCGCATCGCGAGACAACCGCGCGCAAACCGTGGTCGACCTGATCGACGGCATCGGGGACGGGTACTTTCCGGTTGGGCGGCTCGACCGAGACACGGAAGGCCTGCTGATCATCACCAACGACGGAGCGCTTGCGCATGAACTGCTTTCCCCGCGCAAGCATGTTCCGAAGACATATATAGCCGTCTGCAAAGGCACTCTTGATGAGAATGCCTGTGAGCGACTGCAGAACGGTCTAAACCTCGGGGATTTTACGACGGCACCCGCGAAGGCGTGCATCCTTCAGCGGGATCTTTCGGAAAATGACCCCACCACGACGATCGCCATCACGATCACCGAAGGCAAATTCCACCAGGTGAAGCGCATGGTCGAGGCTGTCGGAAGCGAGGTGCTGCATCTTCGCAGAGTACGCATGGGCGGCCTGTGGCTTTCGCAGGAGCTGGCGAGCGGAGCATACATTGAGACCGACGGGGAAACACTTAAGAAAGAACTATTTCAGGACGGAACCAATGATGAAGAACGACGTTTGCGCAGTTATCTTTGATCTCGACGGAACCTTAGTGGATTCGATGTGGATCTGGCGCGATATCGATATTGATTACCTCGGACGGCACGGAATTCCGTACGACGCGTCGCTTCAGGCGAGCATCGACGGACTGAGTTTTCACGAGACAGCGATCTATTTCAAGGAAAATTACGGCATCAAAGATTCGATTGAGGACATTCAGAAGGAATGGAACGACATGGCGATCGAATACTACCGCACGAAGGTGTTCCCGAAGCCCGGCGCCATCGAGTATCTGAAGCAGTTGAAAGCGCGCGGGATCCGCACCGGGATCGCCACCTCAAACTCCTGGGAGCTTCTCTCTGCGGTACTCACATCGACCGGTCTCGGCGAATACATGGACAGCATTCACACGGCATGTGAGATCAAGAAGGGAAAACCGGCGCCGGACATCTATCTGATGGTTGCGGAGGATCTCGGTGTCGACCCTGCGGACTGCCTGGTGTTTGAGGATATTATTCCCGGTATACAGTCGGGACACAACGCGGGAATGCGTGTGTGCGCGATCTATGACGAGTATTCCGCGGATCGGTGGGACGATATCGTCGCCGAGGCGGATTACAGTATCCGAAGTTTTACGGAGTTGCTTGAAGGAGAAGGAGACAACAATGGCTAACGAAAGATCCGATTCAAACCTGATCACAAGAGAATACTTTGACAGCCTGCTGCTTGAGATGCGTCACATAGACAGCGTGATCCCCGACACGGAGATCGATCTGTTCGGTGAGAAGTTCAGCATGCCGATCGCGACGGCAGCGTTATCACATCTTGGGAATACCGCTCCTGACGGAATGGCGAAGATGGCACAGGGCGCTTACGAGGCAGGAGCGCTTTGCTTCTCGGGAATGGGAACCGCGGAGGAGATCCGTTCCATGTGCGCGACCGGTGCGAAGGTTATCAAGATCGTGAAACCTCACGCGGACAATGCTACCGTGTTGGCCAAGATCCGCGAGGCTGAGGAGACCGGCGCGTTCGGTGTCGGCATGGACATCGACCACGCATTTTCCGCTGACGGAACCTATGACAACGTAATGGGACTTCCGATGAAGTCAAAGTCACTTGCGGAGCTTCGAAGCTTCATCGAGAGCACAAATCTTCCGTTCATCATCAAGGGCGTGCTCAGCATAAGCGACGCCGAAAAATGCCTCGAGCTCGGCGCGGACGGCATCATCGTTTCCCATCACCACGGGATCATGCGATCCGCAGTTCCGCCTTTGATGGTGCTTCCGAAGATCAAAGCTTTGGTCGGAGACCGCATGAAGATATTCGTGGACTGCTGCGTTGAGAGCGGAATGGACGCGTTCAAAGCGCTTGCTCTCGGAGCCGACGCGGTTTGCACGGGTCGCGCGATCATGCCGCCCCTCAAGGAAAACGGCGCGGAGGGCGTGCGTGACAAGCTTCTCACGATGAACAGCGAACTGAAGGGCGTCATGGAGCGCACCGGGTTTGCGAAGCTTTCAGACATTGACAACAGCGTCATCTACCACAGAAATTTCTAGGAAACCCTATGTTGAACTGCGCTTGCCAAAGTCCTCATAACTATTAAGGAGCCTGTGACCATGAACGTTCGCGACCGTTTGGAACAATTCAGAGACGAAAAGTACCGCGAGTTTCAAAGCAAACTCGTTCCTAACATCTCGAAAGATGTGATCCTCGGCGTACGTACACCCGCGATGCGTCGGGTTGCGAAGGAATTTTTCGGGACCGAAGAGGGCGACGCGTTTATGACGGAGCTTCCTCACGCCCTGTATGAGGAGAACCTCGTACATTTCTTCATGATCGCGCTGATCAAGGATTTCGACCGCTGCATCGCGGAGACCGAACGGTTTCTGCCGTATGTCGACTGCTGGCCGGTGAGCGACCAGTCCAGCCCGAAGGTATTTTCCAAAAACCATGAAAAGCTTCTGCCGTACATCCGCAGCTGGATCGATTCGGATCACGTGTACACGGCTCGCTTCGGCATGCGCATGCTGATGAATGAGTTCCTCGGACCGGATTTCCGCACCGAGTATCTCGACTGGGTTGCGAATAAGACAGGAGAGGATTACTATCTCCGCATGATGATCGCATGGTATTTCGCGACAGCGCTTGCGAAGCAGTACGACGCCACAGTAAAGGTTATCGAGAAGCGTACTCTTGAGCCCTGGACGCACAACAAGGCGATCCAAAAGGCGCGCGAGAGCTTTCGCGTGTCCGAGGAGCACAAGGCGTACTTAAAAACGCTTCAATATTGATATTTGAAAGAATGACATGAGATGAAGAAACTTGTTACCGAGTGGCTCAAGATCGTGGCAGGCCTTTTGGTCTTCGCGTTCGGAGTACACTTGACCATATACGCGAACATCGGGCTTGCTCCCTGGGATTGCCTGGGCATGGGCATTGCCAAGCACACACCGCTCAACTACGGCTTCGCGATGACTGCGGTTGCAGTCACGGTGCTGCTGATCGATATTCTGTTAAAAGAACGGATCGGTTTCGGCACGATCATCGACGCGTTACTGACCGGCAATTTCGTCCAGTTGTTCAATTATCTGAACCGTTTGCCGACCAATAAAAACACGCTCGCAGGGATCGCGATCATGCTCACAGGCTTTGTGTTCATGGCTCTCGGAATGTGTATCTACATGAAATCTCAGCAATGCTGCGGACCAAGAGACGCGCTGCTGGTAGGTCTTGGAAAGCGCATGCCGAAGTTGCCGATCGGGATTGTTGAGATCCTGCTGTGGGCTGTTGTGCTTTTGGTCGGTTATCTGCTCGGAGGACCGGTCGGATACGGCACGCTGATCAGCACGTTCGGCGCAGGGTTAGTGATGCAGCTTGTATACAACATTATAAAGTTTGAACCGAGAAAACTTGTTCACCGCGATGTCTTCGCAGTCATCCGCGAAATACGCGCGGCGCGCGAAGAGAACACGGCGGAAACAGTTCAACCTGAGCACTCCGCCGAATAAACTATGTTACATATTGGAGGTCCCATGTTTCCGAAGAAAGGAACCAACGGTTATATAAAACAACGGAAAATGTTCCAGATCCTGTTACTGGTCGGTATCGCCGTGATATCCGTCGGATTGTTCCTGTGCGGGTATTTCGCAACGGGAACGACGAAGAACCTGCTGACCGTATTTGCTGTACTCGGCGTTCTTCCGGGAGCAAAAGCATTCGTCAATCTGGTATTGTTCCTTCCGTATCATTCATTTTCCGAGACAGAGTTCAATGAATTAAAAACTGCTGCCGGGGAAACCGGGATATTGTACTCGGACCTTGTATTTACATCGACGAGCCATGTCATGCATCTCGATGCTTTGTATGTGAACGGCACCGAAGTTGTGGGGCTTCTTACGGAGGGAAAAGCCAAAGCCGAGAAGGAGATCGTCGATTACGTGACAGAGACGATGAAGAAGCGCGGAAATTCCGTCCATATGCACATTTTCCGCAGTGTGAACGATATGACCGCGCGCATCAAGGACCTGTCCGAGAAGGATGAGACGGTTCCCGAGGAGCTCGCCGAGTTCTGGCGGGTTGTGCTCGTATAACGGAGGAAATTTCGTGAAGGAATTGCACATCACATCGAAGGACGCCGGGCAACGCCTGAACAAATATCTCGGGCGCATGCTGCCCGAGGCGGGAAGCAGCTTTCTGTATAAAATGCTCCGCAAGAAGAACATCACGCTCAACGATGCCAAGGCAGACGGCAATGAGACCGTTAAGGAAGGCGACGTCGTGAAGGTATTCTTCTCGGATGAAACGTTCGCCAAGATGAGCGGCACTGCCGTTGTTTCCGCGAGCCTTCCGTCGTTTGCGCTGCACCCGGTTACGGAGGAGCAGATCGTCTACGAGGACGACAACCTGATGGCAGTGTACAAGTCCTCCGGCGTGCTATCGCAGAAGGACGACAGCGGCGAGGAAGCGTTCAACGAGCAGGTGCTTCAGTACCTTGCGGATCGCGGTGATCTCACCGCAGACACGATCCGTACCTTCAAGCCCGGGATCTGCAACCGCCTTGACCGCAACACCGCAGGCATCGTATGGTTCGCCAAGACGCTTCGCGGCGCGCAGGGAATGGCGAAAGCGCTTCGGGAACGCGTATTCGGCAAATTCTACTACGCATTGCTGGTCGGCAGCATGGAGGAAAGCAGGGACACCGTTTTCTACCTGACCAAAAACAATGAAACGAATACAGTAACGATCTCCAAAGCACCTGTGAACGAGCACAGTGAGGAGGTACGCACCGGGATTGTACCTATCCGTTCCAACCGCCGTGTGACGCTTGTGAAAGTACAGCTTCACACAGGTAAATCGCACCAGATCCGAAGTGTCTGTAAGCACCTCGGTTACCCCGTGCTCGGCGACCCGAAATACGTCAGCGACGACGAAAAGCTCATGTCGTATTTCCGCGCCAAATACCACCTGCACGGGCAGCAGCTCTTCGCGTATTCCTACGAGTTCCCGAATACCGTGCCGGACGGTCTTGAGGAAGTGGCGGGAGAGACGATCACCGGCATTGTACCCGATACATTTTCCGAAATACTCGCGGGTGAATTCCCCGGGGAGGAGTTTTTTTAGGAGGAAGCATGGCAACCTGGAAGACACGCGGACTGCGCGGATCGCTGTTTGAGGATCTCATCAACCGCACGAACGAGGTGTATCTCGAACGGGGCACCGCACTTGTGCAGAAGATCCCTACTCCGATCACTCCGATCGATTTCGATCAGGAGGAGCGCCACATCACGCTGGCGTATTTCAACCAGAAGAGTACCGTCGACTACATCGGTATCGCACAGGGGATCGCGCTCTGTTTTGACTGTAAGGAGTGCGCCGCGGATACGTTTGCGATGCAGAACATTCATGAGCACCAGTACAAGTTTATGAAGGAGTTCGAGCGGCAGGGTGGCGTCGCTTTTATCCTGATCTACTACAGCCATCGCGAGCAGATCTATTTCATGCGCTGCGAGGAGATGGCGTATTTCTACGAGCGCGCATACGGTACAGACGGCCAGTCGGAGGGGCGCAAGAGTTTCCGCTTCGACGAGCTCGATCCCGATTTTCTGTACGATATGCCCGCGGAACCGTTCATCAATTACCTCGAGTATGTTAACGATTACCTTGATTTCCGTGAGCGCGAAGGGGAAAATGTCGATCAAACGGACGAAAAATAACCGAAAATAATACTTGACAACACAATATCCTACGTGTATAATTCGGTTCAATATGCTAACTAATTAGCATAGTAGCACATTAACGCGGTAAAGCGTATCAATTATCTGAACCCACTAAAGGAGAATGTCATGATCCCGTTATTACATACACCGGAAGGCGTGAGAGACATATACGGCGATGAAATGGTCTATATGGAACAGCTTTCCGACAGCATCAAGAAGACGATGCAGCTGTACGGCTTCGAGGAGATCCGCACACCTGCTTTTGAATACTTCGACGTATTTTCCAGCGAGAGAGGGACCGTTCCGTCGAAGGACATGTACAAGTTCATCGACCGCGACGGCAACACGCTTGTACTTCGTCCCGATATGACTCCTCAGGTTGCACGCGCGACCGCTACGTATTTCCGCGAGGAGACGATGCCGATCCGTCTTTCGTACTTCGGCAACACGTTCATCAACAACTCCGGATATCAGCTCCGTCTCAAGGAGACGACCCAAGCCGGTGTTGAACTCTTCGGCGACGATTCCGTTGCAGCAGACGCGGAGATCCTTGCTCTCACGGTTGAGTGCCTCAAGAACGCAGGTCTCACGGAATTCCAGATTGAAGTCGGCAACGCAGGGTTCTTCCGCGCGATCGCTAACGAGTGCGGACTTTCCGCCGAGGATGAGGAGGAGCTTCGCCAAAGGATCAAGAGCAAGAACCTGTTCGGTATCACGGACCTTCTCCGCGAGAGAAACATCGAGGGACGTGCCGCGGACCTTCTGCTCACGATTCCCGAGCTGTTCGGTTCCGAGGACATTCTTGATCGTGCCGCATCTCTTACCGACAACCAGGCAGCGCTTGCCGCTGTTGACCGCCTTCGCCGTCTCAGCGAGTGTCTGAAGTACTACGGCGTTGAGCGTTATGTCTCGTTCGATCTCGGAATGCTCAGCAAATACCGCTATTACACGGGGATCATTTTCCGCGCGATCACATACGGTACCGGCGAGGCTGTCGCTTCGGGTGGACGCTACGACACACTTGCGGAGCAGTTCGGAAGACCGATCCCGGCGATCGGCATGTCCGTCACTGTAGACACACTGATGCTCGCAATGGAGCGTCAGGGCATCCTGCCGCAGTTGAAGCGCGAGGAGATGACGGTTCTCTATACAGAGGAGCAGACGGAGCGCGCGATCGATGAGGCGAAGAAACTTCGTGCGGATGGAAAGACCGTAAAGCTGATTCCCGTATCGAAGGATAATGCGGAAACTGTTTCCGCGATGTTGCGTGAGAAAGGAGTCAACGTATGGAATATATAACCGTTGCGCTTGCAAAGGGCCGTCTTGCGAAGAAGGCGATGGAGATCCTCGAGAAAGCCGGGATCTTCTGCGATGAGATGAAGGACCCGGATACGCGCAAGCTCATCTTCACGAACGAGGAGCTCAAGATGAAGTTTTTCCTTGCGAAGGCAGGGGATGTTCCCACCTACGTGGAGTACGGCGCCGCTGACATCGGTATCGTCGGCAAGGACACGATCCTCGAGGAGGGGCGCAAGCTCTATGAAGTGATCGATTTCGGCATCGGACGCTGCCGCATGTGCATCGCCGGACCCGAGAGCGCGAAGAGCCTTCTCGGAAGCGGTAAGCGTATCCGCGTCGCTACCAAATACCCGAACATCGCGAAGGATTATTTTACGAATGTTCTGCATCAGCCCGCTGAGATCATCAAGCTGAGCGGTTCGATCGAGCTTGCTCCGATCGTCGGCCTGAGCGAGGTGATCGTCGACATCGTCGAGACCGGTTCCACGCTTCGTGAGAACGGCCTCGCAGTGCTCACTGAGATCATTCCTCTTTCCGCGCGCATGGTTGTCAACCAGGTGAGCATGAAGATGGAGCAGGAGCGCATCCAGAAACTGATCTCGGACATCCGCGCCGTACTCGAGTGATACGGCAGGATATACAATAAAGATACTGCTGCGGACGATGACCGCGGCACGGAGGTACCCATGAAGATCATTCCCCTTACGAACGAATCGAAGGACGAGCTTCTGCGCACGCTTGCGATGCGCAGCACGGATTCCTTTACAAAGCAGCAGGCCGCGGTTGATGAGATCGTACGCAATGTACGCGAGCGCGGCGACGCTGCAGTGTTTGAATATACGGAAAAGTTTGACGGCATCACGCTCACCCCGGACAACCTCTGGGTGACGAAGGAGGAAATTGACGCTGCATACGCGGCGATCGATCCCGAGCTGCTCACGGTGATCCGTGAGGCGGCTGCCAACATCCGTGATTTCCACATGCGCCAAAAAAGAAACAGCTGGTTTAACACGAAGGACGGCATCGTTCTCGGACAGAGAGTAACGCCCATCGCCAAGGTCGGCGTGTATGTTCCCGGCGGCACCGCGGTTCTTTCGTCCAGCGTTCTCATGAACATCATTCCCGCCAAGGTTGCGGGAGTTCCCGAGATCATCATGGCAACACCTCCGCAGAAGAGCGGTTCGCTCAATGCGACTTCCGTTGTCGCTGCTGTTGAGGCCGGTGTTGACCGCATCATCAAAGTCGGCGGCGCTCAGGCGATCGCTGCCCTGGCATACGGCACGAAGAGCATCCCGCGCGTTGACAAGATCGTGGGCCCCGGCAACATCTATGTGGCGCTTGCCAAGAAAGCAGTCTACGGCAGCGTCGGCATCGATTCGATCGCCGGCCCGAGCGAGATCCTCGTGCTTGCGGATGAGACCGCGACACCGAAGTATGTAGCCGCGGATCTTCTCAGCCAGGCAGAACATGACGCGATGGCTTCGGCGATTCTTGTGACAACGAGCAAGGAGCTTGCGGAAAATGTAAGCGCCGAGGTTGATCGCATGACACAGAAGCTTTCCCGCAGGGAAGTGATCGAGAAATCCCTCGACAACTATGGGCGCATCTTCGTTGCGGATACCATGGACGCAGCGATCGACGCAGCCAACGATATCGCTTCCGAGCACGTTGAGATCCTCACGAAGAACCCTTGGGATACGATGACACGCGTAAAGAACGCGGGCGCGATCTTCCTCGGGGAGTATTCGAGCGAGCCTCTCGGTGACTATTTTGCGGGTCCGGACCACATCCTTCCCACAAACGGAACTGCCCGGTTCTTCTCGCCGCTGAGCGTCGATGATTTCATCAAGAAGAGCAGCGTGATCTGCTACACGCGCGAGGCGCTGCAGCCGGTGTACAAGAAGGTTGTGACATTTGCCGAGGCGGAGGGACTCACGGCTCACGCCAACTCGATCAGCGTGCGCTTTGAGGACGAGCAGTAAGAAGAAACGTGTGTTTTTGCAGGCAGGCAAGTAAGCATAAACGCGAATTTGTTTGACCGCAGGGCGGAAACGCGGTACAATAGATCAGAATTTAACGGAGGAGTGAGAGCATGGAAGCAGAACGCAAGGCCAAAGTAGTCCGCGACACTAGAGAGACACAGATCGTCGCGGAGCTGAACATTGACGGAACGGGTATCTACGACATCAACACGGGGATCGGGTTCTTCGACCACATGCTTGCAGGCTTTGCAAAGCACGGGTTCTTTGATCTTACCTTGAAGGCAAAGGGCGATCTCGATGTGGATTCGCACCACACGGTTGAAGACGTCGGCATTGTCATCGGACAGGCAATCCGCGAGGCGCTCGGCGACAAGATCGGCATCACCCGCTACGGTTTCTTCCTGCTTCCGATGGACGAGACGCTGATCGAGTGCGCGATCGATCTCTCCGGACGGCCGTACTTCGTCTATGACGTCGACACGACGGTTGACCGTCTCGGCGAGATGGACGTGGAGACGGCGAGAGAGTTCTTCTACGCGATCTCTTACTCGGCAGGCATGAACCTCCACATCCGTCAGATCTCGGGCGGCAACAACCACCACATCCTCGAGGCGATGTTCAAGGCGTTCGCAAAGGCGTTGGACATGGCTACGGGCATTGATCCCCGCGTCGCGGGTGTTCTGTCCACGAAGGGATGCATCTGACGGGTTCATTTCCGAAAGAACGATTCACGCAGGAGCGAATATGGAGAAAAATATCATCGCATATATCAATGCGGAAAATGCATTTTCCGCCTCGGTTCTGGAGCTCGCGATGAGCTACGAGCAGAACGGCGCGGACGGACTGTACATTTACAACTACGATGACAACGAGACGACGCAGATGCATTTTCTGCAGATGGTCAAGCTTGTTTTAAAGAAGGTGGATATCCCGCTGTACCTCGGCTGCCATGTCGAGCGGTTTGAGGACATCAAGAAGGCTCTTTACACGGGCGCTTCCTATGTCGTCATCCCGTACGAGCGCAGCTTCCCAAAGGACGAGGTCAGAAAGGCGATCGAGCGGTTCGGACGCGACAAGATCGTCGTCGAGTTCAACGCCGATGTTGACAAGCCGGAGCACGCGTACGAGAGCGAGAAGCTTCTTGAGGAGCTCAAGGATCTCGGCGTCGCAAGCTTCCAGATGAAGCATGTCACCGTCTCCTCGGCGATGAACCGCATCCTCGAGAGATGTCCTCTGCCGGTCATCGTTCGCGACAGCCTTGTCCGAAACGATATTGAGACGCTGCTTTCGCTGCCGAACTGCTACGGCGTGGCGACCAACTACTATGAGCAGAAGAACCTGCTGAAAGTAAAGCAGGCGCTCCGCGCGGAAGGGCTGGAGACCAAGTGCCTTGCGTCGAGCCTTGCATTTTCCGAGTTTAAGACAAACGCAGACGGTCTGATCCCCGTCGTCGTGCAGGATTACCGCACGCTCGAGGTGCTGATGGTCGCTTACATGAACGAGGAGTCGTTCAACAAGACCATCGAGACCGGCCGCATGACCTACTGGTCAAGAAGCCGCGGTGAGCTGTGGGTCAAGGGCGAGACGTCCGGCCACTACCAGTTCGTCAAGGAGCTTCGCCTGGACTGCGACAAGGACACGCTGCTTGCAAAGGTGCACCAGCTCGGCGTCGCTTGCCACACCGGCAATATGTCCTGTTTCTTCACGACGCTGTGCAAGAAGGAGTTTGCGGACTTCAATCCGCTCACGGTGCTCACGGAAGATTACAATATCATCATGGACCGCAAGGTAAACCCGAAGGAGGGTTCGTACACGAACTACCTGTTTGAGAAGGGTATCGACAAGATCCTCAAGAAGTGCGGCGAGGAGGCCACGGAGATCACGATCGCCGCGAAGAACCCCGACGCTGAGGAGCTGAAGTACGAGATTGCGGATTATCTGTATCATCTCATGGTTCTCATGGTTGAGTGCGATGTCGACTGGAATGATATCGTGAAGGAACTTGCGAACCGCAGAAAATCCTGACGGAGGCGTAACATGGGTGTTTTAACGGAATTTTTACGCGAATTCGGATTGTTCATCGTGTATATCGGCGTAGCCGTATGCGGTGTTCTTGCCGGCAAGGCTGTGAGAAACCGCAAGGACGCGAAGCGCGCCGCAGCGGACAAGGCGTCCGAGGAGCTGTAAGGCGTTTGCGCCTTAGGCACGGCGCGGAAACATTTTCCGAAAAAGACTTGATTTTTCGGAAAATCGGTTGTATACTTCGTCTGTAACTTGTAGTTAAGCTTGAGAGTGGGTCCGAAACGGCCCACTCTCAGTTTTATGTGCGGCAGGCGTAAAGAGCATTTCACAGCGTTTGCCGGACGGAGGAAGTATGGCAACTGCAAAACAAATTGAGGAGAGGACAACCTCGCTGGTGATGCCCATCCTCGAAGCAAACGGTTTTGAACTCGTGGATGTCGAGTACGTGAAGGAGGCCGGAAGCTGGTACCTTCGGGCATACATTGACAAGCCCGGCGGGATCACCATCGACGACTGCGAGGTCGTATCGAGGGCACTGAGCGACAAGCTCGACGAGCACGACTTTATCAGCGAGGCATATGTGCTGGAGGTCAGCTCTCCCGGGTTGACGAGACCGCTGAAGAAGCCGAAGGATTATGAGCGAAACCTCGGGAGACCAGTGGACATCCGCCTGTTCCGAGCGATCAACGGATGCAAGGAATACTTTGAGGTTGTGCTCAGCGCGTACACCGATGACACCGTCACAGTCACCACAGAGGCCGGATCGCTGGAGATCGAGAGAAAAAACATCAGCATGATCCGACAGTCCTATGTAGAACAATAAATCTGAAAAGGAAATTACTTCAAGGAGGTGCGTTATGAAAAAGGTCGTTAAGAAATCTGCGGAGGAACTCAAGAATGAGGATTTCAAGGAACTGATTACCGCGATTGACCTGATTGAAAAGGAAAGAGACATTGACAAGGAAGTTCTTCTTAAGATCGTGGAGGACTCGCTTCTTCAGGCATGCAAGGTTCAGTTTGCCAAGAAGACGGGCGAGGAGATGTATCAGCCCGCAGGAAAGGTTCAGTACGCGAACTGCGACAACATTCGCGTGCATATTGACCCTGTTACGGGTGAGTACAAGGTATTCCGCGATTTCACGGTAGTTGACGAGGTGCTCGACGAGGCTTGCGAGCTTACGCTTGAGCAGGCTCAGGCGAAGTTCCCGCTCCGCGAGATCCAGGTCGGCGACGTTCTCAGCGAGGAGGTCGAGACCAAGGGCTTCGGACGTATCGCGGCAGGTCAGGCGAAGCAGCAGATCGTGCAGAAGCTTCGCGAGAAGGAGAGAGAGGTTCTCTTCCGTACCTACAGCGGAATGGAGAAGGAAGTTGTCACCGGTATCGTCCAGAAGTACACCAAGAACAACGTGATCATCAGCCTTGACAAGATCGACGCATCCCTGATCAGCACCGAGCAGATCCCGGGTGAGGTGTTCCACACCGGCGACCGTGTCAAGGTGTACGTAGTCGAAGTTAAGGATACGACGAAGGGTCCGCGCGTGATCGTTTCCCGCACGCACCCTGAGCTTGTCAAGAGATTTTTCGAGAACGAGGTTTCCGAGGTTGCTGACGGCACCGTGGAGATCAAGGCTCTGTCCCGCGAGGCAGGCAAGCGCACGAAGATGGCTGTGTACTCCAACGATCCCAAGGTGGATCCGGTCGGAGCATGCGTCGGCGTAAACGGCAGCCGTGTCAACGCCGTTGTCGAGGAACTCAACGGCGAGAAGATCGATGTCATCAACTGGAGCGATGATCCCGCTCATCTCATTGCAAACGCTCTGTCCCCCGCAGAGGTTCTCAATGTCGAGGTAATCGAGGAGGAGCGTCTTGCCAATGTTATCGTGCCGGATGATCAGCTTACGCTTGCCATCGGCAGCAAGGGCCAGAACGCACGTCTTGCAGCACGTCTGACCGGTTACAAGATTGACATCAAGAGCGAGTCTCAGGCGGCCGAGCTGATGTAACAGGCCGGGAAAGGACATTTCATGGCACTGAACAGACGAATCCCCCTGCGCCGCTGCAGCGGTTGCGGTAAAATGATGCCCAAGAAGGAGCTCATCCGCGTGATCCGCACGCCGGAGAACGAGATTGAGCTTGACCTTACCGGTAAGAAGAACGGGCGCGGAACCTACGTGTGCAGAGACGCGGAATGCCTCCGTCTTGCGGAGCGTTCCAAAGCGATCGAGCGTTCTCTGAACATAACGATCCCCGCCGAGATCTACGACCGGCTTCGGAAGGAGATTACCAATGCGTGACCGTGTACTGTCTTTGCTAGGGCTTGCACAGAAGGCACGCGCTGTAGCCTCAGGCAATTTTCTGGTGGAGCAGGCTGTCGCAAAGAGAACGGCGAAGCTGATCATCATTGCCGGGGACGCGGCATCCAACACGCGTGACGGGCTGGAGAAGATCACTTTCCACTATAAAGTTCCCGTGCTGTACTACGGGACGAAGGAAACTCTCGGGCATGCCCTGGGACACAGTGAACGATCCTGCGCAGCCGTTCTTGACGAAGGGTTCGCGAAGAAACTGCGCGAACTGATCGAAGCCGGCGGACAAGATCAGCAGTAACATAAAGTATCATGCGGGATACCCGCAAAATCATATCAACGACGGAAAACCAATCGGAGGAATTAACTGAATGGCAAATATCAAACTCGGAGACCTTTGCAAGGAAATCGATGCGTCCTACAAGGAAATGATGACCTACCTTCGCGAGCATGGCTGTGATGTCAAGAGCGCGGGCAGCATCATCAACGATGAGGACCCTGAGGTAAAAATTGCAATTACACTCTACGGGAAGAAGAAGCGCCGCACTGCGCCCGCCGAGAAAAGCGACGACAAGAAACCTCAGCGTCGTTTTGACGACAAGGGAAATCGCGTTGTCAAGAAGGACGGCGTAATTTACAGTGTCGACAAGGGCGGCAACTACACCAAGTATACCGGTCCTCTGTACGATGAGAATCACAACAAACTGGAGCCGAAGAAGTCTCTGTTTGATGCCGATAAGAACCCGATCGTCCGCAAGGGCACCGAGTTCTACAGAAAGGATCCCAACGGCGAGCTGGTTCTCTACGACGGACCGATCTTCAACGAGGAAGGACGCCGCATGAAGCGTCCGAGCAAGGAAAATGCGGCGGAGACGAAGACGGAGGAGACACCTGCAAAGGCTCCCGCTACGCCTGCTCCCGAGCCTGTGAGCGAAGCTCCCGCTGAGGAGAAGCCCGCGGCAGCGGAGACCCCTGCCGCAGCAGCTGCAGCAGAGAGCACTACAAACAAGCTCGATATCCCGATCATCAAACCGATCCGCAGAGAGCCGATCACGCCCGAACCGGCACGCACCGATTCCCGTCGTGACGCTTCCGGCAATGCCCGTCGTCCCCGCGAGGGACAGGGTCAGGGAACCCAGGATCGCAGACCTGCGGACGGCACGAGATCCACGTACAACCGTGACCGCGACGGTCAGGGCACACGCAGACCCGCCGGACAGGGCGGTTTCGGTGACCGCAACAACCGTCAGGGTCAGGGTGGCTTCGGCGATCGCAGACCCACAGACGGCACGAGATCCACGTACAACCGTGACCGTGACGGTCAGGGCGCGCGCAGACCCGCCGGACAGGGCGGTTTCGGTGACCGCAACAACCGTCAGGGCCAAGGCGGCTTCGGCGGCGCAGGCTTTGACAAGGACAAGGATGCCGGCGAGCGCAGACCGTTCCAGCAGCGCAGAAACGACAACCGCGGCGGACAGAGCAGCTCCATCAAGTCGGATTTCGCGAGCGAGATCAACCGCGGCAAGAACGCGGCTGCATACCAGAACCGTGACCGCGACAAGAACCGCAATAACCGCGATTTCGATGACGGAAAGAAGACCGGCAAGAAGGGACAGCCTCAGAAGAAGGATGCGAACCGCAAGGGCGCATTCATCATGCCTAAGGTAGAGCCGAAGAAGGAAGAAGATCCGAACGAGATCAAGAACATCACGATCCCCGAGATGATCACGATCAAGGAGCTTGCGGACAAGATGAAGCAGAACGCGTCCGCGATCATCAAGAAGCTCTTCCTCGCAGGCAAGCTGTACAACATCAACTCCGAGATCTCGTTCGACGAGGCTGAGGAGATCGCACTTGATTACAACTATATCGTTGAGAAGGAAGAAGTCATCGATATGGTCGAGGTGCTGACCAGAGACACCGAAGACACCGAGGAATCTCTTGAGAAGCGTCCTCCGGTCGTCTGTGTCATGGGACATGTCGACCACGGTAAGACTTCCATTCTCGATGCCATCCGTTCCGCTCATGTCGCGGCGAAGGAAGCCGGCGGTATCACGCAGCACATCGGTGCTTACATGGTTGAGAAGAACGATCGCAAGATCACGTTCCTCGATACACCCGGCCATGAGGCATTTACCGCAATGCGTTTGCGCGGTGCCATGGCAACCGATATCGCAGTTCTCGTAGTAGCAGCGGATGACGGTGTCATGCCGCAGACGATCGAAGCGATCAACCATGCGAAGGCTGCAGGTGTCGCGATCGTTGTGGCGATCAACAAGATGGATAAAGAGGGTGCCAATCCGGACCGTGTCCTGACGGAACTTTCCGAGCAGGGTCTCGTCTCCGAGGAATGGGGCGGTGACATCGTTACCTGCCGCGTTTCCGCCAAGACGGGCGAGGGTATTGAGAACCTTCTTGAGATGATCCTGCTCTCGGCAGACGTGCTCGAGCTTCGCGCGAACCCGAACCGCAAGGCCCGCGGTCTCGTCATCGAAGCAAAGCTGGATAAGGGCCGCGGCCCCGTTGCCACGGTGCTCGTTCAGAAGGGTACGCTCCATGTCGGTGAGACGGTTTCCATCGGTGCTTCCTACGGTAAGATCCGTGCGATGATCAACGATCAGGGTCAGAAGGTAACGGAGGCAACCCCGTCCACACCTGTTGAGATCCTCGGTCTGAACAGCGTTCCGAACGCCGGCGATCTTATGGTCGTTACGGAAAATGAGCGCGAGGCCAAGAACATCTCCGACGCACACATCGCACAGACCAAGGAGAAGCTCATCGCGGAGACGAAGCAGAAGCTCTCGCTCGAGAGTCTGCACGATGCCGTTGCGGCCGGCGAGATGAAGGATCTGAACATCATCGTCAAGGCCGATGTGGCAGGTTCCGTAGAGGCTGTGAAGCAGTCGCTTCTCAAGCTTTCCAACGAGGAGATCGCGGTTCACTGCATCCACGGCGGCGTCGGTAACATCAACGAATCCGACGTTACGCTCGCTAGCGCTTCGAACGCGATCATCATCGGTTTCAACGTAAAACCCGACAATACGGCCAAGGATACGGCAGAGCGTGAGAAGGTTGACGTTCGCCTGTACTCCGTCATTTACAATGCGATCGACGACATCGAGGCAGCCATGAAGGGCATGCTCGATCCGGTTTACGAGGAGGTTGTCATCGGTCATGCGGAGATCCGCCAGATCTTCAAGGCGAGCGGTCTCGGCAGCATCGCCGGTTCCTACATTCTCGACGGCAAGGCACAGCGCGGCTGCAAGGCCCGCATCACCAGAGGCGGAGAGCAGATCTTCGACGGCAACCTTGCGTCCCTGAAGCGTATGAAGGACGACGCGAAGGAAGTCAACGCCGGATACGAGTGCGGTATTTTGTTTGAGAAATTTAACGACATCGCGGAGGGCGATCAGGTAGAGCTCTACGTGATGCAGCAGGTGGCCAGAAACTAATGAGAAAAAACAGTACGAAAAACAGAATTGTCAGCCAGGAGGTCCGCAGGGAACTCAGCAGGCTGATGCTTGACGGTGTCAAGGACCCCAGAATAGCTCCGCTGACGACGATCACGGACGTCACGGTTGCTCCGGATCTCAAGACCGCCAAGGTTTATGTGAGTGTCTACGGCGATGCCGAGGCGAAGAAGAATACGATGGACGGTTTGAAAAATGCCGCGCCGTACCTTCGCTCGATGCTCGCCAGAAACCTCAATATGCGTCTCACTCCGCAGCTTTTCTTCGTCATTGACGACTCGCTTGACTACGCGATGAAGATCGAGAACATGATCGCGTCGCTTCACGAAGGTGAGGAGAGCGATGAGGAGGGTGCTTCCGAGGAAGATACGGACGATGAGGAAGACGCATTTTCCGAAGACGAGGAAAAGTGATCGACCGAACGCGGAACACACGCAGAAATTACAGATTTTACCGGGGAAACGCTGAGCTATCAGCGTTTCCTTGATATGGAGAGTTTATGAACAGAAGTTTACTTGATTCGATCGAAGCAGCGAAAACGATCGGGATCACGGGTCATATTCACCCGGACGGAGACAGCGTCGGCTCCTGCATGGCGCTGTATCATTACATCCGCAGCACCTATCCTGAGAAGACGGTTCAAGTCTACCTTGAAAAGCCCGCCGACAACCTCATGGTGGCGGACGGCTTTGACAGCATCGACAGTGATTTTACGAAGCCGGAAACGCCGTATGATCTGTTCGTCGTGCTTGACTGCAGCAGCGCGGAGCGGTTTGCCCCTGCGAAGGAGCTTGTGGAAGAGGCTGTAAAGACCTATGTCGTCGATCACCACATGACGAACACGCATTTTGCGGATGACGGTGTCATCCTTCCGGACGCGAGCTCCACGTGTGAGGTTCTTTATGACCTCATTGAGGACGATAAGATCAACCGTGCCGCGGCAACGTTTCTGTACCTCGGCATCGTGCATGACACGGGCGTATTCCGTTTCCCTGCGTGTACGGAGCACACGATGCAGATCGCGGGACGCATGCTCACCAAGGGCGTCAACGCACAGCAGCTGATCGACGATTCGTTCTACCGCAAAACCTATGCGCAGAACCGCCTGATCGGAGATGCCGTGGCTCGCTCGGAGCTTCTTCTCGACGGGAAAATGATCTACACGGTCGTCACGCTTGACGACATCGCCAAATTCGGCGTCGGTCCCAAGGAGACGGAAGGTCTGATCGACCAGCTGCGTCTCACGAAGGGGATCGAGGTTGCCGTGTTTGCGCGTCAGGAGGATATCGACACCTACAAGATCAGCATGCGCGCGATCGAGAAGGTCAATGTCGCGTCCATCTGCGCGTCTTTCGGCGGCGGCGGACATATTTTTGCCGCAGGCTGCACCGTCAAGGGCAATCTGAGCGATTACATTACCCAGATCTCGGCGATGGTACTTCTGCAGCTGTAAACGCATTTTTCGGAAAATGATGCTTCATTTTCCGTATCATGAGCTCCCGGATATCGACGTGTCCGGGAGTATCCATTTGTGAAGCAGGTAAGGGAATGAACGGAATTATCGTAGTCAACAAGGAGCGTGGGTATTCCTCCTTCGACGTGATCGCGGTGCTCCGCGGTGTGCTCGGCATGAAGAAGCTCGGGCATACGGGGACACTCGATCCCGAAGCGGAGGGGGTTCTTCCGGTGTGCCTTGGATTTGCCACGAAGGTCTGTGATTACCTGATGGCGCAGAAGAAGGAGTACATCGCTCACGGGCGCCTCGGGATCACCACGGACACGCAGGACATCCACGGGACCGTGCTCACGGAGAAACCGTTCCATGTGACGGAAAATGAGTTCCGCGATACGCTGGAAAGCTTCCTTGGGGATATTGAGCAACTGACGCCGATGTATTCCGCGAGGAAGATCGACGGCGTCAAGCTTGTGGATCTGGCAAGACGCGGCATCACGATCGAGCGCTCCAAGAAGACGGTGCGCATCTACGAGGCGGAGCTTCTTTCCTTTGATGCAGAGACGGGAGAGTACGCGATCCGCATTCTCTGCCAGAAGGGAACATACATCCGCACGATCTGCAACGACATCGGGGAAAAGCTCGGTTGCGGTTCCTGCATGACGTCGCTTGTGCGCACGAAGACCGGACGGTTTACGATCGAGCACAGCTATACGATCGATGATCTACGCAAGCTGCGTGAGGAAGGGCGTCTTGACGAGGCGATCGTGCCGATCGACGCGATGTACCTTGGTTGCCGTCCGTTCGCGCTTGATCCCGATCAGTTAAAGAGCATCCGCAACGGCAATTACCTTGAGCCCGAGTGGCTGACACCATGCGAAGAGCCGGTTCCGGAGCAGTTTCGCGACATCTACGAAAACCTTCTCGGAAAGGACGAGGCAAACTGCATCCGCGTGTACTCGGAGGGAGAATTTTACGCGGTATATCAAAGAAAAGGCCGCAGATACCGTCCCCTGCAGATGTACCACGAAGTGGATAATGAGTTCAATCATCAGAAGAAAATCGCAGGAAAACAGGATGGGGACAGTACCGGTTCCGAGCAGAAGAGTGCAAAAGCTTCTTCCGATCAGAACGCTGTGCCTGGCGTCTGCATCAGCATAGGCAAGTTCGACGGACTTCATCTCGGGCATCGCCGCCTGATCGAGGAGATGCGCCGTTCCGGTCTTTCCGGCATGCTTCTCTCCGTGGAGCAGCAGCCTGCCGAGCGAGGAATTCTTACGGAAGACGAGTGCCGCACGCTGGCTGCGGAGCTTGGCATACAGCAATTTGAGATCTGGCCGCTCACAGAAGAAAACAGACAGATGTCTCCCAGGACATTCGTTCGTGATATTCTGATCAGCAAATACCACGCGAAGCAGATCGTCGTAGGAGAGGATTTCCGCTTCGGCCGTGACCGTACCGGAGACGCTGCGACGCTTCGCAAGATCGCTTCCGACTGCGGTGTACGATGCACCATCTGTCCGATGGTCATCCGCGACGGAGCGCATGTATCGAGTTCGCGGATCCGCGGGCTGATCAACGAGGGAAATATGCTCAAGGCCGCAGAGCTTCTCGGAGAGCCGTATTTTATCCGCGGAACCGTTGAAAAAGGCAAGCAGCTCGGACGTACGATCGGTTTTCCGACCGTAAACCTGCTTCCGCCTGCATCCAAAATTCTTCCGCCGTTCGGCGTATACCGCACCGAGACGACCGTTCACGGCACAGTCTACCGCTCGGTCACCAACATCGGTGACAACCCGAGCGTGCACGACGGGATCGTTCATCCCGTTACGATCGAGACGCACATTCTCGATTTCAACGAGGAGCTGTACGGAGAGACGATCCGCGTAAGCTTTCTTGCAAGACTGCGAGGGCAGGAAACCTTCGCCTCGCTTGAAGAGTTGCAGCAACAACTGAAGAAGGATATCGCTTCCGTGCGCGAACAATGACACAAACAACGGTTTTTCGCACGGAAAATACATGAATTTCATGTAAAATGCCTGTTTACAAGCAGACGCAACTGTGTTATAGTATCGAAGTCAGCCAAGTCCCAGTCAACGGATTCTCCAACCCTGGCCTGGATTTCGGCGGTTTCTAATTCATAAAAGGAGGCAAAAATCATGATCACGAAGGAAAAGAAAGCAGCGATCATTGCTGAGTACGGCAAGACCCCTGCAGACACCGGATCGCCTGAGGTACAGATCGCAATTCTCACCGAGAGAATTACGGAGCTCACTGAGCATCTGAAGAACAACAAGCAGGACAACCATTCCCGTCGCGGCCTTTACATGATGGTCGGTCAGAGAAGAGGTTTGCTTGACTACCTCAAGAAGAAGGATATCAATGCTTATCGTGCGCTGATCGAGAAGCTCGGCATCCGTAAGTAATTCGTACGCAAGAGCTGTCGTCACCATGCGGCAGCTCTTTTTACGGAAAACCATTTTCCGAACAAAACATAATATCAACGAAAGCAGAGTAAGAGCGGAAGCGTCAAGTGTCCGGGGGACGGGGAGTTGCCCTCGGAACGAAAAGCCGAAAGGCTTGCGGTTTCCGGTCTGCATCCCGCTGCTACCTTAAGGATTTTCCTCCTTTTCGTAGCGAACCACGGGACGAAAGGAGGACTTTTTTATGATCAAAAACAGCCGTCGCAATTCGTCAACCTATGTAAAACTGATCAGCTTCATGGGCATCATGATCGCTCTTCAGTTCGTGACAGAATACTACCTGTCAGTCACCATCGCCGACAAATACCGCATTTCCTTCACCTTTCTGATCCGTGCCATAACCGGCTACTGCATCGGATGGCTCGGAGGCATCGTTTCGGCGATCACCGATGTGCTCGGCGGATTTCTTCTGTATGGAGGTTCGATGAACCCCGGGATCACGCTCACGCGCTTCCTGCAAGGTCTCACCGTCGGTCTGCTCCTGTACCGAAAGAGCAAGAAAGAGCGCATCATCGCAGCTTCCGTCATCGACAACCTTGTGCTCAGCCTTATTCTCAACACGTACTTTATCTTCAGCTACACCGGAACTCCTTTTACGGTTGCGACGATCACCCCGAGAGCGATCGTTGCCGCTGCAAGCCTTGTTGTTGAGATCGCGGTGTTGCTGATGCTGATGCCGAAGCTTCTTCCTTCGGTGCGGAAATTCATGTACAAGGGATTCTGGACCGAGGAGCAGGATACGGCTTCGGAAGAACCTGCCGTTGAAGCAGCTGCACCTTCGGATACAGCGGAAAATGTATAGCAATCTGCCCGAAGAGGTGCGTCTGTAACTCCGTCACCTCGGAAAAGGGCTAAAAGGGTTGAATTACAGCGATAAATGAGTTACACTGTAAAGAGAGAAGAGCAGGATATCATCCTGATTATGAAGAGAGAGAACGCGTCGACCGTCGTATGCGCGTAGGTTGAGGTACTTATGAGATTTACAGATGCTGTACGCTTCATAAGAAACGAAGAAACGAACAAGTCAAAACCGGGCCTGGATCGGGTCAACTACTGCCTCGGACTGCTGAAGCATCCCGAGGCTTCTCAGCGTATTATCCACGTTGTCGGAACCAATGGCAAGGGATCCACGGCAACCATGATCACGAACATCCTTGTCGCGGCAGGTTACCATGTCGGTACCATGATCTCGCCGGCACTGCACGGTGTCACGGATTACTACCGCATCGACGGCAAGCCGATCACGACCGCGCAGTTCGTCAACAGTGTGGAAACGCTGAAGTCTGCGCTCCGTCCCATGGAGATGAGCAGCCCGGAGACCAAGAAGGATCTGGATCCCACGGAGTTTGAGCGCGCCGTATGCGTCGGCCTGATCCTGTTTAAGATGGAGAACTGTGATTTTACGGTGCTCGAGGCAGGCATGGGCGGTCTCAACGACGCGACCAACGTAGGGCAGGGGTGCCTTACGGTCGTCACGAAGATCGCACTCGATCATATGCAATATCTTGGGAACACGCTTGAGGAGATCACACGTGAGAAGCTGGGTATCGCAAGTCCCGGTGAACCGATCGTGATGGGTGTCAACTCAACGATCGTCACCGACGCCGCTACACGCTGGTGCAAGGAGAACCGTCACGAGCTGCACATCGCGGCCATCGCCGACGACAGCTTCTTCCCGAATGAGCGCGCGATGATCGCCGAGTACCAGAAGAGTAATATTTCAACCGCCCAGAAGGCTGTGGAAATACTCACCGGAATGAACTTTGACGGCACTTCCCTGAACATCGATGATTTCGCGATGGAGGCGGGCATCCGTTCCGCCAACCTTCCGTACCGCTTCGATGTGCGCAAGAAGGATCCGTACCTGATCTTCGACGGTGGACACAATCCCGACTGTATAGACGCTTTGTGCCGTTCGCTCCGCTCATTTTCCGGAGATATGAAATACTATGTCGTGACAGGAGTGCTGGCGGACAAGGATTACCCCGCCATGTACGAGATGCTGCAGCAGTACGCGCTCGGATTTGTGTGCATCACGCCGCCGAACAACCGCGCGCTGCCCGCGAAGGACCTCAGTGAGGCTCTCGCAAGATTCGAAAAGCCCGTCGAGGTCGCGGAGACCATGGTTGAGGCCGTGGAGCGGATCAAGGAGCTCCGCAAGAAGGGATACCCCGTGCTCGTCACCGGATCCCTCTATATCATGCCCGCGATCGTTGCCGCATGGAACAAGACAAGATAACTTTGAACTGTAATGGGAAACGCCTCATACGGCGTTTCCTTTGCCATTCAACGGAGGACACATGACTTACGAGGAAGTATTAAACCGACTGACGAGCACGGATTTTTTCTCCGCATCCGCAGGACTGTACCGGATGCGCAACATGCTCCGTCACTTCAACGATCCGCAGGACGCGATCCCCTGTGTGCATGTCGCCGGAACCAACGGCAAGGGCTCCGTCTGCGCGATCCTCGACTCGGTGCTTCGCCGCGCAGGCTACCGCACGGGATTGTTCACATCGCCGTTTCTGTATGATTTCCGTGAGCGGATCAGGATCAACGGAGACATGATCCCGCAGGACGACCTCGCGCGCATCGGAACGGAAGTTTTCGACTATGTCGACAAGCTTTTTGCCCCCGTCAACCAGTTTGAGCTTCTGACGCTGATCGCTCTTTTGTACTTCCGGGAGCAGAGCTGTGATATCATCATCATGGAGACGGGTCTCGGCGGCACCTTCGATCCGACCAACGTCGTCGCCGCGCCGGTCTGCTCCGTCATCACCAACATCGGACTGGATCACTGCGCGATACTCGGTGACACGATCGCGAAGATCGCGGCAGCGAAAGCCGGCATCATCAAGCCCGGCCGCGATGTGTGCGTCTATCCGGTCTGTCCCAAAGCGGAAAATGTGATCACTCAGTTCGCGCTTCGTGCGTCTGCGCCGATTCATTTTACGGACAAGGATGAACTCAAGGAGCTGCCGCCTGTAGCGGGATATGAGCATTTTTCGTATCGCGGTCAGGAATACGTATTGTCACTCCGAGGAAAGCACCAGCAGTACAACGCGGCCACCGCGTGGGAGGCGCTCGCCGTCATCAACCAAAACGGGTTCTACATCAGCGACCGCGACATCGCGGACGGCATGAAGACCGTCAATTGGCCCGGACGCCTGGAGGTTCTAAACAAAAGCCCGCTTGTGTATTACGACGGCGGACACAATCCGCAGTGCGTACAGGCGATCGCGGAGTGGTTCCGCTCGGAAGAGTTTGCGGGCAAGAAACTCACGATCTTCACGGGCATGGTCAGCAACAAGGACTACCGCACGATGCTGCAGACACTCAAGACGCTTACGGACGACGTGTATTTCTACCGCTTTGACAGCAAGCGCGCGATCCCCGAGGACGAGGTCGCAAGGCTCTGTGAGGAGTTCGGCATGAAGCAGATCACCGACTTAAGCGCCGCCTGCCGTGAGTATTTTGCGAAGGCCGGGAAACATGATGTCCTGCTGATCACCGGGTCGCTCTACCTCGCGGATGAGGCGAAGCAAGCTGTGGTGTACGCAGCTGCCAATAAAAAAGCGGACGCGAAAGAAATATAGATCAGACATAAAACACGCTAAGAGGAAAGGAAACACTGATGAGCAAGAAAGACAAGGATCCTGGTAGTAAGAAGCAGGAATCATCTGTAACAGCGGAGCCGAAAGCAGCTGAGCAGACGCCCGCTGCAAACAAGAGCAACAAGGCTCTGATCATCGCGCTGATCATCATGTCGGTCATTGCGATCGTTCTCGGCATACTGCTTTGGAAATCCCAATCCGATAAGAACAACACGCCTGAGACTACCCCCGGGGTAACGACCGCGACCACGCCTACGGAAGCACCCGATGCAACACCGACAGGGGACGCTGTTTCGCCGACGGAACCTGCTGCGCCTACGACCGAGGTTTCTCCTACACAGGAAGTAACTCCGACGGAGGAAGTGACACCGACGCCGAAGTCTTTCTACATGCCGGATTACATCGGACAGGACTATCTGATCGCCATGGAGAAGTTGCAAAACTTTGACGTGAGCTTACAGATCTCCTGCATGAAATATACGTCGGATTACGACGAGTTATTTGAGATGGCCGGCCCGATCGAAGATTTCCCTGTGGAAGGACAGGTGGTAGCACAATTACCCAAAGCGGGAGAGCATGTAAGCGAGGGCAGCACGATCCTTCTGATCTACAGCCCGGGCGCCGCTGCGATCACGCCTACGGGTGCTGCGGTTTCGACACCTACGCCTGTACCTACGACAGCTCCGACATCCACGCCTACTGTGGCTCCAACAGCCGCACCGACAGCTGCGCCTACAGCGCAACCCACAACGGCTCCTACGTCCGCTCCTACAGCAGCACCTACCGCGGCACCTACCGCCGAGCCGACAAAAGCACCTACGGCTACACCGACGCCGAAGCAGGTTTCCGGCAAGACGCCGGTCGGTGTGCACGGACGCCTGTCCGTCAAGGGCACGAAGATCGTAGACCAGAACGGCAAGGAATACCAGCTCAAGGGTGTAAGCACGCACGGTCTGCAGTGGTTCCCGCAGTTTGTCTGCAAGGAGACATTCCAGTGCATCCGCGATGAATGGGGCGCCAATGCAGTACGTCTTGCAATGTACACCGACGAGGGCGGTTACTGCGCGGGCGGAGACAAGGCAGCGCTTAAGAAGCTCGTCAAGGACGGTGTAAAATACGCGACCGATCTCGGTCTGTACGTGATCATCGACTGGCATATTCTCCACGACTACGATCCGAACCAGAACAAGGATGAGGCCATCAAATTCTTCGATGAGATGTCGAAGGAATTCGCAAGCTACAACAACGTATTTTACGAGATCTGCAATGAGCCGAACGGCGGCATCTCCTGGTCGAGCGTAAAATCCTACGCCGAGGAGGTCATCCCCGTGATCCGCAAGAACGATCCGAAGGGCATCATCATCGTCGGCACACCGACCTGGTCCCAGGATGTCGATATCGCGGCTAAGGATCCGATCAAGGGTTACGACAATATCATGTACGCGCTTCATTTCTATGCCGGCACACACAAGGACAATATCCGCAGCAAGATGAAGACCGCGATCGAGGCCGGACTTCCCGTGTTTGTTTCCGAGTACGGCATCTGCGACGCTTCCGGCAACGGCGCATGCAACGAGACCGAGGCCAACAAATGGGTCGCTTTCATGGACAACTACGGCGTCAGCTACATGATCTGGAACCTCGCCAACAAGAACGAGTCGTCCTCACTGATCAAGCAGAACTGCAAGAAGCTGTCCGGCTTCACCGAGGCTGACCTAAACCAGGAAGGCCGCTGGCTTGTGAAAATGCTCGGCGGTGAGCTTCCGAAGATGACAGAAGAGGACCTCAAGAAGCTTGAGGATGACGCCGGCGGAAGCGGCGGCGGAGACGTTGCAGTACCCGACGGCATCGAAAAGACCGTGAAATCCGGTGATGTGATGGTCACCCTGTATACCTCCAACACCTGGAACGAGACAAATTTCAAGTGCTATCAGCTCGGACTGACCATCGAAAACGCAAGTTCCAAGGCGATTAACGGCTGGAGTGTTGTAGTCACGTTCAATTCCGAAGTGAAGAGCGACAACTTCTGGTGCTGTGGGTTCGCAACAAAGGGCAAGACCATGACCCTGACCCCGGCTGACTTCAACAAGACAATCGCAGCAGGAGCCCAGACCTCGGATATCGGATTGATCATTCAGTCCAAGTCCCTCCTCAAGATCGAATCCATTGAATTCAAATCCAATTAACCCTGTTACACTTCAGGTATCCTGCAGCTGACGGCATCCGCCGTCAGCTGTTTCTTTTTTTGCTCCGCGCAGTTCGGGTGTACCTGCTAACCGGAAGTAGGAAGAAGCGGAACGGTATAAACACCTCGGCTCGTAGGCTTCGCAATACTCGCTACGGTGTTTATCCGTTCCGCTTCGAGACATCAGTGTTAAAAGGATTATTTATACTTTGGAGACTTCTCTAAACAGCATTGATAGCGTATATGCATCATTGAAAAGTATGCTGTAAGTATTGAAACATTTATCTGATCAACAAACAAAAACAATTATTTTTCCCAAATTATTTATGGGGCAGCACAACACAAATGTCGCAGCGAGTATTGCGAAGCCTACGAGCGAGATATTTCGTGTTGTGCTGCCCCCCATATTAGTGTGGAAAAGTTGTGGAAATTGCATAAATTGCTGGTATTTTGCGGCAAAGTGTGGTATGATAGCAGATGGTATGAAAAGAAGTAGAGAGCATATGTCGGATGGAGTCATTTTCCGTGACTACTGAAAAGTCCGCGTTGGCGCGAAACGCAGGTTTTTCAGTTGTTACGGCGGCTCCGTCCCTGGCACCTGACTCCGGGACGCGCGCTGCATCGTCCGTAAATAACAGCGCAGAAAGAGGTATTATGTACAAAAGTTTTTCCATGGAGCTTGCAGGCAGAACGCTGACCGTCGATATCGACCGCGTTGCCAAGCAGGCGAACGGCGCCGCACTGATGCATTACGGTGACACCACCGTACTTTCCACAGCTACGGCAAGCGAGAAGCCCAGAGACGGAATTGATTTCTTCCCTCTGAGTGTTGAGTACGAAGAGAAGATGTACGCAGTCGGCAAGATCCCCGGCGGTTTCAACAAGCGTGAAGGCAAGGCTACCGAGAACGCAGTCCTCACCTCCCGTGTTATCGACCGTCCGATGCGCCCTCTGTTCCCGAAGGACTACCGCAACGACGTTACGATCAGCAACCTCGTTCTTTCGGTTGATCCCGACAACACTCCCGAGCTCACCGCTATGCTCGGTTCCGCGATCGCTGTTGCGGTTTCCGACATCCCGTTCGACGGCCCCTGCGCTATGACGCAGATCGGTCTCATCGACGGCCAGTTCATCGTAAACCCGTCCCAGACGCAGATGCAGGTTTCCGACCTCAAACTCACCGTCGCTTCCACGAGAGAGAAGGTCATCATGATCGAGGCGGGCGCTAACGAGCTTCCCGAGGACAAGATGATCGAGGCGATCTACCTTGCAGACTCCGTCAACAAGGACATCATCAAGTTCATCGACAAGATCGTTGCAGAGTGCGGCAAGGCTAAGCACAGCTACACGAGCTGCGCGATCCCGGAAGAGCTGTTCGCAGCGATCAAGGAGATCGTTCCTCCGGCAGACATGGAAGTTCTCATGTTCTCCCCGGAGAAGCAGGAGCGCGAGGAGCGCATCCGCGCGATGAAGGACACGCTCGCTGAGAAGTTCGCTGAGAACGAAGAGTGGCTTCCGCTCATCGACGAGGCTGTTTACCAGTACGAGAAGAAGACGGTTCGGAAAATGATCCTCAAGGACCACAAGCGTCCCGACGGTCGTGAGCTTACGCAGATCCGTCCGCTCTCCGCTGAAGTTGACATCATTCCGAGAGTTCACGGTTCCTCGATGTTCACCAGAGGTCAGACGCAGATCTGCGACATCGTAACGCTTGCTCCTCTTGCAGACGCACAGAAGCTTGACGGTCTCGATGAAACCGCTGTGAACAAGAGATATATGCATCACTACAATTTCCCGTCGTACTCCGTAGGCGAGACGAAGCCTTCGAGAGGACCGGGACGCCGCGAGATCGGTCACGGCGCACTCGCTGAGAGAGCGCTCCTTCCGGTTCTCCCGAGCGAGGAAGAGTTCCCTTACGCAATCCGTGCCGTATCCGAGACGTTCGAATCCAACGGCTCGACCTCCATGGCTTCGACGTGTGCATCCTGCATGTCCCTCATGGCAGCAGGTGTTCCGATCAAGCGTATGGTTGCCGGTATCAGCTGCGGTCTTGTGACCGGCGAAACCGATGACGATTATGTGCTTCTCACCGATATCCAGGGTCTTGAGGACTTCTTCGGTGATATGGACTTCAAGGTAACCGGTACGACCGAAGGTATCACCGCGATCCAGATGGATATCAAGATCCACGGTCTTACCCGTCCGATCGTAGAGGGCGCCATCAAGCGTTGCCGCGAGGCAAGACTGTTCATCATGGACACCTGCATGAAGCCTGCGATCGCAGAGCCTCGCAAGGAAGTCAGCAAGTTCGCTCCGAAGATCGTTCAGATCCAGATCGATCCTGCGAAGATCGGCGATGTCGTCGGCCAGAGAGGCAAGACGATCAACGCGATCATCGAGCAGACCGGTGTTCGCATCGATATCGATGACAGCGGTGCGGTTTCCATCTGCGGAACCGACAAGGATGCGATGGACAAGGCGATCAAGCTTGTGCAGACGATCGTTACCGATTTTGAGGAAGGCATGGTTCTTGAGGGAACGGTTGTCAGCATCAAGGATTTCGGCGCATTTATCGAGTTTGCACCCGGCAAGGAGGGAATGGTTCACATTTCCAAGATTGCCAAGAACCGCATCAACCGCGTTGAGGATGTGCTCACGCTCGGCGATCATGTCAAGTGTGTCTGCCTCGGAAAGGACAAGATGGGCCGCCTGAGTTTCTCCATCAAGGATGTAAAGTAACAACAGGCATACATTACAAGGGTGCCATTGATTTGGCACCCTTGTTTCGATTTTCAGCACTGCATTTTCAGCAGCTCGTATTGGGAGGTTTACGACTATGAAGACTTACATGACATTCCATGAAGACCCTGAACTTCTGCATGTCAACACAGAGCCGGATCGAAACTATTACATTCCGTTCCCGGCAGGAGATGACGCATTTGCGTCGAGGATCGCGTCAACGCGCCTGGAGCTGCTGAACGGAGAATGGGATTTTGCGTACTATGACAGCTTTGCCGACATGCCCGTAGGTGCCGTGGATCTTCCCAAGGAGAAGAAGATTCCCGTGCCTTCGTGCATCCAGATGTACGGTTACGACCGCTGTCAGTACTCGAACATCAATTATCCTTTTCCGTATGACCCGCCGTATGTGCCGACGGACAATCCCGTCGCCATCTACGAGAGAACATACGAGTACAAGGAAGACGGCATGGAGCGCTACCTCGTCTTTGAGGGCGTGGACAGCTGCTTCTACCTGATCGTCAACAATCAGCTGTTCGGCTATTCGCAGGTTTCCCACGCGATGACGGAATTCCGCATCACCGCTGCGCTCAAGGAAGGTGAGAATCGCATCGCCGTCGTTGTTTTAAAGTGGTGTGACGGTTCCTACCTGGAGGATCAGGACAAGCTGCGGTTCACCGGCATTTTCCGAGACGTTTACATGTTAAAGCGCCCGAAGAAGCATATTGAGAGCTACCGCGTACAGACCACGATCGACGAGACGCTGGAGCACGCGTCCGTTCACATGGAGGTTCTCGGATGCAAGGCTTCGGTCACCGTGAAGGATGACGAGGGCACGGTAGTGTATCAGGGTGAGACCGACGAGGACGGCTTTGTCGATTTCGACATTGACAATCCGAAGCTTTGGAACGCGGAGACGCCGAACCTCTACCGCGCAGAGCTCACGGCGAACGGTGAGACCATCGGAGAGTGCATCGGTGTCCGCGAGATCTCGATCGTCGACGGTGTGTTCCGCATCAACCATCGCCCGGTCAAGCTGCGCGGCGTCAACCGTCACGACGCGAACCCGAAGACGGGCGCTGTTGTCGCCATCGAGGACATGAAGCATGATCTGTTCCTGATGAAGCGCTGCAACATCAACTGCATCCGCACTTCACATTATCCGAACGCTCCGGAGTTTTACAAGCTTTGCGACCGCTACGGTTTCTATGTTGTCGACGAGGCCGATCTCGAAGCGCACGGCAGTGAGCCTGCAGGCCAGGTTTACGGACAGCCGTGGGATCACCGCCAGGTGTCGATCACGACGGACAATCCGATCTTCGCCAACGCGATCCTCGACCGTGAGATGAAGCTTGTGAAACGCGATGTCAACCGTCCCTGCGTAGTTCTGTGGTCGATGGGCAACGAGGCAGGTTTCGGCCGCATTCTGAACGATGTCGCCAAGATGATCAAGGCGACCGATGTGTCCCGTCCGCTGCACTACGAGGCTGTACACCACACTCTCGACGGCACTCCGGACACCGAGTTTGACGTTATTTCCTACATGTATCCGGAGCTTCCGGACATGTACAAATTCATAACGGACAGCACTGAGAAGCGCCCGTATTTTATGTGCGAGTACAGCCACTCGATGGGCAACAGCAACGGCGATCTCGCCGACTACTGGCGCATGATCGATTCCGATCCCCGCTTTATGGGCGGCTGCGTCTGGGAGTGGTGTGACCACGCGATCGAAGCAAGCGCAACGATCCGTCCCGACCTGCTTCCCGAAACAGGCGATGCATCGGAAAATGATGACAACGCACGCTACCTCTACGGCGGCGACTTCGGTGACCAGCCGAACGACGGCAATTTCTGCTGTGACGGTCTGACGTATCCCGACCGCACGCCGCACACCGGACTGATGGAACTGAAGCAGTGCTACCGGCCGCTCGCCGTGACGGCGGGAGAGGAGCCCGGCTCGTTCGTGCTTACGAACCGCATGGCATTTGCCGCGATTGAAGACTTCTTTGAGGTGTCCTACGAATTGAAGGACAACGGCATGCTTCTTCTGGAGAGCCCTCTTGAGGTTCATATTCCCGCAGGTGAGTCCTCTCTGTTCCGTCTGCCTGAGCCCTCTGTGACAAGCGGACGCGATCTCCGTATCCGCTTCCGTGTTACGGCCAAGGAGACGACCGATTACTGGGAGAAGGGCATGGAGATCTGCTTCGAGCAGATCCAGATCGCATCCGAGGCTACGCGCTTCGTTCCCGAGCTGATCGCGGGACGCAGGTTCCTAAGTCTCGAGGAGATGCCTCTTTGCTACAAGATCACGACGAGAGATAACATTTTCCTTCTTCGCAAGAAGGACGCGATGATCATCTCCGTGCTTCATAACGACCGAGAACTGTTCCTTCGACCGATGGAACTGGATTTCTTCCGCGCGCCGACCGACAACGACGGTTATGTCAAGGGCGCATGGAAGGATTGGGGCTATGAAAAGCCTACCGTTCGCCTTGCCTCGCTCCGTCTGATCGAGCCCGGCAACGAACTGATCTTCAAGGCTGAGCTTGCCTGCGGCGCTGCTTCCCGCATCCCGTTTGTCCGCGTTCAGCTGGAGTATCATTTCCACCAGAGCGGAGAGTGGAACGTGAGCGCACGGTTCCACAAGTCGGAGGGAAGTCCGTTCCTGCCGCGTCTCGGATTCCGCATGTTCCTGCCGAAGGAATTTGAGGACTTTGACTACTACGGGTACGGTCCGGTCGAGAGCTACATCGACAAGCATCTCGCATCGTATGTCGACTGGCATCATTCGACCGTCACGGGCAATCATGAGGATTACATCCGTCCTCAGGAAAATTCTTCCCACTACGGCGTGAGACAGGCCGCGGTCAGCGACGGAAAGCTTCGTTTCAACGTAGTTTCCGACAATGAATTTTCCGTCAACGCCTCGCACTACACGAGGGAGGAGCTCGCTTCGAAGAAGCACAATTTCGAGCTTGTTCCGAGCGGTATGACCGTCCTCAACACCGATGCGTTCATGTCCGGCGTCGGTTCCGCAAGCTGCGGTCCGAAGCTTGACACGATCTATCAGGCGAACGACACGGACACGGATTGCTCCTTCTGGTTCAAGATCCAGACTTTGTGATGAACACGGCAAGAGGAGCCAAGATTTCACAACCGGAGTATTTCATGAGCAGATTACTGTATAACAAGCCGGCCGGACGCGACTGGAATCGCGGACTTCCCGTCGGCAACGGAAAAATCGGTGCCATGATCCTCGGCGATGCCGCTTCGACGGTTCTCATGCTCAATGAGGACAGTCTCTGGTACGGCGGTCCGATCGACCGCGTGAACCAGGACGCGAAGGAGCACCTGCCCGAGGTTCGCGACCTCATTCTGAACGGACGCATACCTGAAGCGGAACAGCTGATGCTCCGCACATTTTCCGCTGTACCGACGACCTGCCGCACGTACTCTGTGCTCGGCAATCTGACAGTGCGGTATGCGGGACTTCCCGCGGAGTGCAGCGAATACTCAAGGGAGCTCGATCTGGACGAAGCGGTTGCAACATGCGTGCGGAAGAGTACGAAAGCCATCCGTGAGACTGTATTTTGCGACGAAACGACGAACCTTCTCGTATTTCGCGCGGTGTCCGAGGATGGTGAACCGTTCGATGTGTGCGCGGAGTTCGACCGGATGAACTGGTACGACCAGGGTTTCCACGACGGGAACGTTGTCTACGCGCTCGGAAAGCTTGCAGGAGAGGATTATTCCTTCTGCGCAGGCATGACGGCGTTCACCGACAACAGCAGCGAGGAAGTGACCGCTCGGCGCATTAACGCAAGCGGTGTTCGCAGTTTCTGCCTTCTGTTCACGGCAGCGACAACCTACCGCGAGGCAGATCCTCTGTCGTATGTTCGCTCGTCGCTCGGCTTTGCCGCGTGCCCGTATGATAAGCTTCTTCAGATGCACAAGGAGAGCTATCAGAAAGCGTTCGGGCGCGTGCGGCTTACGCTTCCGTACGACAAGGAACTCGACCTCCTGCCCACGGACGAACGTCTTGCGCGCATGGACGAGGCTCATCCGGACAACGGATTACTCACAACGTATTTTGATTTCGGACGATATCTTCTGATCTCCAGTTCCGCGCCGGGATCGCTTCCTGCGAACCTGCAGGGCATCTGGAACCCCCACATGGATCCGCCGTGGGGCAGTAAGTTTACGATCAATATCAACCTTCAGATGAACTACTGGCCGGTCGACACGCTCGGACTTTCCGAGTACGCGGAGCCCTTGTTCACACTGATGAAGCGCATGTACGAGCGCGGCCGCAAGACCGCGTACGACATGTACGGATGCCGCGGTACCGTGGCACATCACAACACCGACCTGTGGGGCGATACAGCGCCTCAGGACGAGTGGATCCCGGGCACGTACTGGGTGATGGGCATGGCATGGCTCTGCACACATGTGTGGAAGCATTACCGCTACACGCTCGACGAGGCGTTCCTATCGGAGATGTTCCCGATCGTCAAAGAAGCAGTGCTTTTCTTCCACGATTTCTGCATCGAGCGCGACGGCATGGCCGTGATCGTTCCTTCGGTTTCTCCGGAAAATACGTACATCCTGCCTGACGGCACAAAGGGTTGCGCATGTTACAACTCCACAATGGACGTTGAGATCCTTCGCGACCTTCTGACGCAGTTCCTTGAGATGTGCGATATCACCGGGCAGTACGACGAGGATTTCATCGAGACGACGAAAGAGCTGCTTTCCAAGCTGCCTCCGATCCGCATCGGCCGCTACGGCCAGATCATGGAGTGGGCGGAGGATTACGAGGAAGAGGAGCCCGGACACCGGCATATTTCCCATCTGTACGGACTGTATCCGTCGGATCAGATTTCAACAGATGATACACCCGAACTCGCCGAAGCCGCCAAGGTTACACTTCAGCGAAGACTTTCGCACGGCGGAGGGCATACGGGCTGGAGCCGTGCCTGGATTCTCAACATGTTTGCCCGTTTGGAAGACGGCAGAAAATGCAGTGAGAACCTCTTCGCACTATTGAAGAGTTCCACGCTTCCGAACCTTTTGGACAACCATCCGCCGTTCCAGATCGACGGCAATTTCGGTGCGATCGCAGCCTATGCGGAGATGCTTCTGCAGAGCAACGAAAGACGCGTAAAGCTTCTTCCGGCACTCCCGCCGCAATGGAAAGACGGAAGCATATGCGGTCTTGTCGCCGACGGCGGTGCGCGCTATAGCTTTGAATGGCAGAACGGCAGGGTAGTTTCCTGCAAGATCACGGCAGGACCCGCGGATTACCGCACAAAGCTCTATGTGAACGACACATGCATTGATGTTTCGGTTTCCGCAGGAAGCACGGAAACTATTCAACTTTAAAAACTAGGGAGGTAACGCCGCGTGAGTTTTTTCGACATTCTGAAAATGCTTCTGATCGCTGCGGCGGAATCTCTCACGGAATGGATCCCCGTGGGAAACACGGGTCACCTGGCAGTCCTCGGGCACTACCTGGGCTTTGAGGGATGGAAGAGCAGCGCCGCTGTACGCGAGATCTTCGTCTCAGCAGCGACAACGGGAACCGTCCTTGCCGCGTGCGCGTTGTTCCTGCCGAACAACGGATTGTTCGTACGCATGCCGGACGAACGCAGGATACTTGCGAGAGAACGCCTTCGCTTCTATGTTGCGATCGCTCTCGGATGGCTTCCTTGCCTTCTGGTAACGCTGGCGTTCGGGGAACTATTTTCCGACTTCATATACGATCCCGAGTCGGTGAAGAACCTGAAGCTCATCATGGTTCTCATGATCGTAGGAGGAGCGGCACAGTTTCTGTTTGAACTTCGAAACCGGAAAGTAATGCCAAGATATGAGCGGCTGGAGGAGGTTCCTCCGGCGATCATCCTGCTGATCAGTCTTCTCCAAATCATCGGATTGTTGCCGGGAACTTGCCGTTTCGGCCTTGCCATCCTTCTGGCAGTCATGCTCGGCGTATCGAAGCGCACCGCGGTGACACTGTCGGTATTTGTCAATCTGCCGTCACTGTTCGTGTTCGGCATCATACCGATGATACGGCGCATCAGCGTCGTGAACGGCATCCTCATTTCCGAGATGCTGATGGCAGGAATCCTCGCGTTTTTGATTTCATTTTTCATGCTGCGAACCATCGCAGACTGGCTTACGAAAGATTCATTTGTACGGTTCGGCCGCTACCGGATCGCATTCGGTATAGTCTTGTATCTTTTTACCATACTTTAGGAGGGGGACATTATGGCAAACAAGAAGACATATCCCGAGACGGATACCAAGAAGAACCAGAACAGATCGGGTAACAACAATGCCAAGATCAGCAAGGATTCTTCCTCGAAGTCATCCAAGAAGGACGAAGAGGGTCTTGAAGAGTTCATTGCTGAAAAGAAAGCTTCCAATCTGAAGCATAAGCAGGTCCGGGACGAGGTCATTCTGATCATCACCGGACTGATCGGCATACTCATTTATCTGAGTTTTATGAACACCTGCGGCATCGTCGGCAAGGGCATCAAGAACCTTCTGTTCGGATTGCTCGGCGGCTTCATTCCGTATCTGTTCCCGATCGCATTGTTCTGCCTTGTATTTTACGTATTGCGCAACCCGGACGATCCGCTCGCGATGAAGAAGACTACGGTTTTCCTGATTTCGCAGTTTGTGCTGGCAGGCATCATTCACCTGTTCAGCAACGTCGCAGCCGAGGAAAAATTCTTCCGCTCCTTCGTTGTCGGCTATGAGGAGAGACGCGGAGGCGGCCTGTTCGGCGCATGCCTTTCGAAGCCTTTATACCTTCTGTTCGGCAAGATTGCTTCCGTGATCATCCTGATCGCGCTGTTGCTCGTGTGCATCATCCTGATCATCGGACGCGCCGTGTTCCGTGACATCTACGAATACTACAAAGAGCGCAAGCGCCTTCGCGAGGAGGCTGCGAACGCCATATACGATGACAACTCGCCGTACGCGATCCCGGAGGAGACTTCCTCCCAGGTGTTTACGATCGAGGATATTCAGGAACAAAACCGCAAGAAACGCGTCACCATGGTCGATGCCGTTCCTCCGGAAGGCCCCGTGGATCTGAGTTTCTACGGTGAGCCGCCGAAGAAAGTTGAAGCGCCGAAGCAGAGCTTTATGGACAAGCTCCTCGGCCGCAACAAACCGGCCCCCGCGGCGCCCACCTACACCGCGATCTTCGTGGATGGGGAAAATGTTTCCACAACACAGACGGGCGCTCCCAACGCCGCAACCGCTCAGGCAGGTTATACGGGCGCTAACACCGGCTATACCGGACAGTACAACCAAAATCCCGCAGCGGTTCCTGCGGACGGCACCGGACGTCCCGGCGAGTATGTACTCGATTCCCGCGTGTCCCAGACCGGTCATCCGATCTACCAGATCGAGCTCGATCAGAAGTTCCGTGAGACGAACGGAGCTGCTGGCAACAGTATCTTAAAGACCGATTATGCGGAGAGAGGCGACGCGGGCGTACCCGTATCCGAGCGCGAGGCAGCGAGACGAGCAGAGGTTGACCGCAAGTTAAACAGCGGCGCATCCACGCCTGCTCCCGCACCCGAAACGCCCCATAAACGCAGTGCTGAAAGACCCGACATTACGATCAGCGGTCTGAATGATAACGATCATACCGGTTACGAGGATGGTGTCAATCCTTACGATGCCGTGGAGGCAGACGAGGCTGTCGCTCCGTCCAAGGAGGAGCTGCTTGCAGGCGGTATCCGCAAGACACAGCTTCCGAATGCAGACGCTCCCGCTGACGGAACTAACGCCGCTCAGAACGCACAAAACGCAGGCGCGCAGGGCGCTGCCGAAGACGTGCCCGTGGTTCCTGTTGTCAAGCCTCCGAAGGTATACCGGTTCCCGCCGATCGACCTGTTGAAGCGTCCCTCCGGCAAGAACGAGGGCATGACGCCTGAGCTTCTCAAGGCAACCGCCGCGAAGCTCGAATCGACGCTGCAGAGCTTCGGCGTCAACGTGACCGTGACGAACATCAGCTGCGGACCGAGCGTCACCCGCTACGAGCTCACTCCGGAGCAGGGCGTTAAAGTTAGCCGTATCACAAATTTGGAAAATGATATCAAGCTGAACCTGGCAGCTTCCGACATCCGTATCGAGGCACCGATCCCCGGCAAATCCGCCGTCGGCATCGAAGTCCCGAACGCGGAGGCTTCCGGCGTATTGCTCCGCACGCTCATCGAGTCAAAGGAGTTCAAGACCAACGAGGGCAAGATCTCATTTGCCGTAGGTAAGGACATCGGAGGACGCATCGTCATCTCCGACATCGCGAAGATGCCTCACCTTTTGATCGCAGGCGCTACCGGTTCCGGAAAATCCGTCTGCATCAACACGATGATCATCAGCCTTCTGTACAAGTACAAGCCGGATGATCTGCGAATCATCATGATCGACCCGAAGGTCGTGGAGCTTAGCGTATACAACGGAATTCCGCACCTTCTGATCCCTGTTGTCACCGATCCTCGCAAGGCGAGCAGCGCTCTGAACTGGGCAGTGCAGGAGATGACCGGACGTTATGATCTGTTCGCGCAGCTCGGCGTTCGCAACCTTGAGGGATACAATGAGAAGATTGCTTCAAACGATGAGCCGATCCTCGACAAGAGCGGAAATACACTTCGCAAGAAGCCTCAGATCGTCATCATCGTCGACGAGCTTGCCGACCTCATGATGGTCGCTCCGGGCGAGGTTGAAGACGCGATCTGCCGTCTGGCACAGTTAGCGCGTGCCGCAGGAATTCACCTTGTGATCGCGACACAGCGTCCGTCCGTGGACGTCATCACGGGTCTGATCAAGGCAAACATTCCGTCGAGAATCGCATTTGCCGTATCCTCGGGTATCGACTCGAGAACCATTCTCGACCAGGTCGGCGCTGAGAAGCTGCTCGGCAAGGGCGACATGCTGTTCTTCCCGCAAGGCATTCCGAAGCCCGTCCGTCTGCAGGGTCCGTTCGTCTCCGACGAGGAGATCCAGCACATTGTCGATTACATGATCGAGAAGAACGGCGCGGATTACGACGAAACAGCAGCGGAGGGCATCAAAAACGGCGTGGGAACAGTCGCTGAGCAGATGAAGGCGGCGTCCGCCGATGCGGAACCCGACGACGGAAGAGACGAGTATTTTGCTCAGGCCGGACGGTTTATCATCGAGAAGGACAAGGCGTCCATCGGTATGCTGCAGCGTGTCTACAAGATCGGTTTCAACCGCGCCGCGCGCATCATGGACCAGCTGTCCGAGGCAGGCGTTGTCGGACCTGAAGAGGGCACAAAGCCTCGCAAGATCCTGATGACTGCCGACCAGTTCGAGACGTTCTTAAAATCCGGAGGGAACAATTAATCATTGTTTTCTAAGGTAATCAGTTTAGGTTGTTTCAAGTTACAGACAGGATATTTTCATGGGAATTGTACATGTCTTAAATCAGGAAACCATCAATCAGATCGCGGCCGGGGAAGTTATCGAACGCCCGGCCTCGGTCGTGAAAGAGCTAGTGGAAAATGCGCTTGATTCCGGCGCGACCGGGATCACAGTTGAAGCGGAGCAGGGAGGAATCTCCATGCTCCGTGTTTCTGACAACGGCTCCGGATTTGCCGCGGACGATATCCGCACGGCATTCCTTCGCCATGCTACAAGCAAGATCGAGACCGGCGCGGATCTGTTCCGCATTCACAGCCTCGGCTTCCGCGGTGAGGCTCTCTCGAGTATCGCCGCTGTTGCCCGCGTCGAGCTGCTCACGTACAATGCCGACGATTATCTCGGCAGTCGTTACCGTATCGAGGGAGGGCAGGAGATATCGCTCGAGGAGGCGGGATGTCCGCAGGGAACGACGATGATCGTCAGGGACATTTTCTACAACGTTCCCGCCAGACGGAAATTCCTGAAGACACCTGTTTCGGAGACCGGGTACATCAATGAACTGATGTGCCGTTTTGCGATCGCTCACCCCGATGTCTCGTTCTCGCTGATCTCGCAGGGAAGAACACTTCTTCATACGTCCGGCAACGGCAAGCTGCGCGATGCCGTGTACGCAGCATACGGTCGCGATATCGCGGACAATCTGATCCCCGTACACGCGGAGACGGATATTGTTACCATTACCGGTGTCATCGGCAAGCCGATCGCCGCGCGGAGCAACCGAAATCTCGAGCTTTGCTTCGTAAACAACCGTGACATCCGAAGCACACTGATCACCAAGGCGATCGAGGATGCCTACCAGGGACACCTGATGCAGCATCGGTATCCGTTCACGGCGATCAACCTCGATATCCGCCCGGAGACGATCGATGTCAACGTGCATCCGACTAAGCACGATGTACGCTTCTCCGACCGTGATGCTATATACAATGCGGTGTTCAACGCCGTGCGAGCAGCTCTGAGCGAGACAATACTGATCCCGGACGCTGCCATCGGCGAGGAGACACCTGCTGCCAAGACAAGTGTGCCGCGTCCCGCGGAAGTGTTTGAGACAAACCGCAGAAGCGCGGAACGGTACACAACGCCGGTTGCGGATGCGACAAAAGCAGACGCAGTTACAACTGAAAACGCTGATACACATACGAGCACGAACGCCGATGCAGTTATAACCACAGACCACAGTGCTGAATCAACAGTAAACTCCGGTGCCGAGACAGACGTAACCCCGAACTCAAATCCGTCCGATACAGCAAACACTTCCGAAGCAAAATCTGAAGGCGCTGGGTACCGTGACGAAACAAAGACCTCGAACCTTACGGAAGCGGCGGAAGAGTATTCGACAGTTTCACAGGACCGTCTTCCCGGTACAACTGCACAAAGTGCTGTTTCTTCGGAAAATGAGCCTACCCCTCTTGTCGAAAAGCCTGTCAACACCATGACAGCAGCGGAGCTGCTGCAGAGAGAGGTGATCACCGGCGAACAGATGGCTTTCGTGGATACGAAACGCGCGCCGGAATACCGGATCGTAGGCCAGGTGTTTGACACCTACTGGATCATTCAGCTCGACCATGAAATGCTGATGATGGATCAGCATGCCGCACACGAGAAGATTAACTATGAGCGACTGCTCAAACAGGTTACCGAGGGCGAAGTTTACACGCAGCAGATGACGCCTCCCGCAGTTGTCTCACTGACGATCCGTGAGGAGGAAGCGCTCCTGAACAATATGGAGTATTTTACGAAGCTCGGGTTTGAGATCCGCAACCTCGGCGGAAGAGAGTACGGCATCTTCGGTGTTCCGACCGTTCTGTTCGATATCGCACCTCAGGAGTATTTTGCGCAGACGCTTGACCGATTGACGGAGGGCGGCAACAAAGAGCCTCTTTTGCGCGTTCTGGAGCGTCTGGCGTCCATGTCCTGCAAGGCAGCGATCAAGGGCGGACAGACCATCTCGTACTCAGAGGCGGACCATCTCGTTGCCGAGCTGCTGACGCTTGACAATCCTTACCAGTGTCCGCACGGAAGACCGACGATCATCTCGTTCAGCGAGTATGAGCTCGAGAAGAAATTCAAGCGGATCGTCTGACAGTCCGAAATAAACGTTGGAAATAAAGTTGACAGACCCTGAACAGAGTCTCAAGGGCGTCCGTCGCAAAGCAAAGGAGAGACCGTGGAACCACTGATCATCCTGTCAGGACCGACAGCCGTCGGCAAAACCGAATTGTCACTGTCTCTCGCGCAGGCGATCGGCGGTGAGATCATCAGCGCCGATTCGATGCAGGTATACCGCGGAATGGATATCGGCACTGCCAAGATCCCGGTTTCCGAGCAAAAAGGGATCCGTCATCATCTGATCGATATTCTCGACCCCGATGAACCGTGGGACGTTTCACAGTTCACGCAGCGCGCGACAGAGGCCATACGGGAGATACGCGCCGCAGGTCATCTGCCGATCGTCGTCGGAGGGACAGGCTTTTATATTCAGGCGCTCGTCAAGGACATCACGTTCGAGGATGAGCCGAGGGACGGTTACCGGGAAATGCTTGAGGCAACTGATTCGGACACACTCGCAGCGATGCTTTTGGCAGTCGACCCGGCAAGCGCCGCGTCCATTCCGGTAGGAAACCGAAAGCGCATGATCCGCGCGATCGAATACGAACACTATCACGGGGAGCCGATCTCCGCGCTCAACGAGCGACAGGCGTTGCAGGAATCCCCGTACAATTACGCATACTTTGTCCTTACGATGGACCGTGAAAAGCTTTACGGACGGATCAACGAGCGCGTCGATGCGATGGTTCACGAAGGTCTTGCGGATGAGGTAAAGAAGCTTCTAGACAACGGTTACCGTGAAGATTCCGTAGCGATGCTTGGTCTTGGCTACCGGCAGATGATCCCGTATCTTCACGGCGAATGTACCCTGGAGGACGCGGTAGCGCGCATCCAGCTGGAGACGAGGCATTTTGCGAAGAGGCAAATGACCTGGTTCCGGCGGGAGAAGGATGTCATTTTCCTCGATAAAGACACAAAAACAGAGGAGGAGCTGTTGCAGTCGATGCTGGAGACCCTCCGCGATAAAAGCATAATTTAGAAAGGCACCACTTGTACCATGGATTTACGTAAAATGTATCAGTCTCTCGGGATTGACGAGGATATATACCGTCTCGGAGAAACGACCGCAGCAGCGCTTGCTGACCGCTTCGCGGAGATCGACCGCACAGCCGAGATCTGCCAGATGAAGGTCATCGCGGCGATGCAGAAGAACCGTGTCAGCACGGAATGCTTTGAGACGTCCACAGGGTATGGCTACAACGATCTCGGGCGTGACACGCTCGAGGCGGTTTACGCGGATGTATTTCACACGGAGAGCGCCCTTGTACGTGCGCAGATCACGTGCGGAACGCACGCTCTGTCCCTCGCGATGGCGGCCAATCTGCGCCCCGGTGACGAGATCCTCTCACCGGTCGGCAAGCCTTACGACACGCTCGAGCAGGTGATCGGCATCGTGCCGGCACCCGGGTCTCTTCGCGAGTTCGGGATCACCTACCGCCAGGTAGAGCTTCTTCCCGACAATTCCTTCGACTTTGATGGTATCAAGGCGGCCATCAACGAGCACACAAAGCTGATCGAAATCCAAAGGAGCAAGGGGTATCTGACAAGACCTACATTTTCCGTGGCACAGATTGGAGAACTGATCGCGTTCATTAAAGGGATCAAGCCCGATGTGATCTGCATGGTCGACAACTGCTACGGTGAATTCGTCGAAACGATCGAGCCCTCGGATGTCGGAGCGGACCTTGTCGTCGGCTCTCTGATCAAGAATCCGGGCGGCGGTCTTGCACCGATCGGCGGCTACATTGCAGGCAAGAGCGAGTATGTGGAGCAGTGCGCATATCGTCTTACAAGCCCCGGTCTCGGTCGCGAGGTCGGTGCCTCACTCGGCGTATCGCGTTCATTCTACCAGGGACTGTTTCTCGCGCCCACGGTTGTTGCCTCCGCGCTTAAGGGAGCGATCTTCGCGGCCAACCTGTATGAGCCTCTCGGGTTCCCGTGTGTGCCGAACGCGACGGAAGAGCGCCACGATATCATCCAGGCGGTCACCCTCGGCTCGCCGGAGCGTGTCGTCGCCTTCTGCAAGGGCATCCAGGCAGGAAGTCCCGTTGACAGCTACGTAGTGCCCGAACCTTGGGCAATGCCCGGATATCACTCCGAAGTCATCATGGCGGCGGGAGCATTTTACCAGGGCTCATCCATCGAGCTTTCCGCGGACGGACCGATCGAGCCGCCGTACGCCGTGTATTTCCAGGGCGGTCTTACATGGGCGCACGCCAAATTCGGAATTCTGATGTCGCTGCAGAAACTGAAGGATGCGGGTCTGTTGCCGGGACAGGCATAATATCGTCCCGGAAGACGGTCCTCCGGCGCCCGTTCTTGTCACTTGACCCGATTTATGATATAATGTAATGTGGTCCATCCCCCGGAGAAAGGGAAAGGATCAATTATGAAAAATGAAAAACCGAACCAGGGAAGTCTGTTGCCTGACGAGAAGGCAAGTCTGTACGGAATTGAATCACTCACCGACGCGGAACTGCTTGCTCTGATCATCCGAAGCGGAACGAAAGGCATCAGCGTACATGAGCTTTCGAGACGCATCATAACAGAGCTCGGAGGCAGCATCGGCGGCATTGTCTCCTCCGATGCGGAGGTTCTCGATTCGCTGCACGGCGTAGGCCGCGCGAAGAAGATGCAGATCGCGTCGATCGGCGAGCTGTCGCGGCGCATATGGAACAGCCACAGGGATGTGAGAGTACCGCTGACGTCCTCAAAGCAGGTGTACAGCTTCTTCCGCGAGGATCTGCGGCATGCCGAGACGGAGGAGGTGCATCTGGCGCTTCTCGACGTAAAATGCTGCCTGCTCCGGCACGAGCAGCTCTCCAAGGGAACGCTTCGTTCCTCGCCGGTATCGCCGCGCGAGGTGTTTGAGACGGCTCTACGGTGCCACGCCGCTTCCTTTATCCTGTTGCACAACCATCCGAGCGGTGACTGTTCTCCGAGCAAGGAGGACTTCGAGGTCACGAACACGCTTCGCTCGCTCGGACAGTCAATGCAGCTTCCGATGCTTGACCACATCATTATCGGAGACCCCGGCTACTACAGTTTCAAGGATTCCGGGGTATTGTAACGTTTATAAGGAGTCTGTATGGACAAGAAAATATACGGTATCGACTTCGGTACCTACGCGATCAAAATCTACCGCATCCGCCAAGGGATCTGCTTCCACCAGAAGAGCGTGATCGCCTCGAAGGGCAAGGATCAGATCATCGCCATCGGAGAGGAAGCGTACGAGATGTACGGCAAGCAGCCCGAGTACATCAACATTGATTTTCCGATCCGTAACGGCGTCGTCGCGGATTACGACAAGATGCTCGCGCTGATCAACTGCATCGCGATGGACAAGGCCCGCGAGGGTGACAAGATGAAGGGCGCCAGCTTTGTGATCGCGGTCCCGACGGAAGTGACTGACGTTGAGAAGAAGACATTTTACGATATCATCGACGCGTCGATCATCCGTCCGAAGAAGATCCGGATCGTGGAAAAGCCTCTCGCGGACGCTCTCGGATGCGGTATCGCGATCGACGACAGCAACGGTTCGCTCGTCGTCAACATCGGAGCGGACACCACGGAGATCTCCGTGATCGCGCAGGGCGGTATCGTTCTGAGCCGGCTGTGTTCCTGCGGCGGAGCGAAGTTTGACGACGCCGTGATCGCGGCAGTGAGACGCAAATACAATCTCATGATCGGCGCGCGCACGGCAGAGCAGGTGAAGATCGGGCTTGTTGACCTCGCCTCGGACGGGTCCGGCACGATGAAAGCATACGGACGCGATTATATGAGCGGACTTCCGAGAGAGCGTGAAGTGACCGCGGACCTTGTCAACAAGGCCGTTGCGGAACCTCTCGAGACGATCATTGACGCCATCCGCTCGGTTCTTGAGCGAATTCCGCCGGAGATTTCCGCCGACGTGTACCGCGGCGGCATCATGGTTTCCGGCGCATCCTCGGCGTTGGGCGGACTTGCCTACCACATTTCACAGGCGACCGGACTTCGTGTCAACATCGCGCCGAACGGGGCGACAAGCGTTGTCGACGGACTAGGGCGCGTGATGGAAGAGGAGGCGTACACGCATCTTGCGAAGCCTCTTCGCAGAACCTACTACGAAAACGACTGACCTTAGAGAAAGGAGGTACGGGAGAACATGAACTCACGGAAGAAACCGAGTTACGGGATCGAGCCGAAATACATCTTGATGCTCTGCATCATGCTCTGCCTGTGCCTGATCCTGTTCTCGTACCGTTTCCCGAAATATTTCAACCCTCTGCGAAAGGCGCTGAACACCTGCCTTGTCCCGATGCAGAAGGGAATTCACGTCATCGGCACACAGATGGATGACCTAAGCGCCAAGTTCGATGACATCGACAGTCTTCGTGCGGAAAATGAAGCTCTCCGCAACGAACTGACCGAGCTTCGCAGCAAGAACGAGATGCTCGAGCAGGACCTTTACGACATGGAGCTGTACAAGCAGCTTCTCGAACTTGACAAGACCTATCCGGAGTACAAAAAAGTCGGAGCGAACATCATTGCCCGTGACAGCAGTGGATTTTACGCGACCTTCACGATCGACAAGGGCGAGAAGGAAGGCATGAAAGTCGACATGAACGTGCTCGCTGACAACGGTCTCGTAGGCATCATCACTGAGGTCGGTCCGAATTACTCCATCGTACGCTCGATCATCGACGACAACAGCTACGTGAGCGCTACGATCATGAAGACGGGCGACAACTGCATCGTGTGCGGAAGCCTATCACTCCTGACCAAGGGCTTTATCCGCGTCAGAGACATCACCGTCAACTCCCAGGCGCGCAACAATTACAAGGTGTACACCTCGGAGCTCAGCGAAAAATACCTGCCGGGTCTTCTGATCGGTTACCTCTCAAACATTACGACCGAGGCGGACGGCATGACCAAGGTCGCTTACCTGACACCGGTCGTGGATTTCGAGCACCTGTCCACGGTGCTTGTCATCACACAGCTTAAGGAATCCCGCGTCAACGCGGAGTGACGAAGCCGCAACCTTTTTCTTAGTAACGTATCATTCAAGGAGCACCCATGCTTGCGTTTTTGATCTTCACAATTGAAATCCTTGTGAGCTACCTGCTGCAGAACACGGTGTTCGTGACGCTTTCGATCGCGAACGCGATGCCGGATCTTTTGATCATCGTAGCAGTAGCGGCAGGATATCAGAACTCGCGTCTGCGCGGCATGGGAGTCGGGTTTTTCTGCGGTCTGATGCTCGACATCGGAAGCGGCGGCATCCTCGGCGTATACGCCTTGTTTTACATGATCATCGGCTACGTCAGCGGACATTTCAACAACTACTATGTGCAGCGGGACATTTTCTTCCCGCTCATGCTGATCACGGTCTCGGAGTTTGCCATGTGCACCGCGACCTACATATTCGGTTTCCTGATCCGCGGCGACCTGCAGCTGGTCACCTACATCAAGCACATCTTCATACCGAAGATCCTGTACACGGTGTTGGTCGCCATTGTTTACTATCTGATCCTTGACTTCCTGTACGAGAGAGTGCTCAACCGCAAGGCCGAGGACGAGTCGTTCCTCGCCCCTGAGAGCATTCTGCAGGATACCACGGAACGGAATTAAGAGGCATCATGAAAGAAGAGATCTCATTATCGGATGACAATTCACAATCGCTTCTGACAGACAGATTGGTCCCGGTAGCGCTGATCATGATCCTTGTCTGCGGCATCATTGTAGGACGTCTGTTCTACATGCAGATGCTCGACGAGGAGAAGGCCAACGTCAAGCAGGACACAACGTCATACACGAAGACGATCCCCGTACAGTCGACCCGCGGCAACATCTATGATTGCAAGGGGGTCCTTTTGGCGTATAATGACCTCCAATACAACCTCGAGATGTACAACTCCGCGTCCCTGTCTACGAACACCCAGAAAAATGAGGCTATCTATTCACTGATCCAGCTTCTGCGCAGTTTCCAGTACAAGCGCGAATTTGATTTCTACATCAAACTCGACGAGAACGGTGAGCCCCAGTTCACGGTATCGGACATGGCGCTTCTTCGTTTCAAGAAGAACGTATACTCCTTAAAGAGCGTAAATGAGCTGACCGATAAGCAGAAGGAAACAACCGCGCGTGAAGTGTTCGAATTCATGCGCTACGGCAACAGCGGCAACCGCATGTTCCAGATTTCCGACGAGTACTCCATGGAGGATGCTCTTGAGATCATGGCATACCGGTACCAGCTCTTCACGCTGTACCCGAGCTACACATCGTTCCGCATCGTAAGCGACATCAGCGACGATGCGCGCATCAGTTTCTATGAGAACACGACGAAGATCCCCGGTCTGGAGATCACCAAATCGACGAAGCGCGTCTACACGAACGCGGAGTATTTTGCGCATATCATCGGATATATCGGTCTCATCAATGCAGACGAGCTGACCGAGTTCCGCGAGACGAGCGACAAGTACTCAGAATCCAGCATCGTCGGCAAGCTCGGAATCGAAAAGACATGTGAGAACTACCTCTCCGGCGTCGACGGCGTTGCGACCATCGTCATCAACGAGAGCGGTCAGGTCGTATCGAAGACCGTGACGACAGAGCCGATCGCAGGCAACGACTTGTACCTGACGCTCGACAGCGAGCTGCAGATCTGCGGCTACAACATCTTAAAGCGAAATATCGCAGCCATTTTGCTCAAATACATTGTGCCGAACATGGACTACGGTACGAAGGGTGAAAACGCGTCCAACATCAAGATCCCGATCTATGAGGTGTACTACGCGCTGATCAACAACCACGTGATCAACACCGCTCATTTTACGGCGGATGACGCCACAGACCTCGAGAAACGCGTGTACGAGATGTACACGGCGGAAGAGGAGAAGATCTGGGACCGTCTTCTGGAGCTTCTCGATGCGAAAAATACGGTCACGAACCATGAGTCGGGCAAGATCATGGAAGAGTACCTTCAATTCCTGTACTCGAAGCTCGGTTCGTCCGGCTGGGATGTGCTCAACACCTCGGCGATCGACCAGAAGGACGAGCAGTATCTCAACTATGTGGACAACAAGCTGAGCCTCAGCAAATTCCTGCAGTACTCGATCACGCAGGGCTGGGTAAAGCTCGACCGTCTCAACATCGGTTCCGAGTACTACGATACCAACGAGCTCTACAATTATCTGTACGAATACATAGTGAAACACCTTCGCGAAGATTCCGAGTACCAGAGCAAGATTTACCGCACGCTGATCTTCAACTACACGCTCAAGGGACGCGACCTTTCGCTCCTTCTGTTTGACCAGGGCGTGCTGAAGGAGGACCTCGATACGTACCGCTTGCTCCGCAACGGTAATCTGTCCGCGTATGATTTCATCACGCGTAAGATCAAGCTCCTCGAGATCACCCCGGCGATGCTCGCGCTCGAGCCGTGCAGCGGTTCGATCATCATGACCGACCCGAACACAGGTCTCGTCAAGTGCCTTGTTTCCTATCCGAGCTATGACAACAATTACCTCACCAACCAGGTGAATATCGAATACTACAACAAGCTTCTCGCGGACAAATCCTACCCGATGGTTTGCCGCGCAACGACCTCGCGTACAACGACCGGTTCCACGTTCAAGCCTCTGATGGCGATCGCCGGCCTCACGGAGGGCGTCATCAACGTTGAGAACAGTATCCAGGACGAGGGTCTCTTTGAGAAGGTAGACCCGTCTCCGAGATGCTGGATCTATCCTTCCAACCACGGCAAGGAAACCGTTGTTGAGGCGATCCGCGACTCGTGTAACTACTTCTTCTACGAAGTCGGTTATCGTCTGTCGCTCAATGAAAAAGAAGAGTACATCGACGCGAAGGGCATCAAGGTTATCCGCCAGTACGCGTCACTGTTCGGTCTGAATGAGCGCTCCGGTGTAGAGATGTCGGAAAATATGCCGTCCATCTCCGACAAGGATGCCGTCCGTACAGCCATCGGATACTACCACAGCCTTGCACCGATCCAGATCAGTCGCTACGTCACGACGCTCACAAACAACGGCACATGCTTCAACCTGACACTGATCGACCGTGTCGTTTCGCAAAACGGTGAGCTGATGCTCAAGAACGCTGCGGAAGTGCGCAACACCATCGACGAAGTTAAGGATTCCTACTGGGAAGCCGTCAAGCTCGGCATGTACCGAGTTGTCAACTGGGATCGCTCCGAGCTGCGTAACATTTTCAACAACCTGAACATTTCCATCGCAGGAAAGACCGGTACCGCGCAGGTGAGTCTCAACCACCCGAACAACGCGCTGTTCATCTCGTTCGCGCCGTACTCCTCGCCGGAAGTCAGCCTGACCGTCGTCATTCCGAACGGGTATGCTTCCGCGAACGCCGCATACATCGCGCGCGAGTTCTACGGCATGTACTTCGAGGGTGAGAACAAGGAAGCGCTTTTAAGCGGCAACATCATCGCAGGTACGATCGCAGACGTCGGTTACACTGACTAAATAACTAAAGCGAAAGAAACTTACTATCCATATGGGGGAACATATGAAATCAGACAATTCCGTAATGGTAAAAGGGTATAAGGACGGAATTCTTCTCGTCCTTGACGACACGCTTCCGTTCGATGAACTTCTCGAGCGGATCCGCAGGAAATTTGCCGAATCCGCCAAGTTTTTGGGCTCCGCGAAGCTGGCGCTGACATTTTCCGGACGATCGCTGAGCGTACAGGAACAGAGGGACGTGCTGTGCGTCATCTCCGAAGTCAGCGACCTCGAGATCATCTGCGTGTTCGACAACGACGATTCGACACAGGACATGATGAGCAAGGCCGTCGACCATGTGATCAGCAGCCTTTCCAACCAGACAGGCAAATTTTTCCACGGTTCCGTGGAGAGCGGTTCGCATATTGAGACGGAAAATTCGATGGTCATCATCGGAAACATTGAGAAGGGCGGCTGTGTCAGCTGCGGCGGCAACCTTGTCGTGCTCGGAAGCATATTAGGATCTGCAACCGCGGGCACCAACGGCAACCGCGAGGCGATCATCTACGCGTCATCGATTGACGCGGAACACCTTCAGATTGTCAAAACCGTGTATGATCCCGCATCGCTTGATCCGAAGGAAGAGAAGAAGAGGATCAAGGCGGAGAGTAAGGCTCATCTTGACCGTGCCGCGCGGCTTGTCACGCTGCACGGCGACCGCCTCACGATCACGCCCGTGGATGAGGAGACGCTCCGGTTTGACGGAGATCTCACCGTATAAAAGATGATGTAAAGAGAGTAGTACGTAGCGAGGGAGAACAGGGATGTTCAAGAAGAAGGGATACTCCATCTCCAATTACAGCTTTTCGGTAGTATTTGTCATACTATCGCTGCTCAGCATCAGCTGCTTTGTATTGTACCGGCTGCAGGGGGAAGAAAATCTTGTCCTCAAGCAGCTGCTCGGCGGCATGCTGGGTCTGTTTGCTATGGTTGTTGTATCCCTGATCGATTACCATTTTATATGCAAAATGTTCATCCCGCTGTACCTCTTCAACATGATGCTTCTGATGATCTGCAAGTTTGTGGATTACAACCAGTTCCACCTGATCTACGGTTGGCGGCACATGCAGGCAAGACGCTGGATCAAGATCGGCGGTACCGGAGTGGCCGGAAGCGGTTTCGAGTTCATGCCATCGGAGATCACCAAGATCGTACTGATCATATTCATGGCCAAGCTGTTCTGCATCCTGGAACAGAAGCTGAATACGTTTTTCGGACTGATGATCTGCGCAGTGCTTGTCGGCCTGCCGATCTTCTTTATCTACGACCAGCCCGACCTGTCCACAAGTATCGTTCTTTCCGCGACCTTTATGGCAATGCTGTTTATCGCAGGGCTTTCCTACAAGGTGTTTGTGTGGGGTATTGCGATCGGAGGGCCGCTTCTGTACGGTCTGTTCTGGTACGCGCAGCAGGATTACCAGATATTGTTCGAGGAATGGCAGCAGAAACGTATCCTGTCGCTGTTGCACCCTCAGGAATACAAGGATCTGATGTACCAGCAAAACAACGCTGCAGCCGCGATCTCATCCGGAGGAATGTTCGGAAAATTCATCGTCGGAGACACCGGAAAGCGCCTGACGGACTCGGTTCCCGTCGTGGAGAGTGACTTCATCTTCAGCGCGATCGGAGAGGAGTTCGGTTTCTTCGGATGTGCCGTCGTGCTGTTTATCTTTGCTCTGTTCGTGTTCTTCAGTTTCCGTATCGCTCGTCGCGCGAAGGACCGTCTCGGCTACCTTCTTGCCGCGGGCGTTACGATCACGATCACGATCCAGGCAGCCGTCAATCTGTGCGTCGTGCTTTCGCTGCTCCCGAACACGGGTATCCCGCTTCCTTTCGTGAGCATGGGTCTGAGCGCGCTTGTAACAAACATAGCAACCGTGGGAATATTGCTAAACATCGGTCTGCAAAACAAGGATGTCGAAATTGACGACCGGTATGAATTTGAGAAAGGCCTGCTTGACAAGAATTAGTTTTATCGGAAAGGTTATTGTACGTATGATCAGTTCATTTTCCAAACTACGATCACGCTTTCGAAAAATAACGGCATTGTTGCTGACTGCCGTACTGTTCGCGACCGTGTTGTACGGTTGCGGCAGCAGCCCTGAGGACACGGAACTCATGGGCAGCTATGCCGCGTCGGACAACGTTATCAACTACGACGTCGGCGCGATGCAGGACGCGACCTTTGCACCCATGCTTTCGCAGTGGTTCATCTGTGATATCACGGAAGACATGATGGACCGCAACTATGTGTTCGACGAGGACAACCCGAAGGCCGAGCGTTGCGCGGCTTTCGTCATCAACCGCGATACGAACGAGCTTTTGTTCGGCTACAACATGCTGACACCCGTGTTCCCGGCCAGCGTCACAAAACTTCTGACGACTCTCGTTGTCCTGCAGAACTGTGACCTGAAGGACACCGTCACGATTGACAGCGAAGTCGCGGCGATGAAGCGAGGCTCCGTCGCCGAGCTCAACGAAGGGGATGTGATCACGGTCTACAACCTGCTCGTACTCGTGCTCACCTCGTCCGCCAACAACGCGGCGATCGCGCTTGCGAGATATGTTGCCGGAACCGAGGACGCGTTCGTCGAGAAGATGAACGACGCGATGGACAACTTAGGCGTCAACAACACGAACTTCCTAAACGCCAGCGGTCTTCACCTTCCGAAGCACATGACAACTGCATACGACATGTATATTGTCTACCAGGAATGCACCAAGTACGCTGCGTTCCGCGATATCATGAAGCTCACGGAGGGAGAGTACGACTACACGAACGCTCTCGGAGAGCGTGGACTTCGCCCGTACTACACGACGAACTGCTTCAAGCAGTCAAAGGAGCGCGAGAAGACCAAGAACAGCCGCACGTACGCGCTGCCGCCCGGATTTCATGTGCTCGGCGGTAAGACGGGCACTACCGACTACGCCGGTTACTGCCTGATCCTTCACGTAGAAGACGCGGACGGCGTGGAATACATTCTCGGCGTATTCCACTGCGCGACGGAGGAGAAACTGTACAACAAGATGTACGACCTGATGGTGCAGTACGCGCACTCCTGAAAGTCGTGAAAAATCACTGATTTTTCGGAAATACGGTTGTCATTTTCCGCTCTGTGTAATATACTGTTAGTGAGGCGACGGACCGGTTCGGCCGATCGTCGATCACATCCTTAAGGAGGTAGCAACATGGTACAGATCATTGCCGGTGAGAAAGGAAAGGGTAAGACCAAGATTTTGCTTGATAAGGTGAATTCGGATGTTATGACTTCGAAGGGCACCATCGTTTATCTGGATAAAAGCAACAAGCATATGTACGAACTGAACAACAGGATCCGCCTCATCAATGTGAACGATTACTGCATTGAGTGCGCATCCGAGTTCGTCGGTTTCATCTGCGGTATCATTTCGCAGGATCACGACCTTGACAAGATCTATCTTGACAGCTTTTTGAAGGTCGCCTGCCTGAACGTTGACGATATTGAGCGCGTCATCGCAAAGCTTGACATGGTTTCGGTGAAGTTCAACGTGGACATCATCATCAGCCTTTCCGCTAATGCGGAGACGCTCACGGAAGCCGTTCGTTCCAAGGTGATCGTAGCGCTGTAAGCAACAAGGGGTTCATTACGATGATAGGGGACCATCGCAAGATGGTCCCTGTTTTCGGAAGGAGGTAAGCAACGCATGGCAACAGACAGACGAAGCAAACTGCGACAGAGAAGTGTTAAGCGCAAAGCCGTCAACATCGGTTTTGCCATCTTTGTCTTTTTGTTTCTGTACATCATAGTTTCCTTCCTCCTTTCGCTTCGCAAACCGCAGCCCAGCATCTATGAGGTCCAGAAGATCTCCCTCGCGACCAACAACCTCGCAAGAGCGGTTGTGGTGCGTCAGGAGCAGAATGTTCTGACAGAGGCGTCGGGCTACGTCAACTTCTATCTGAAGAACGGAACGCGCGTCGCGAAAAATGAAGCTGTATTTTCCGTAGATGACAGCCGCAGCCTTCATGATACTCAGAAAGAGAAGCTCGAATACACGATGTCCGAGGAGGACATCCGTGAGATCAAGGACAGCATCGCCAACCACGCCCGTACGTACCAGTCGGGCGACAGTTCGAACCTGCAGGATCTGAAGACCGATCTGCAGACGCATATCGTCAACATCATCGATATGTACCGTCTGGAAAATCTCTCCAAGATTTCCGAAGGTTCCGGATCAGGCGCACTGCAGCTGTGCAAGGCACCGGATGCGGGCATTGTTTCCTTCTTCACCGACTCGCTCGACGGTCTCACCGCGGACGCAGTAGATGCCTCCACGTTCGATGATTCCAAGTACTCGAGCAGCACGCTGTTCTCGTCCGAGCTTCGCGAGGCCGGTTCCACGGCATACAAACTCGTCACCAACGAAACCTGGTCGCTGGTGCTGAACCTGAGCGAAGAGCAGTTCCTCGCCCTCAGTGATTCGACAGAGCTTTCCTTCACGATCACCGACGACAACCTGAGCCTTACGGCCAAGGCATCGATCTACCGCAAGGGCGATTCGTATTTTGCGAGGATCAACTTAAACAAATATCTGATCCGCTACATTAACAAGCGGTTCCTCATCGTGTCCATTGACATGCGTCAGTCCGAGGGTCTGAAGATCCCGCGCAAGGCCATCATTGAAAAATACTTCTATGTTGTGCCGAAGCAGTACATCGTGTACACGCAGGGCAAGACCGGTATCACAATCTATGAGCTTGATGAGAACAACGAGCCGACCTATCGGTTCTACGAAACGGAAGTGTACTATTTCGATGATGAGTACGCGTACATTGACGACAGCGTCATACAGAAGCACGGACAGTTCATCATCATACCGCACACGATGAACCAGTACCAGGTCTCCACGCAGAAGAAGCTGGAGGGCGTGTATTGTATCAACAAGGGGTATGCGCAGTTCCGCATGATCTCGCGTCTCTTTGAGGGTGAGGACTACATCATCGTCAAGTCCGGCGTCGACCGTAGCATCAGTGTGTATGATTTCATCTGGGCGGACGCGGAAACGCTGTCTGAGGATCAGCTGATCACGCACTGAGAGAACAGTAAGTATTCAGGAGGATTGCCTTCTATGGTTAAGGAAAATCTGCTGCAGATCCGCGAGCGCATAGAAGCGGCTTGTGAACGATCCGGACGCAACCCCGGGGATGTCCGTTTGATCGCGGTGAGCAAGACCAAGCCCTCGGAAATGATCCGTGAGGCTTATTCCGCAGGACAGACGGAATTCGGTGAGAATAAGGTACAGGAAATGTGCCAGAAAGCAGAAGAGCTTTCCGACCTTAATATCACCTGGCATCTCATCGGTCACCTGCAGAAGAACAAGGTTCGCAAGGCTGTCGCGACAGCAGCGATGATCCATTCCGTAGACACCGTAGAGCTTGCCGCTGAGATCCAGAAGGAGGCTGCGCGGATTGACAAGGTGCAGGATATTCTGCTCGAAGTCAACGTAGCCGCGGAGGAGAGCAAGTTTGGTTTTCGACCTGAGGAAGTAGAAGCCGCGGCGGAAGAAATTTTCCGTATGCCGAACGTTCGTCTGTGCGGTTTGATGACCGTCGCGCCGTATACGGAAAATCCTTCGGAAAACCGCGTATTTTTCAAGCAATTGCGCAAATTAGCAGTTGACATACTATCGAAAAAAACTGATAATATATCTGATTGTTGTATTTCCATGGGCATGAGCAATGATTTTGAGGAAGCAGTAGAAGAGGGTGCAACCATGGTGCGTGTAGGCTCGCTGATCTTCGGTCAGAGATACTACGCAGATAAGACGGAAGGGAGTAATTAACATGGGAGTAGGAAAGAAATTTTTAACCTGGCTGAACGGCGAAGACGACGAAGATGAAGATCTTGAAGACGAGTTCGACGACGATGCCGAATACGAGGACGAAGACGAGGAAGGGGAACCCAAGCCTTCCATTATCGCGCGCTTAAAGGCGAGATTTCTTCCCGGCAAGCAGACGGAAGAAGATGAGGACGATGACGAGGCATCCGCTGACGAGATCGCCAAGCAGGAGCCCGCGAAGTCGAACCTGGCTTCTCGCAACACGCTTCTCACGGCCGGCGCATATCGTGATGTACAGCGCTCGGAGACCGGTTACGCCAACACTGTAAATCGTCAGGCCGCTGCATCAACGCAGTTCTCGCATACACCTGCACAGCCTGCGTTCCAGCAGCAGTCCACAACGTTCCGTCCCGCAACACCGCTGTCCTCTGCTCAGCCTGCATATCCGCAGAAGACACCGCTTGCTCCTTCAAAGGAGCGCACGGCTTCTCTGAACCCGACGGCCAACGTACCACAGAAGCAGTTTTCCGTAATGAAGCCCACGAGCTTCGAAGATTCCTCGAGCATCGTCGATGTACTTCGCAACGGCAAGGCGATCATCGTAAACTTCGAAGGCAGCAACCCCGGGTTGTCCCAGCGTATCATGGATTTCGTATGCGGCTGCATCTACACGATTGACGGCCAGATCCTTCAGATCTCGGGATACATCTTCATCGTTGCCCCGAAGGATATGGATATCACCGGCGATTACACCGCTTTCCTGCAGCAGGATTCGTTCGGTGTACCGACATTTCGTCAGTAAGCAGTAGAGAAGGAACTTGACAACGTGCAAACACCGATACGAAAGATATATTACGCATGGATCCCCGTTCTGATCGTTCTTCTTGACCGCATCACCAAATACTGGGCGACGCACTGGCTGAAGGAGCAGCAGGACGGAAAGGTTTCCGTCATCGGAGACAAAGTGACCTTCACTTATCTGGAAAACCGCGGAGCAGCATGGGGCATGTTCCAGGGAAAGATCAATTTCTTTGTAATCCTGACCGCGCTGCTGGTAGTTTTGTTCCTGCTCCTGGTCGCGAGAACCCCTTCCGTGAAGCATTATCGTCCGCTTCTGATCACGTTTCTCGCGCTGATCGGCGGAGCCTTCGGAAACCTGTACGACCGCATTTTCCAGGGCTATGTTACCGACTTTATCAGTTTTGATATCATTAAGTTTCCGGTCTTTAACGTAGCTGACATTTTCCTGACCTGTTCATTTGCCGTACTGATGATATTATTGCTGTTCCGATACAGTGAGAAGGATCTTTCCTTCATCCCGTTCTTCGGACCCGGCAAAGAGAAATAATAGTAATTGATTTCTGTACCCCTTAAATCTGACGGTTTAGGGGGTACGGTTGCATAGGAGTGTTTTTCATGGGACTTGTACACTTACAAATCGATTCCGAAACCTCCGGACGCAGACTGGACGCCGTCCTTGCTGCCATGATACCGGAACTGACGAGGAATCATGCTCAGAAGCTTCTGGAGCAGGGTCTCGTGCTGTGCAACGGTGTCGCCGTGACTAAGGGCAGTCTGAAGCTCAAAGAGGGCGATTCCGTCGATGTATCGATCCCGGAACCGGAAGCCATGGATGTCGTCCCCGAAAGCATTCCTCTGGACATCATATACGAAGATAATGACCTTCTGATCGTCAACAAGCCGAAGGGTATGGTTGTTCATCCCGCGCCTGGGCACGACAGTGGAACACTTGTCAACGCCTTGTTGCATCACTGTGGAGACCGTCTGTCCGGGATCAACGGCATCGCTCGTCCCGGTATCGTTCACCGCATCGATCGTGACACTACCGGACTTCTCGTCGTCTGTAAGAATGACCATGCGCACCTGTCGCTCTCCAGACAGCTTTCCGTGCACTCGATCACACGCGTGTACGAATGCATAACGGAAGGCGTCATCCGCGAGGACGGAACGGTTGATGCGCCGATTGCCAGAAGCGTTTCCGACCGCAAGAAAATGGGCATCCGCGAAGGCGGCAGAAGAGCAGTCACGCATTATCACGTCAAGGAAATTTTAGGCAACAAATACTCTCACGTGGAATGCCGCCTGGAGACCGGCAGGACCCACCAGATCCGCGTCCATATGGCAAGCATACATCATCCTTTGCTCGGTGATACCGTGTACGGCAAAGCCAAGCAGCCGTTCTCTACCGACGGCCAGGTGCTGCATGCGGGAGTACTTGGTTTTATCCATCCTACTACAGGAGAATATGTGGAATTCCGCGCACCTTTGCCGGAGTATTTTGAAGAACTGTTGCGAAAACTCAGGAAGTAACATATAGCATAAAATAATTTTCCATGCATTTGTAATGAAGAAATTTTCAGAGCATTCAGCGAAGCGAGATCCGATAAACCTATGATACAGCGAGACATACTCAAAACAATCGAAGCGCGCCTGAACAAAGCAGGAGAGACCGGTCCCGTAATTCTTCACGGCATGCCCTGCGTCGGCAAATCCACATTGCTGAAACAGCTCACGGCAAACAGAGGGTCCGGGTATATCCTCGAGGATCTGACTACAGACCGAGAGTTCCGTTCCGTGTTACTTACGGCGATCAATGACGAACGTCACGATTCCGTAATACAAATCCTGGGAGACTATTTCGGCCTGTCTCCGGAAATCTTCCGTAAAACTCTGTTATGCCTGGACGGAGCGGAATACCTGCAGGGCAGTATTGCGATGCTTCTCGAAAAGGATCTGCCTTCTCAGTGCATAATTGCTACCGACCGTTTCGATTATCTTTCGGATCATGAATTCCCTCGCGGCCAATGCTTCCGGATCAATGTTTTGTCATTTTCCGAATTCCTGTCCGCCATAAAGAAGGATGAATACCGTGAGGTCATCCGCGCCCGTGTGCGCGAGAACAAACCTATTCCGGGACTGCTGCGGGACGAGCTTATGGAGCAGTATTATGACTATCTTATGGTCGGCGGTTTTCCGCAAGCCGTTTTGCAATATGACAACGACCGCACCAATATCTCTGCGTTGCGAATGGTGCATCGTCAAATTCTTTCTACGATAGTACAATCATTAAACGGTGCGGAACTTGAATTGCCGGAGAGTAGCAGCCCGGTACGTCTGAACCAGATATTCGGGTACCTGAAGGAACATGCGGATACTCCGGGAACATTTCGTCCGGGATCAGTCCACAGGGGTCTTACGGCACGGGATTTCGCGAACGAATTCCGTTATCTTCAGTTGAACAGTTTTCTGATGCCTGACAGTAATATCATCGTGGACACCGGACTACAGCGTTTCGTCTCCAACGATTACGACACATTTTACGCGATCGAACAGGAGCATATTCCGATCCGGATCCTCAAACAAAGTCTTATGGTCAGCTGTTACGCCAAGGAGCTTACGCCTGTTTCCTACGACAATAGAAAGGCTAACTGTATACAGATTGCGATACCCGAGCTTTCTCTGTTCATCACCTATACGCCACATAGACGGAAGAGTGCAGCAATGCCGGCAGATGAAGAATTTGCTCAATATAAACAGCTGCGCATTTCAGACGACGCAAGTCGTAATCCTGATGACGACCACAATATAATGTGGTACGAGTTGGACGAAACACTAAACGCAAAAAAAAGCTTAAAATGATTTCAGATTGCTTCTTGACATCCATATTCTATAATAGTAGAATTATCTTTGCACAGTATTTGTGGGCATCGTATGATTCACAGCGAAAACCCGCAGGTACATGATCTGCAATTTTGACTGGTACTACAAGTTGAGAATTACGGATACAGCGGAGACAGGTAACAATGGGTGATATCAGACTTCACGAAGGCGAATTAAATGTCATGGAATTGCTTTGGTCAAACCAGAGCCTTTCCGCGAAGGACATTGCCAAGATCATCAAAGACTATATCGGTTGGGAAAAGAACACGACCTACACCGTTATCAAGCGTTTGATTGATAAAGGTGCCGTAGTTCGTGAAGAGCCCGGATTTATCTGCAAGGCTGTAGTTACCAAGGCAGAGATCCAGCGCATCGAAACACGGGTTTTGTTTGACAAGCTGTTCGGAGGAGACATCGGAAATTTCTTCAAGGAATATCTTGCAAACGAAAAACTCGGAGCCGAAGAGATCCGCGAGCTTCGCAAAATCGTTGATGCGCAGTACCGTAAATTGTTCTGATAATCGAATGAATGCGCCCGGAGAGTACGACTTCGGGCGTTATTTCGAAATATATATTATTTCGCTAAACGCAGGTTTTACGAAATAATGAACCGATATTTAAAGGCTTTCAGGAGGTTTTCCCATGGCTGCCAACGAATCCTACCACAAGCAACAAAACATCAAAAACGAGAAAAAACTTCGTGAGCTGCGTGCATCACTTCCTTCATTCTGCGAGCGTTTCTTTCGAGGCATTGAGCCGACAACCGCTTCGCGCACTCGCATTGCATACGCAACGGATCTGAAAGTTTTCTTCACATATCTTCAGACACAGGTTCCGAAATTTCAGTCACGCAATATTCTTACTGAAGACATAACGCTTTTAAACGAAATTACCTGCTACGATATTGAGGATTATCTGGATTATTTGAAGCTTTACACGAATGCCGAAGGCGTTACGTTCACAAACGATGAAAACGGTTTAAAACGGAAACTATCCGCATTGCGGTCTTTATACCGGTATTTCTATTTTCGTCACGAAATTGACGGTAATCCTGCGTCACAGGTCGCCGTGCCGAAAATTCACGAAAAAGCTATTGTTCGTCTTGATGAAAATGAAACCGCAGAATTGCTTGACACTGTTGAATATGGATGCGGATCTGAACATCAACAGGTGTTTCACGAAAAAAACAAGGAACGCGATCTGGCCCTTGTTACATTGTTATTAGGTACGGGAATCCGTATTTCCGAATGCATTGGGCTTGATCTGAATGATGTAGATTTTGATAATGACAGGATCAAAGTTACAAGAAAAGGCGGCAATGAAGCATATGTATACTTTGGGGATGAGGTCCGTGAGGCGCTCCTGGAGTATCATCGCAAGCGCTGCTCTCTCACTGCTGCCACCGGTCACGAAAACGCGTTATTCTTATCCAACCGAATGACTCGAATGACGGTTCGCAACGCGGAAATACTCGTTAAAAAGTATGCTAAATCGGCTGTTTCCCTCAAGAAGATCACGCCTCACAAGCTGCGAAGCACCTATGGTACGCAGTTGTACAAGGAAACAGGTGATATTTATCTAGTAGCTGATGTTCTCGGTCACAAGGATGTTAATACAACGAGACGTCACTATGCCGCAATTGAGGAGGAACGTCGCCGTTCCGCCAAGGATAAGGTAAAGCTCCGCAAGGAGGACTAAGATCACGCCGTCATTAATATGCGGACACGTTTTCCTCCGGTTACATGATGTTTTAAAGCACTCAGGATCTTCTTATAACATGCTGTAGCATCATTCAATTCATCGCTGCTCAGAGCCTCGTTTCCGAACGAGGCTTTTTCTACGAGCGAAACATAGTTCTCAGCCTCAGCTTCCTCTATAGCAAGCAAGGAAACAAGATAGTGCTTCATTTTGTTGTGATAAATGTTATTCTGCTCCGTCGCCAGTTCAAACCTGCGCAACAGCTTCGACAGCGTAACATATTGTAATACAAGGCGTTTATTGGACTTCATGGAATACAGCTGATACTTGCGTCTGATAAACAAAATGATCCAGGTTACAAGCAGTCCGAACACGGCGAGAGCTATAGCACCGAAGATAAACGGAGTAGCCGCCTGGAGTTGTTCCGTCACATTTTCCACCGGGGATCTTTCCGATTCATTGTTTCCGAAGAAACCGCCGAAACGATCCCAGAACGTTCCGCCTTCCTCGGAACCTTCCTGATCAGCCACGGTAAACTCAACGGGGATCCATCCAAATCCGTCGTAATACACCTCCACCCACGCGTGCGCATCCGCTCCTCTGGCTTTCACGTTGATCACATACGCTTCCTCGTCTCCCTCGATGGTCGCGTTGTATCCGCGATACCAGTCTTCCAGATTAACATTTTCCACAGTCTCAACTTCCGTGGCGTCCGTAAACTGAATATAGTACCCTTCCACATATCTCGCAGGGATGCCCTTGGAACGCAGCAGCATCGCCGCAGCAGTCGCAAAATGAGCGCAATATCCCTTCTTCTGCTGCTTCAGAAAATACAAAACGAAGTCCCTGGACGAAGGGGTAATTCCCGGGCTCAGCGTGTACTTGAATTCTTCCTGAAAATAATCAAGGATCTGTTCGATCACAACCTCACGATCACTGCTCGTGATATAGGTATTGCATATCGTATTGAGTTCATCGCGTATCGAGGCCGGAATATACAGATACTTATCGTACACATACATACGATACATCAACTCATCCATACTGTACGATAACGATATCTCATCTGACGCAAGCTGTTCGCGCAAAGTATCGAACGGATAATAATGGTGTTTCAACGCAAAGCTTCTCGTGCTTAAGTTCGAGTTGACATAATCACCGTAATCCTCATAGAAATCCCGTCCGATCTGCGCATCATCCGAATAATCAATCTCCGTAAAATACGGTGTGTACATATACTGTACGGGCGCGTCAATGTTGGACACGGTCATATACGCTTCGGCACTGTACGGGCTTTCTTCCGACTCATACAGATCCGAGAGAAAATTGCTTTCCATATTTACAAGGTTTTCCGTATTGGAAATACCGTACTTGTTTGAGAGTGTACGCTTTTTATCCCGGATCTGACGCCATTGATTATTCTCATAATAATCCCCGATAAATCCGCGAAGATAAATACCGCGTACATTGTCCGGCACGATCGTTACATCAAGCTGCGGCTCAAACGAAAGAACAACCTGGCGAACGCCGCCGAGTTTTCCCTCGCTCAGACCGCCATTCGCAGTATAATGATTGAAAAAGCCTGCAATTCCGTTCAGAGCAAACTGTTCCACAATGGCATCCGTTCCGCTCTTCCACGTGCTGTAATTGTTCTTGAACCGTTTCGGAGCAACACCAACCAATAGTCCTGCAGATATCAGCAGTACAAGGATCAAGGCCGCAGCAACAAGCGTAATGTCTCTGATCGTCTTTGTAAAACGACCGGATTCATGGTATACTCGTTCCCCTTTGATATGCAGGTTCGGCGCGACGCCTCGGTACGGCATGTAATACCGTCCGCTGATACGAAGAAGGCATACTCCCAGGAAGCCGAGCAGCAGCATCGCCAGGTATCCGTAGTTAACGGTTTCATCGAAATAGACGCAGAACTGCGTGACCGGGTAAAGAAGAATAAACGTAAACAGAGGGCTCATGTAACCGGAGATGGCGGAATTATACAGACACACCATCAGGCATGAGATCAGAATGAGACAGCATGTGACGGTAACCGTGCGGTTCTGAATCACTTCATTGTACTCACGGACACCGTTTAAGTTCAGCTTGTCGTCTATGATCTTAAGCGCGGTATTCAATATGGCATTCATACCGCTGTTCGCATACCAATACAGAGAATAGGCCAGAAAACAGATCAGAACAAAGAACACGATATAACCGATATTGAACACAAGCCGGTTATAATAAAACATTGCTGCCGCGAGCGAAATAATGAGTATGAACAGAAACAGCACAAGCTTCATGCCGGGCAGTTTGAAGCTTGTCAGAAACAGCCCTGCAGAACCAAACACACACAGAAAGATCAGGATACCCTTAATAAGGCACACGATCGCACGTTCTTTCGATGACAAATGCGTGTACCCGAGATCCATGCTAACGCCGTATTTCGCCGAATAAATCGCCGCAAAATCACGGTTCTGTCTGTCTTTCTTCTTCAGGTTCAATTGCAGGCCTCACGTGATATCAGTTTATATAGCATACAGTCGGACAAGATTATTCAGGTTGAATAACTGCCGCGCCTGGTCCTTCATCGGAAAGGATTGAGAAGTCAGCACCATGACATGGCGCAGCTCCTCAGGGATGGATGAAAGCAGCTGAAATGCCGTACGATTGTTATGGCGTGATTGCGAGTAATACATCGCAAGAAGCGCTTCGGATACTTTCTCCTCCGAATTGATCGCCATTTTCTCAATCGTTGCATTCTCCTCGGAATACCAGCTGTAAGAAAAGAATATTCCTTTTCTCGCAAAATACACTCCAAGTGAAAACATCACATCGTAATAGGCATCCATCTGATGATTGTCGGAATAGTCATTACAGAGAAATATCTCGAACGCTTCACCGACAACATCGGAAAATTCTTTTGCCATCAGTTCACGCTGCTTGGCACTCAACTTCCAGTGAATTTGCTGAGGACGGTCTCCCATCCGATACTCGCGGATCTCGAAGATTTCCGAGGGATCAGAGCCCTTTTCATTTCGCTCATATACAGTCTCGTCGTTCGGCGTTCCTCCGGTTCCCTCAATCGAATCGTCAAGATCGATCTCCAGAGGAAGCACGATGACTTCAGTGGTCGTATCTACCTGGCAAGTCTTCGAGACAAACCCGAACAGATCACGCAATGTCACCTGTTTCAGGGATACGGCGTAATTGCCGCAGTTCATGTAACTGACAGGGATCTCGTAACGCATCTTTTCTTTCGGCGCCACATAGAGATCATACAGATGTTCCACTGTGTTGGGGTTTAAGTTGTTCGAGATCGTACAGTTGAATACAGCCTTGACAAACGGATATATGGATCGATTGTCCGCGCACAGACAGAAAGACGTCCCCTCTTCACGATTCAACACATCCGAGCGGTTGTCTATGGAGAAACGAATCTTATTGCTGCAGGCAAAGAACATCACGATGGAGATGACCGGAGCCAGGATCAACGCGAAAACCGCAAGCAAAAACACCGGATGATTGTTAAAAAAATACAGAAGGACGATCAATGAAAGAAATACAAGATAACGAATATATGTTAACGCTCTTTTCATATAAATCGACCTAAATCTTCGGTACTTTGATCTCATCGCGCAGTTTATCAAGAACCTGCTCGACACTGATATTCTTAGCCTTCGCCTTCGTACTCAACACGATACGATGAGCAACCGTGCTCGGAAGAATTGCCAGAACATCCTCTGCAGTTACGTAATTCCGATTAAAGAGATACGCCTGCGCCTTGGCCATACGAAGGATTGCCTTGCTGCCTCGCGGACTGATACCGACAAGAATATTATCCGAAAGACGCGACGCCTCCGAATAGTTAACGATCATCTCGTTGATCGCATCATCCACAAACACATTGCGCACGTCAGCCTGCATCTTCGTAAATTCTTCCTTGGAGATCACACACTGTACAAGATCATCGAACGCGTCAGCTTTGAGAATATCGATGGACGATTGGTGATCCGGATATCCCATGGAAAGCCTTACCATAAATCTGTCCATCTGCGACTCGGGCAGGCGCTGTGTTCCCGCGGATCCGAACGGATTTTGAGTAGCGATCACGAAGAACGGACGCTTTACTTCGTGTACCTGACCGTCCACAGTGACCTTGCCCTCTTCCATCAGCTCCAGAAGAGCCGACTGAGTCTTCGGGGAAGTACGGTTGATCTCATCCGCAAGAAGAAGGTTGCAGATGGCAGCTCCCTCATGGTACTCAAACGACTGCGTCTGAGCATTGTACATGGAAAAGCCGGTGATATCGCTGGGCATGACGTCAGGCGTAAACTGAACTCTGCGGTAATCCAAAGACATTGCTTTCGAGATTGCCAGCGCAAGTGTCGTCTTTCCTACTCCGGGTATATCTTCAAGCAGAATATGTCCTCCGGCAAGCATCGTACACAGTACCATCTGAATGATATCATCCTTGCCTTTGATATTCTTTCTGATCTCATTGACAACATTGTAAATCCGTTCGTTCAAATCAGGAACCTCCGTGCGGTTTTTGTGTCGCTGACACATAACGCCGATACGATAAAATACGGCATATTATGCCAATGTACCGACATACGGATTATACCATACAACGGAGGAAAAAGCCACAGAATAGGAATAATAACGCAATTACAGAGAATAATACATCTCCTGATGTATTGATTCAAAGAGACAAATCGATATAATAGAGAAAGCAACAATTAAATGCATACATTGAAAGAAGATACAGAACAGGGAGTAACCGTACCATGCAGCTTCAACAATTATTGAGCCGGACAAGAAAAGCAATCGATGATTATCAGATGATCCAAGACGGAGACTCCATTGCAGTCGGAATATCCGGAGGAAAAGACAGTTTGACACTTCTATACGCGCTCGCGGAACTCCGACGCTTCTACCCTGCGAAGTTTGAGCTCAAGGCGATCAGTGTTAACCTGGGTTATGAGATAGATTACAGCAAAATCGTAAAGCTGTGTGAGGATCTTACTGTAGAGTTGAGAATTGTAGATACAGAGATCAAATCCATTGTATTCGATATCCGCAAGGAGGAGAACCCTTGCAGCCTGTGTTCCAAACTGCGTAAGGGTGCTTTCAATGATTCCGCCAAGGAGTTCGGATGCAACAAAGCAGCATACGCGCATCACAGAGATGATGTGATCGAGACATTTCTCATGTCTCTAATATACGAAGGTCGTGTTCACTGCTTCTCGCCCGTTACGTATCTCGACAGAAGCGATATTACTCTGATACGCCCGCTGATCTATGTCAACGAGTGCGATATCGTAGGTTTCAAGAACAAATATGATCTCCCCGTGTTTCGCAACCCATGCCCTGCGGACGGGTATACAAAACGCGAGGACATTAAGAATCTGATCAAGCAATTAGACAGTGAAGCTCCCGGGATCAGGGATCGTCTGTTCCGCGCCGTGATCTCCGGAAGCATTCCTACCTGGATCAAGCCCTGACTACCTTCCGTCATTATTCATAGTACGGAACAAGCAGCGGATAGCCATATCGGATCGTGTCCGATTCCAGGCCGTTCGTCTTCTTGATCTCGCGGATATAATCCTTCATATTGCCGCATTCCGGAGTGTAGTACTCTTCTGCAATGCTCCAGAGACTGTCGCCGCTCTCAACGTAAACGGACGTAAGCTTCTTGGTGCGCTGCGAGCTGCCCTTGGCATTCCCGAGCAGGGATGCGAACGCAAAGCAGATCACAAATGCAACCACGGCGATCACGACCACAGTGATCGTTCTGCGGTACAGTTTCTTCATTCTTCTTGCATCGTCTTTAGCCGCGTTGCCGGCTCTTCTGAGATCCTCTGCCGTAAGCGGAAACCGCAATACCTTTTCGTTCATGTTCTCCTGTGACATAGCTAAATCCTTTCTGCAGTCAACACTTTCCGCGACCATCCGTCCATGATCCGGTTCTCTGCTCTTCTTACCATTACATCATGTCACACAATCATATCCACACTTTGCTTGTAATCGAACGTTCGTTCGTTTGTGCTGTCATTATACGAACAGTTGTTCGGATTGTCAAGCGATTTTCAGCATTTTCCGAAGAAAAATCGAACAAATGTTTTGCTATATTTTTGTTAATTATGCCGAACAAATAATCGAACAAATGTTTTGCATTTTGGAAAATCATATGTTACAATTACAGCAGATCGTACAGCTAATTGCTCTATCAGGCAATCAAGGAGGGTTCCCCATGCCAGGAAAGATTACGAAAAAACAGGAAGAGATATTAAATTACATTAAGGATCAGATCCTCAAGAAGGGATATCCGCCGTCGGTACGCGACATCTGCACGGCCGTTGATCTTCGTTCCACATCCTCAGTGCACTCTCACCTTGAGACGCTGGAGGAGAACGGCTATATCCGCCGGGACCCGGCGAAGCCCCGCTGCATTGAGATCATCGACGACTCTTTCCGGCTGACCGACCGCGAGATGGTGAACGTGCCCGTCGTAGGTACTGTTGCCGCAGGACAGCCGATCCTCGCTACCGAACATATCGTTGATTATTTTCCGATCCCGACCGAGTACATGCCGAACGCCGAGACCTTCTTTCTCACTGTCAAGGGCGACAGCATGATCAACGCCGGTATCTTTGACGGCGACCGCATTCTCGTGCGCAAGCAGGAGCACGCTTCGAACGGCGATATTGTTGTAGCTCTTGTCGACGATTCCGCTACGGTCAAAACCTTCTACAAGGAGCACGGTCATTTCCGTCTCCAGCCGGAGAACGATACCATGGATCCGATCATTGTTGAAAACTGTTTGATCCTCGGAGTTGTGATCGGTCTGTTCCGCTTCTATCGGTAACAACCCGTTCCGGTAAGCGATAACACCCCGTTCCCGTTTGTTCTGACTTGATTGTACACGGGTCGTTGTCCCATTAATTACCCTTGCAAAGAAAAAGCTGATGAATTTTCGACAAAATTGTCTCGAATTCATCAGCTTCTTTGATTCTTTTATTGTTTTAGATCTCTCTTGTTTTAGATTTCTCAGTGAAATCACCCTGCGTATTTGCTGTTGTGTTACTGCTCTTTCCAGTCCACGGTATCCACGGTCACGCCGTCTCTCCATACTCGCTCGAGATCATAGAACAGTCTGTCCTGAGACGAAAAAACATGCACTACGATATCGCCGTAATCCATCAGGATCCATCCGCAGTTTCTGGCACCCTCGATGCGCTTCGGCTCAACATCGTACTGCTTGTGAAGCTGCATCTGTACTTCATCGACCATGGCTTCCACCTGAGAGGGGTTGCTGCCGTCTGCGATCACGAAGTAGTCAGCGATCGTGGAGACCTTGTCAATCTCGATCACCTTGATATCAAAGCCTTTCTTGTTCTCCAGTGCCTGAAAAGCAGTTTTAGCAAGATCCTTTGAAGTGTAATTGTCCATTAAATATTCCTTTCCCCGCTTTCCTCGCGGAGTTTATTGTTCAGGCTGTCCATGACATCGATCGTCTTACGGTCGAGCGTCCAGCCCATTGTTCGAACATATTGAACCGTACAGTCGATCGCCGTCAGGGCTGCTTTGACCAGGTTCTCATATCCCATCATGCGGATGCTGTGAAGCGTACAGCAAAGCGGCCTGTGATCGCGGAACGGCTCACAGAAATCAGCCGTAAACACAGCCAGATCAACCGCACTCATATCCACGTCGCCGACGCAGTGCTTTTCGATCGCCGACAGGATCACAGGGTCTTCGATCCCGTACTCATGCTCCGCAAGATACTTTCCGACCTTCGCGTGCAGCACCTCCTGCACCGAACGCTCCTCCTCGGTAACGGGAATGCCGAGTTCGTCACAGATGGACGCGTACCCGTCGTGCGCGATGTATTTTGCGCAGTCATGCATCAAGCCGGCGAGAAACGTCTGCTGTACCGTGTCGTAAAATCCATCCTCCGACGGTACATTCCCGTGTCTCTCTTCGTACTCCTGCATGAAATCGGCAGCCAGATGGGCAACGCCGATACAGTGGGATAACCGGTGTGCGGAAAGCTTCGTCGCAAGCAGCTTTTCGAATGTATTGTACAGTTCAAAGGTTTCCGGCCGGATCGCCGTTGCCTTACGTCCGTACAAACCGAAGCGATCGATATACCGAAGCGCCCTCGGAGCGATCAGATCCGTCTCTCTGCCTTCGTGTATCATCTGCCGTAGCATCGTCGACGAGACCGGCTGATATTGCATCTCAAGTGGGATAAACACATTGTTATACTGTTCGTTCCGCTCCGCAAGCAGCCGGCGGAATCCGTCCTCATTTTCCGCGCGAACCGCCACCGGGATCTTCGCCAGACGCGCGATTGTGTCAGGCTCATGCCACGTTGGAAAATCAAACAGGGAATCCTGCCCCATGACATAATACAATTCACCATCCGGATGCTCCGCTGTAAGCATGCTGAGCGTGTCCGAGGTGTAGGATTTGCCTTCACGGCCAAATTCCATGACATTCATCTCGAGACTTTCGTCCGGGATGGACAGTTCGATCATCATCAGGCGATGGACATCGTCAGTAATGAACTCCCGCTGTTTGTGCGGCGGTATCCGCGCAGGCATGATCCACATCATGTCGAGCCCGAACTGCTCCTTCGCCTTGAGCGCGATCTTAATGTGACCGCTGTGGATCGGGTCAAACGTTCCGCCGAGTATTCCTACTTTCATTGGTCTCCTCTGCTTCGGATCTTGCGAACCGACTGTTTTGGATTCGGATCAATCGAACAATTATTATCGCTTCGGTTCGTTCAAACCATTGTTATGTCAGGGTAAAATGATCTTCTTCTGCGTCTTCGATTCCCGATACAGAACGATCTTCTTGCCGATGACCTGGACGATCTCCGAGCCGGTGCGCTCCGCGAGAAGTCTCGCAAGCTCCGCCGGATCATCCGCGCAATTGTTCAAAACGGCAACCTTGACCAGCTCACGCGCCTCAAGGATCTCGCGGATCCCTTCGCAAAACTCGGGCGTAACGCTGGATTTGCCGATGCGAAACGCCGGGTCGATGTTCATGGCCAGGCCCTTCAGGTAAGCTCTCTGCTTTGTAGTCATTTCATTAACCTCATAATACCATCATACAACGATTACGGCAACCGTAACGGTGCCTAATTTGCAATCGCCGGTTTATTTGTAATAGTCGAACTGAAGACCGTACATGCGCACGGTGTCGCCGTCCTGGATACCAAGCTCCTCGAGCTTCTCGAGAATTCCGTTAGTCTTCAGGAAGTTCTGGAAGAACTCAAAGCCCTTCTCGGAATCCAGGTTCGTGTACCCAAGCATGCGTTCGATCCGCGGACCCTCCACGACATACACGCTGTCTTCCGTATTGTACTCAACCGTGTACGGTTCCTGCGCCGTGTCCGCAGCCTCCGGAAAATACTCCTGCTCAAACATGATCGGCTCCTCCGAGCACGTCTGAAGCATGTTCCAAAGTTCGTACAGACATTCTTTAACGCCCAAACCGCTGACCGCGGAAAGCGGTACGACAAGCGTGTCGGGCATATCCTCGCGGATACCCTCACGGATCATCTCAAGGATCGTCTCGCGTTCCTCCTCCGGATACACGTCCATCTTGTTCGCGGCGATGATCTGCGGCTTGGAAGCGAGCACCTCGCTGTATTTTGCGAGCTCCTCATTGATCAGACGGATATCCTCCACGGGATCACGTCCCTCCGTTCCCGCGGCATCCACAATGTGCAGGATCACCTTGCAGCGCTCGACGTGCTTTAAAAACTCATGTCCGAGTCCGACACCCTCCGAAGCTCCCTCGATCAAACCGGGGATATCGGCGATCACAAAGCCATCCGTCCCCTCCAGGTTTACCACGCCGAGGTTCGGATTGAGCGTCGTAAAATGATAGTCCGCGATCTTCGGGCGCGCGTTGGAGACACGCGAAAGGAACGTCGATTTTCCGACATTGGGAAAACCGACGAGACCGACATCCGCGATCACCTTCAGCTCCAGGATCACGTTGAGCTCGCGGCCCTTCTGGCCGGGCTGCGCATACTTCGGCACCTGCATCGTCGGTGTCGCGTAGTGCATGTTGCCCTTGCCTCCGCGTCCGCCCTTCAGGAGGACTACACGGCGGTTCTCATGGGACATGTCCGCGATCACCTTGCCGGTCTCCGCCTCGCGGATGACAGTGCCTTCAGGCACCTTCACGACAAGGTCCTCACCGTCCGCGCCGTTACAGTGGTTATTTCCGCCGGGCTCACCGTTCTTCGCGCAGTACTTGCGGATAAAACGGAAATCGTTGAGCGTGTTCAGACCGTCATCAACCTCAAAGATCAGATCTCCGCCGCGTCCGCCGTCTCCGCCGTTCGGACCGCCGGCCGCGACGAATTTTTCGCGTCGGAAACCGACATGGCCGTCTCCGCCGTTACCGGAACGGATATAAATTTTTGCCGTATCAGCAAACATTACAAACCTCCACAGAAGAAAAAAGTCCCGTTCCGACTGTCGCTGGAACGGGACTGATCAATCAATTCCAATTATTCGGCAACGGGATAAACGCTGGCCTGTTTCTTACCACCCGCCTTGGTCTCAAAACGAAGCGTTCCGTCAACCAATGCGAACAGCGTGTCATCGCCACCGCGTCCTACGTTAACGCCGGGATGGATCTTGGTCCCGCGCTGCTTGAAAAGGATGTTGCCGGCCTTAACGAACTGACCGTCGGCTCTCTTGGCGCCGAGGCGCTTGGACTCGGAATCTCTACCGTTCTTGGTAGAACCCACACCCTTTTTATGAGCGAATAACTGAAGGTTCATCTTTAACATGATCGTTTACCTCCTTACTGAGAACTACTCTTTTCAACAACTTTGACATATCGCCCGTAATCCTCTGCGATATGTGTGATCCCCAGGTGCAGCGACTGCAAAAGGAGCTCACCCTCACTGCTGACGGGATCCTGTAATCTGCAGGACACAAACCCGTCTTCTTTCTGCTTAACGTCTGCGCGGTCGCTCGTCAGCTTCTCAATGGAATTCACGCAGTTGATAACCAACGCGGAAACCCCGGCGCACACGATGTCCTCGCCTTGATCGGCGTAATCCGCATGCCCGCTGCTCTGAAAGCCGCACAGCCTGCCTTCTTTCATGTAAAACACCACTTTGATCATGGCTGTTTCTCCCGGGAGAACCGATTACATGTTGATGGCGTCAATCTTCACCTGAGTAAACGGCTGTCTGTGACCGTTCTTCTTGTGATATCCGCTCTTTCTCTTGTATCTGTAAACAATAACCTTCTTGGCCTTGCCTTCGCCGAGAACGGTCGCAGATACAGTAGCACCGGAAACCACAGGCGTTCCGACGATCAATTCTCCGTTGTTCACGGCCAGAACCTGGTCAAATGTATAGCTCTCGCCTTCTGCAGCGCCGAGCTTCTCGACTCTAATGATATCGCCTTCCGCTACCTTGTACTGTTTACCACCGGTTGCAATAATTGCGTACATACAGGTACCTCCATTATCATTACTCGCCAGTTTCGGCGGCGCCCTCATTCGGAAAATGGGCGCACTTATACCTTACTGTGCGGCACACTCGAAAAATATAGCATACCACGCGGCGCATGTCAACTGTTTTTTGCGTAACTCACGGCACTTTTTGCCGTATTATCCGTGTTTCTCCGTAAAATACGTGCCGACTGCCGCTTTCAGCCTTCCTAAAGCACCGAATACTTCCTCACATCCTCCTCCAACGGACGATGTTTCTTCATTCTCGTGATCTCCACGAGGTTCAGCTTTGTCATGTCGACAACTCGCGTTTTGACGGGATCATTTTCCAACAGATCCTTCAGACGCTTCATCAGTTCGTGCCGGTCGTTCTCGCTGTCCATATCGATAAAATCGACGATGACGATCCCGGACAGGTTGCGCAGACGGATCTGGTACGCAAGCTCCTCCGCGGCCTCCATGTTGACCTCCAGGAAGCCCTTCGCGCACGCCTTCGAGGCGGAGGCCTTACCGGTATTCACATCCACGACGGTCATTGCCTCCGTCGTGTCAAACACGAGGTACGCGCCGCTGCGAAGCCATACACGACGAGACGTCAGATCTCCCAGCTTCGCCTTCATTCCGAACTCGGCCTCAAGCGGATACACCGATTTATCGCGAAGCTCCACTCCCTGCACGCAGTCCGGACGGAACCGCTTCGCAAAATCAAGCACGGAATTGTAGATATCCTCATCCTCCGTCAAAATCCGGTTCACGGTATCCATGCCCGAATCGCGCAGGTCGCACAGGAAATCCGGAAGTCCCGCGTACAGCTTGCTGCCGACGGTCCTTGTCTCCGCCGCGGTAAGCAGCGTCTTGTAGATCTGCAGCACGGTATCGTACTCCGCGCGGATCGCCTCCGTGCCCGCCTTATATGAGTTCGTGCGTAGCATGACCGCGTAGTCACCGTCGATCCACTCGGCGACGAGTGTACGCATCTCCGCCTTCCATGTATTGTCCTCGATCTTCGAGGAAATCCTCACCTCGCGCTTCCCGTGGATCAGAACGACATGAATGCCGGTCAGCGAAAAATCGCTCACAACCGTCGCGGGCTTGTTTCGCCCCTCATCGCGCTCCACCTGCACTAAGATCACGTCGCCTGCGTGAAGCTTACAGTCGGCATGCTTCGGGCTCGCGATCGGATAGTTCGCGCGCTCCAGCTTGAGGAAGCAGTTTCGCTCCCGTCCGATGGACACAAACGCCCCGTTGATGTTCGGCACGACGGATTCGATGCGCCCGACATAGATATCCCCGGGCGTAAGGTCTCCCTCCGGCCCCGTGATCCGGATGTCGGACAGACGATTGTCGTTGACCGCCGCGCTGACTACGGCATCTTTCTTTCTGTATATAATCCTGGTTTCCAATGAAAACTCTCTCCTGCGTTAACATTCCGAAAGTGAGACCATGTGTCCGTCCCTGTTCCGGTACAACTCCATGCGATGCAGCGTAAAGCAGCGCTCCGGGATGCCCGCATCCGACGAAGGTTCTTCTCCGTCCGCACCGCTTTCTTCCGTAACACCCGAGGCGATCTGACGAAGCGCTGTCGCGATCAGTTCCGCGGAAATGTTATTCTCGCTTCCCGCATCCACGGCAAACAGAAATCTCAGCGCGCCGTCCCGGTGTAACGAGTGCTCGCTGCGCTCATATCCCCAGCCATCGCCGAGCGTCTCAGGCACGGAAAATACACCGTCATCGGACAGATAGTTCACACTGTCGCGGTCTTCATTTTCCAAAAAGTCATTCGGAAAATCTCCCTTTACAACGCCGATCGCGTGCACGCCCGCGCGCACATCCACAGCTCTTGTTCCGTTCTTCGCCTTCTTCTCGATGCAGTACGACTGCAGGCCCGCGAACGACGCAAGCGCATCCGCAAGAGGCTTCTCGAAGCCCGGCAGCGGCTCGCACAGGTACATTGCTCCTGCGATCTGGGACATACCGGTCTGCTTTCTCGTGTTCGGCTCCCGCTCGGGAAGCACCGTCACGGAGCGGATGTAAAAACCGTCGCACATGGCTCCCTGAAGGCTCTTCGCAAGCTCCGCAGCGTAATCATCCGACGGCGCCTTCTCTATCGCAAGCTCACAGTCGAAATACTCGCCGTCGCTTGTCATTGAAAGAGCAAGCGGCTGCGCGAAGCTCATGATCATATGAGGGTGAAAGCCCTGGCTGTACGCGATCGGTATTCCGCTCCGCGCGATCGCGTGCTGAAAATACCGCATCACATCGAGGTGTCCGAGGAAACGAAGCCGGTCGTATTTTGCGAAACAAACACGGATGTTCATACCATCTCCTCCTTCCCGCGCGGCTGCTTGCAGATGCCGCAGCCAAACGCCGCCGCCCCGCAGCCGGAGCATTGCTTCATGCAGTTCGGTGTGATCTCTGCGCGCTGCGCCTTCTCATACTCACGGTACAAAAACTTCTTCGTCACACCGATATCAATATGGTCCCACGGAAGGATCTCGTCCTTACCGCGCTCGCGCAGGTTGTAAAACTCCACGGTGATCCCATGGCGGTCGAGAACTTCCTTCCAGATATCATAATGAAAATGCTCCACCCACGCGTCGTAGATGCATCCGCGCCGGTAAGCCTCCTCGATCGCGGGACCGATCTTGCGGTCACCGCGAGCGAAGATGCCCTCCATCTCGCTCGTCTCCGCGTCGTGCCAGTGATACTCGAGGCTCTTCGCGTTCAGTTGCTCATTGACCGTAGCCTTCAGAAGCCTTTGATTCTGCAGAAAATGCTCCTTCGTGATCATCGGCATCCACTGGAACGGCGTGAACGGTTTCGCGATGAAATACGAGGTGCTGATCGTAACGTTCACACGCCCGTGGCGCTGATCCTTCGGGAGTTTATAGTATTCCGCGGCGATCGCGTTTCCGAGCTCCGCGATCCCCTTCACATCGTCGTCCCCCTCGGTGGGAAGTCCGAGCATAAAGTACAGCTTTACCTTGTTCCATCCCGCGGCAAATGCCTTGCCCGCGCCGGACAGAATGTCCTCGTCCGTGAGGCCCTTGTTGATCACGTTTCGCATGCGCTGCGTTCCGGCCTCCGGTGCGAAGGTGATACTGCTCTTGTTGACATCCTGCACCTTCTGCATGACATCGACGGCAAACGCATCGATCCGGAGCGAAGGAAGCGACAGGCTCACATGCCGCTCACGGCACTCGTCGATCATCGCGTACACAAGCTCCTGAAGCCCCGAGAAATCGCTCGAGCTGAGGGAGCTTAAGTTCATCTCATCCTGTCCCGAGGTATCGAGAAGGTTCTTCGCCATATCAAGCAGATGTCCTACCGAGCGCTCACGGTTCGGGCGGTAGATCATGCCCGCCTGGCAGAACCGGCAGCCTCTTGTGCAGCCGCGCTGAAGCTCTAAAACGACGCGGTCCTGAATGACGCGCAGGAACGGAAGAAGCTGCTTGTCCGGATAGACACAGGTGTCGAGATCCTTCACGACCTGCTTGCGGATCTTCGCGGGAACATCCTCGTAGATCGGCTCGAACGAGCGGATCGTTCCGTCCTCGTTGTACTCCACACGATACAGGCTCGGAACATACATGCCCTCGATATGGGAAACCTTGCGAAGAAAATCCCGTCTTGTGCCGCCATCCGCGCGATTGGCCTTGTACAGGTCAAGGATATCGTCGTAAACCTTCTCCCCCTCTCCGATATAGAAGAAATCAAAGAAATCCGCGATCGGCTCGGGGTTGTAGGAGCACGGACCGCCGCCGATCACGATCGGATCCTCCTCGGTTCTGTCCTCCGAATGAAGAGGAATTCCCGCGAGGTCGAGGATCTGCAGAACGTTGGTGTAGCACATCTCGTACTGCAGCGTGATACCCAGGAAATCAAAATTCTTCACTGGGGACTGCGTCTCCAGCGTAAACAGCGGGATATGCTCCTCCCGCATGATCTTGTCGAGGTCCACCCACGGCGAATAGACACGCTCACAGTACGTGTCTTCCCGCCGGTTGAACAGATCGTATAATATCTGAATGCCGAGGTGTGACATTCCGACTTCATAGACGTCCGGGAAGCACATCGCAAACCGGATGTCCACCTTGTCGGGATCCTTCACAACCATGTTGATCTCACCGCCGATATATCTCGCCGGCTTCTCAACGCGCAACAATATGTCATCGCTCAGAGCAAGTTGATTTCTCATAACCGCACCTTCTCTTTATATAGTATCGCGAATGCTTCGGAAAATGCAGGAGCACCGACGTGATCGCAGAACAACCTTTAGGCATGTCGATGTCCTCTTTTAATTGTATCATTTTCCGGGTGCGGTTTCAAGACTGACGGTTTCCGATTTTCTGTTCCGAAAACGTGTCTTTCGCCGCTGTTTTGCTTGTCTTTCGGCGCTTTTTGGCATATAATCAATACGTTATGAATAACTGTTCCGGAGGTTTCCCATGGCATTCTGTCCGAAGTGCAAAAACGAGTATCGCGAGGGCATTCTGATCTGCCCCGATTGCAACTGTGAACTCACCGAAGAATTGGTCGAGATCACGCCGCCGATCCTTACGATCCGCAGTGAAAAAGTGATGGATCGGTTCGTCGATTATCTCTCCTATTCCGGGATCAAAACCCGTGTGTCGCGCGATGCGAACGACGAGCGTTTTGAACTGTTCTGCGACAAGGCCGACAACGACCGCGTAAAGCGCGCGTTCGCCGTTTTTGTAGCTGTTGAGACGGGCAATGCCGCGGCAAACCGCAACAATTCTTCTCTTGAACAGGCAACGGTTCTCGCCGATGTCGACGACATCAACGAAGTCACGATCCCCGAGGACTGGGAGGAAGCCCTGGAAACGGATGAGGAGGTTGACGAGGACATTCTCGATCTTCTCGAGGAGGATGCCGTGAGTGAGCTGACCGCGCCTGCGTTCATGCATGTACGCCAGGCTCCCACGCAGTATGTTTCCGCCGCGGAGAAAAGCCGCGACACGAAGGAAACCGGATTCACGCTGATCGTCATCGGCGCCGTACTCGGCGCGATCGTGGTCGGTTTCGCCTGCTCCGACAAGAGCAATCCCTACGCGGAGATCGTCATGGGCGCGATGGCTGTCCTCATGATCATCTACGGTTTTTACAGCCTTTCCAAGAGCAAAAAGCTTCTCACTGTCGCAGCCTCCGAGGACGCAATGTCTGCGAAGATCCGCGACTATCTCGGCACGGAACTCACAAAGCAGGACATTGAGGATACCGTACAGTCTTCGGATGCCGAAGGTCCTGAGCTTGATCTCATCCGGCAGAACTATCTGATCGAACAGCTGAAGGAACATTTTCCGAATGCTGACGAACCTCTTCTGCTCTATCTTGCCGATGATTGGTATAATGAACAATTTAGTGCAAATTCTTAACAAATTTTTCATAATTTTGTTGAAAAAATCGGTCAATTTCACTATAATTTATAAGTGAACGTTATAAATGCCTTTACAGAAAGGCAAAACCGGCGGGAAACGCGCTGATTTCCCGCTGTTTTACGCGTGTTTTTGACATTTTCCGACGAACTAAAGGTTAGAAAGTGGCCTTCGTGATGCGCAACCGGCGTCATCGCGGCATCGGAAATGTAACGCGGTAAAGAGGAGAACAAAAAAGAAGCAGCGCAGAAATGAGGAAACCATGCCCTACTGTCCCACCTGCAAAAAAGAATATCCTTCGGGAACAACGATTTGCGCGGAGTGCAACATTTCCCTTGTGAACACCCGTCCCGCGGACCTTGTTTCGTTCGTTTCCCTGCAGAACCAGGAAGTTTCCGACCGGTTTATCGAGTATCTCAAGGAACATGAGATTGAGGCGATTTCCGAGTACGGCATCCGGGATGATGTCTATCGCATCTATGTCAACAAGGATGACAAGAAGACCGCGATGAAGTGCTTCATCTCCTTCCAGGCTGCCGAGAAGCGAAACAAGAACGGCTCCGGTTCCGGTGACAACTCTGCTGCTTCCGTCCAGAAGGAAATCGAAGAGGCACAGAAGGCGAAGAAGAAAGCCGAGGAAGAACGCCGGGCTGAGGAAGAACGCATCGCTGCCGAGAAGAAGGCTGACGAGGAGCGCATTGCTGCTGCCATGAAGGCTGAGGAGGAGCGCCGCGCCGAGGAAGCGCGCATCGCTGCCGAGAAGAAGGCTGAGGAAGAGCGCATTGCCGCCGAGAAGAAGGCCGAGGAAGAGCGTATCGCTGCTGAGAAGAAGGCTGAGGAAGAGCGTATCGCCGCTGAGAAGAAGGCTGAGGAAGAACGCATCGCCCGTGAGAAGGCCGAGGCTGAGCGTATCGCCGCTGAAAAGAAGGCTGAGGAAGAACGCATCGCCCGCGAAAAGGCTGAGGCTGAGCGCATCGCTGCCGAGAAGAAGGCCGAGGAAGAGCGTATCGCCCGCGAGAAGGAAGAGGCTGAGCGTATCGCCCGCGAAAAGGCCGAGGCTGAGCGCATCGCTGCCGAGAAGAAGGCTGAGGAAGAACGCATCGCCCGTGAGAAAGCTGAGGCTGAGCGTATTGCCGCTGAGAAGAAAGCCGAGGAAGAACGTATCGCTCGCGAGAAGGCCGAGGCCGAGCGCATTGCCCGTGAAAAGGCTGAAGCGGAACGTATCGCCGCTGAGAAGAAAGCTGAGGAAGAACGGATCGCTCGCGAAAAGGCTGAGGCTGAGCGTATCGCCCGCGAAAAGAAGGCCGAGGAAGAACGCATCGCTCGTGAGAAGGCTGAAGCCGAGCGCATAGCTGCCGAGAAGAAGGCCGAGGAAGAACGGATTGCCCGTGAAAAGGCCGAGGCTGAGCGCATTGCCGCTGAGAAGAAGGCCGAGGAGGAACGCAGGGCTGCAGCTGCAAAGCAGGCTGAGGAACATGAGACCGAGTTCACCGCCAATGCCGCAACCCGCACGAAGCGTCCTTACTATCCGAAGAACGAATCTTCTTCCCCGGAAAATGATTCCGAATTCGAATCCATTTTCGCTGCCAAGAAAGATAACAAGAAGCGCTCTACCCTCTTCGCCGAGATGGAGAAGAACGAGGAAGCAGCTGCTTCTGCCGCAGAAGAAGGAAACGCTGAAGACGGATTTGATTTTACGCCGAAGCGTCCGCTGACGGCTTACCAATTTGAAAAGAAGCGTCAGGAAGACCTTGACACTTACGTAAGAGAACATGAGAATACCGAAACGCCCGCTACCTCCGGTCGCGCATCCGTGATCGAGGAGGACGGCAAGGTGAATATCTCCTTCTCTGATTACGAACAGACCTACGAAGTACCGAACTATGAGGATGCAGATCCTACTCCGGTTTACTCCGATCCGAACGTAAAAGTCGATTGGGGCGCAGGCGCCGACGATTCGGCAACGGATTGGCAGAACCGCTCTTCCGAGAGCGAGCCGATCTTCGTTGAGACCGAGCGTGTGAACAGCGATGATATCGACGATGACAAGATCATCGACGAGGCAGATATCCGCTCCTTCAGCCGTGCTGCTGAGGATGCCGAATCCGCATACGAATCTCCTGTCAACTCGGCACAGGATCCGACCGACTATGAGAGCAGCTCCGAGGCTGACGCGGAAGGAAGTGAGGACGCATTTTCCGATTTCCTCAACAACTTCAAGCGCGCAAGCCTCTCCAAGAGCATGAAGAAGTCCTCGGATACCGGCGAGCGCAGCGGCAAGGGCACGTACGCTTCGTCCCGTCCTACTCCGGTCGCGGTTCCCGAACAGGTTAAGCCCGCAACCAAGAAACCGGTAGTGAGCGAGGCATCCGACGCAGCCAAGTCCTCCAAGCAGGTACGCTCCGCCGCAGAGGATATCGCAGCATCCAAGATTGAGACGGTTGTCGAGGACATCGTTCCCGACGCAAAATACCGCACGCAGGATGACACGGATTACGAGTCCGTACCGTCCCGTCCTACCGATATTCAGGATACGAAGATCAAGGTTTCCTTCGACAATGACATCATCGAGGAAGTCGTTACCTCCGCAGCTGAGGAAGTACGTCCGAACATCGACCAGAGTTCTTCGTTCGCAAATCCTGAGAAGCCTGTAGACGCTGCATTCTCCAGCAAAAAGCCGACACCTCGCAAGTTCGAGGCTCCGGAGGAGCTGGACGACGGCACCTACCGCGGTTTTGTTCCGGACTACTCTCCTACGAACCCGGACAACGAATCCGCAGAGCCTGAGGAAGTATCCGAGTACGATGAGTTCAAGAAGAAGGTTCACGCCCGCAAGGAAGAGAACCAGGCGATCAACGCTCAGATCAAGGCGGAAGCTACCCGCCAGGCCAACCTTGTCAAGGATTTCGGCAAGAAGGGCAAGATCGTGTTCGAGGATACGGACGATCTCGACAACTACGCAGGCTTTGTTCCGGACTACACTCCGAACACGAGCAACGAGGAAGAATTTGACTTCTACAAGCCTCATCAGGTTTCCAGCTATGCCAAGTATAAGAAAGGCAGCAAGCCCGGCGCGGCTGAGGGTGCTCCCGGAAGAACGACCGGATTTATGCGCCTGACGAGCGATGACGAAGTGGAAACGCTCTTCATCACCCACGTACCGAGCACGGCCAAGAAGGTTCTGAAGCCTCAGGAGATCAAGAACGCGAACTTCCTCATCAACATGAGCGGCAAGCGTCTCTCCAAGCTCTTCAACAGCTGGATGATGCTGAATGTCACGACACAGACCGTTCGTGCATTCGAGAAGGATGACGCTGAGGATGCCGAGAACTACGAGTTGAAGATCAACGGTATCAAGAAACTCCTCACCGACAACTTCGGCGAGATCAACGAGATCTTCCTCGACAGTCTTGTTCAGAGATACTACAGCAAATTCCTGGACGAGTGATCAAACGTAAATGACATAACACAAAAAGAAGGGTCCGATCGGACAATGTCATTAAGATAACGACATTGAAATAACGAGAGTTTATGAACACGGGACGAAAGAGGTCATTTTCTTTCGTCCCGTTGCTTTTTTATGCACCATTAATAAGCAGAGGCAGTTCCTCTGCTCAAAAAATTTTACGCAATTCATCAAATCTATGCTATCCTATAAAGGAAGCCTTGAAAGGTCTTTGCTGAAGGCGTCCGTTCCCTGTGTCGGTCCGGGCGTATGGGAATCAGATTTCTGGCAACGACCGCTTCCAACTCAGGTGGTGAG
>JAFZVZ010000018.1 GCA_017617545.1 Lachnospiraceae bacterium
ACACCTGGTACGGCGGCGAGATGAAGAAGGGTATGTTCTCCATGATGAACTACTACCTTCCTCTCAAGGGCATCGCTTCGATGCACTGCTCCGCTAACACGGATATGAACGGTGAGAACACCGCTATCTTCTTCGGTCTCTCCGGAACCGGCAAGACCACCCTTTCCACCGACCCGAAGCGTCTCCTCATCGGTGACGACGAGCACGGCTGGGATGACAACGGCGTCTTCAACTTCGAGGGCGGCTGCTATGCTAAGGTTATCAACCTCGATAAGGATTCCGAGCCCGATATCTACAACGCGATCAAGAGAGACGCTCTCCTTGAGAACGTTACCGTTGACGGCGAGGGCAAGATCGATTTCGCTGACAAGAGCGTTACCGAGAACACCCGTGTTTCCTACCCGATCAACCACATTAAGAACATCGTTCTGAATGTTAACCCGACCTCCGCAGGTCCGGCTGCCAAGAACGTTATCTTCCTTTCCGCAGATGCGTTCGGTGTTCTGCCTCCGGTTTCCATTCTTACTCCTGAGCAGACGCAGTACTACTTCCTGTCCGGTTTCACCGCTAAGCTTGCCGGTACCGAGCGCGGCATTACCGAGCCCACTCCTACCTTCTCCGCTTGCTTCGGTCAGGCATTCCTTGAGCTTCATCCTACCAAGTACGGTGAGGAGCTTGTTAAGAAGATGCAGGCCAGCGGCGCTAAGGCTTACCTTGTAAACACCGGTTGGAACGGCACCGGCAAGAGAATCTCCATCAAGGATACCCGTGGTATCATCGATGCGATCCTCAGCGGCGCGATCAACAACGCTCCTACCAAGAAGATCCCGATCTTCGACTTCGAAGTTCCTACCGAGCTTCCGGGCGTTGATCCGGCAATCCTTGATCCTCGCGACACCTACGCTGACGTAGCTGTTTGGGAAGGCAAGGCACAGGATCTCGCAGGCCGCTTCATCAAGAACTTTGTGAAGTACCAGGGCAACGACGCCGGCAAGGCTCTCGTAGCTGCAGGTCCTCAGCTGTAATTGCTGTAAAACCGAATACACAGTATTCAAGGCCCGTCGCGGATTTCCGCGGCGGGCTTTTTATGCGCGTTAAGCGAGAACCGTTCTGCCGCCGGGCGTGCTCTGCTCGCGAGACCGTGTGACGGTTAAGAATATTTTTCGAAAAATAATCCTTGACAACCGGATTGTACTATGATATTTTGCAATTGTACTACTCGACATAGTACAATTGATGCAAATGCAGCTTGTGAGGGAAGTGTCGGCCGTACAGTGGGGTAAGGCCGGAAGAGAAGAAGTAATGAAGAAAGGAGCAGCGGTATGATTGTGATTGACGTGACAGGCAGAGTACCTATTTTCGAACAGATCTGTCGCGGAATATGCGGTGACATCGCGAAGGGTGTACTGAAACCGCACGATCGAATCCCGGCTGCGCGTGTGCTGGCGAGAGAGCTGGGGATCAACCCCAACACCGTGGCGAAAGCGTACACGGAGCTGGAGCGTGACGGGATCATCTACTCCCGTGTCGGCAAGGGCAGCTTCATCGCGGAGCACGGGAACAAAGCGGACCGGAGATTTATCGACGAATTCGAACAGAAAGCGCGGGACGCGCTGCAGGCGGGTGTTCCGATGGAGACACTTGAGGAGATCCTCAAGCGGGTCGCGGCGGAGACACCGGACAATGAGGGGGTGACGGACAATGATTGAATTAGATCGGGTTACAAAGATTTTTACATCGGACAATCCACTGAAGATCGCAGCGCTCGACGGGATCTCACTCACGATCCCGGAAGGATGTGTGTACGGACTTCTCGGCACGAACGGCGCCGGCAAATCCACACTGCTTCGCACGATGTGCGGGATTTACCGTCCTGACGAGGGAAGTGTTACGGTGGACGGCAGGGAAGTGTGGAACAATCCCGAGGCGAAGGCGGATGTCTGTCTCATCGGCGATGAGTTCGCCTGGCTGGAGAAGATGAGCGCGAACCGGTTGAAGGCGTATTACCGGTGCACCCGGCCCGGATTTTCCGGGGAAGTGTTTGATCGGCTTATGGAGGCGTTGGCGCTGCCGAAAAACCGAAAGCTCTCCACATTTTCCAAAGGAATGCGCCGGCAGGCGGTCACGGCACTCGGCGTGGCGTGCCGCGCAAAATACCTGCTGCTCGACGAGGCGTTCGAAGGTCTGGACCCGGCGATGCGCAGAGTGGTCCGCGAGATCCTCGCCGACGAGGTGTGCGACAACGGAGCCTCGGTCGTACTGTCATCGCACGATGTCACGGAGATCAGCGAGTCGTGCGACCACGTGGTGATCATGTACGCAGGAAAGATCCTTCAGTTTGGAGAGATCGACGAGGTTTGCGACAGATATCGGAAAATTCAGCTTGTGTCGGAGGGTAAAGTCATCACCCGCGAGGAACTCGCGAATGCCGGCCTTTCGGTCCTGGGCTACTCGGTTATGGGAAACGCGGCGCAAGTGCTTGTGAGGGGAACGGAAGAGGAAATTACGGCGAAGACGGCAGCCTTGCCCGTCAGTCTGACGGATGCGGTGCCGCTGACGCTCGAGGAAGTATTTGTCTGTGAGATGAAGGAGAATGGTTATGGAATCTACATTAAAGAAGAGTGAGGGGTGTCGCCCCCTTCGAGGGGAGTTCATTTCGCACAAAAGAAGCATGGTCGTTCTGGCGATCCTGTATGTGTTCGCTGCGTATCTGTTCATACAAAGTATCACTTTAGGTTCGAATGAATCCTGGTTCTCGTACGTTATTATGGCGGTTTGCGGGATATATACGGTGGGTGAGGCATTTGCCGACACCTACGATGCTTCGGCAAGGGACATTCAGCTGTCGCAGCCGATCCGCGCGGGAAGGAGATACCTCTCGAAACTGCTGTATATCTTCCTGCGTAGTATCGTGCCGACGGTGTTGGTGCTTGGCATCGTTATTGCGTACTGCAGCCGGCTGGAGTTGGATCCGTACGCTGCCGACCCGATCATCATCAGCGAGGTCATTTCCAAGGCGGTTGGTATGCTGCTGAACGTTGCCTTGTTCAACGCAATTGCCGTGCTGGCGCTGGCGAGCACGGGAACTCTGCTCGCTGCGGTCGTAGTCTGGCTGTTGGTCGGGGGGGCACTGTTCAGGCTTTACGTGTGCGGTTCATACGTAATAGAAGAGCTTCTTACATCCTTCTTTGGAGGAAGGCGGATCAGCAACGCGCAGCGTTTGAACGGTGATCTTATGATACTTGTGTTTGCTGTGACGCTTGTGCTGGTGGCAGGCGCGGTGTATGTGAGGAGAGACGGCAAGCACACGGGAAGGTTTATTGCGGGCTCTGCAGCCGTCGAGGTGCTTCTGGGAACGGCACTGCTCTGGTTCGGCCTTGCGGTGTTCGGTAGCGGTTTCACGGTCAGGCTGGTTCTTTTAATCCTGGGATACGTCGGGGCGCATATCCTCATTTTCCGAAAGAATACGATTAAAAAAATCCCGGTCATGGCTGCAACGCTCGTCGGAGTCCTCGCCGTCAGCGCAGGAGTGGCGTGGTACACGTACACGCAGATCGTTGATGATCAGCGGGATGTGAATTCCGAAAAAATCACCGCATGGTCATCTTTTACGGACAGTGAACGCGGCGTGGATTACAAGAGGCTGGAGACACCCTACGTTGAGATCACGGACAGCGACTGGAGCGACGAGCGCTGGCGCGAGGCAAGACAATACCTGAGCGAGCCGTACTGCGAGTTAATGGTCGGTTCCTATGCAAATGTGGATACCAAGTGGAGCAACCAATACCATATCTCCAATGCGGATGGGAGTCCGCTCGATCAGGAGCAGTACCAAAAACTCGTTGAACTCCTCAGAGAGTATTGTTCGAAAAATGAGTACAGCACCGAGCACGAAACACCGTTTTTCAAATATCTCTTCACCGGCTGCGATCCGGTCGACTACGAATATGCGTCCTACGGCTTTCAGGTTACGATCAGCTACGATGGGGGCCGGAGCGCACTGCGGGAGCGGTGCAAGGGGCACCTTATGACGGAGGGCGGAGAGGTTGAGATATGGGAGCTGATCCGGGCGGCCGGCTATAAAATCGAGATGGTGACCAACTCTCGAAGATGACGGATGTCGTAAACGAAGTCAATCTGTGAAGATGACAAATGCACAAAGATGAAGTATACTGTAACCGCGCGGCGCGTAAGTCGCGCGGTTGCGCGTTTCGGGGGACCCCGGCGCGGACGGAAAGGATTTTCCATGAGGAACAGTAATGACGGACAATCGAAACCTTCGACGGACGGACGTTCGCGCCTGCGGCAGGTGCTTTCCCGCTGCCGGATCCCGCTGTATCTTCTGATCTCCCTGGCGGTCTGGGTTGCCCTGTGGCAGTACAAGGCGGGGAAAATGAACAGTCCCGTGCTTCTGCCGTACCCGAAGGACGTGTGGGCTGCGCTCCGAGAGCTTGTAGGGAAACCGGAATTTTCCGCGATACTGCTCGGCAGCCTCAAGCATATCATGACGGGCTTTGCGATGGCGCTTGTGTGCGGCATCGTACTCGCGATCATCTGCCGCTTCAGCCTGTTCGCGGAGATGCTCCTGCTGCCGCCGATGAAGCTTGTGAAGACGGTGCCTGTCGTTTCGTTTATCATACTTCTGCTGCTGTGGGTCGATCCGGCGCGCATCAGCATCGTGATCTCGTTCCTGATCGTACTTCCCGTGGTCTACGCCAATGTCTCGAAGGGCATCCGCGAAACGCCGAAGGAGATGCTGGAGATGGCGAAGGTGTTCGGGTATTCCTTCCTTCGGAAGCTACGTTACCTGTTCATTCCGAACACGGTTCCGTATACGACGGCAGCCGTGTCGACCGGACTGTCCCTGTGCTGGAAAGCCGGCATCGCGGCGGAGATCATCGGTCTTTCGAAAAATTCCATCGGCCGCCAGCTGTACGACTCCAAGCTGTATCTTGACACCCCGGCGCTCTTCGCGTGGACGGTCGTCGTGATCCTCGTGAGTGTCGTGATGGAGTGGCTGATCATGATCGTGCTGCGGGCAGTGGCGATCGCGATCGCCGATCCGACGCTTTGGTACCGGCCGCGCCAGGCATTGCGGTTCCTCGTCGGCCTGCCGGTCCTCGAGGACAGAACGGCGGAGGAAGAGGTTGAGGAAAACTCCTCGGCGGAGTTGAAAGCCGCAGAAGGAACCGGATCTTCGGCGGGACCGGAAGACAGTGTTGATACCGGATCCGGAGAAGCGGGCGTATCCGGAGGAGAGCCCGCGGATCGTGTCGATCAAGATAACGAGCCGGTTGTTGTGCTCGACCACGTGGATAAGAGCTATAACGGAAGGGCTGTGCTTACGGATGTGTCCGTTGAGCTCCGCAAGGGCGAGGTGATGCTGATCACCGGACCGTCCGGCGGCGGCAAGACAACGATGCTTCGCTGCATGCTCGGCCTCGTGCGCCCGGACAGCGGAACGGTCACGTATCCCGCAGGCCGCCCGCGCATGGCAGCGGTGTTCCAGGAGGATCGTCTGTGCGAGGGACTTCCCGCGTGGAAGAACGTGGCGCTTGCGATCCCGGGAAGAACCGGGCGGGAGACGCGCAACAGTATCCTCTCCGAGCTTTCGGAGCTCGGGATCGATGACGGCGCGCGCAAGCCCGTGAGGGCATTTTCCGGAGGAATGAAACGGCGCACGGCATGGTTACGGGCGCTTACGGTCAAGCCGGATCTGCTGGTGCTGGACGAGCCGTTTACGGGGCTGGATGCTGCGAGAAAGGACATTCTGCTCGAGCGGATGCACTCCGTGGCAGAAACAACGGCAATCGCCATAGTGACGCATAACACGTCAGAAATTGAGAAAATTTGCGCGACTTTTGAGAACGTGATTCGGGTCACCAGAGGCGAGTGAAGCCGGGATTTTTCGGAATTCGACAGAGTATTCGGACAATAGGCTTGAAATCGACAGAAAAGAAACATAATATTCGTAAATTGTATATACAATTCAGACAATAACGAAGAATTATCAAATAAGTTTGTGAATAAAATATGTTTTGTGTTGACAATACAATACCCGGATGGTATAGTAGAGCCAGAACAAAAAAACAAGCGACGCCGGAAGGAATTCCCGATCGACCCTATAACGATCCGGAGGCCGGCAGAGACAATCGGCGGTGAGAACGATTGATATAAAATTTTCCGAAAGAGAAGGTACAGTCCGATGGGCACTGAAAAGTAACACCGAACAAGTTCCAACGAATTCAAGGAAAGAGAAGGTACAGTCCGATGGACACTGCGAAGTAATACCGAACAGTAAGTCGAACAAATCTACCGAAAGAAGGTACAGTCCGATGGGAGCTGCAGAGTAACAACTAAAACAGTTTGATCGAACAATTCTACCGAAAGAAGGTACAGTCCGATGTACACTGCAAAGTAACAAGCTAAACAGTAAGACCTGAAAGATTTACCGAAAAGTATCAAGTATCAAAAGAAGGATGGTACAGTCCGATGGGAACGACAGAGTAACATTGAGAGCCTTCGACGCGAAGACCGGCACGATACGGAAACAATAAAGTGGCACAACGAGCAGGCAGTCAGCCGGTGGCACACGGGTGCAAAAGAGAGAGGCCGCAGAATTTATTTGACGAAGTGTCCGGGCGTCAGGAACAGCCAAAACGGCGTTGAGATAGATGTTACCCTTTAAATATGATTGAAAGGCTGGTACAGTCCGATGAAATAGTCAGTTGACCGACCCAAAACAAAACTGCAGAAAGGATGGTACGGTCCGATGAAATAGTCATATGGCCGACCCAAAAAACAGTTACAGTCGATCTACTACGACATATAGGATTATCACAGAAAGGCAGGTACGGTCCAAAGGAAGCATAAGTTGACCCACCTCAAAACGATATTGATGAAAGGAAGGTACGGTCCCAAGGAGACTTAAGCGATCTACCTCAAAACGATATTTACAGAAAGGACGGTACAGTCCCAAGGACACTTAAGAGACTTACCTCAAAACGATAATTACAGAAAGGAAGGTACGGACCAACACAGACATAAGTGTTCGACCTTACGGCAGTAGCAGGAACTGCCGGAACCGAAAGCCTGCATGATACTGAAGATACCCGGCCGGAGTGAAGAACGTCTCCGGCCGGTTTGTTTGCGTGTTAAGCGAGAGCACTCATTCCCGCGGAGGCGGGAAATCGAAGAGGGGCAGTCGTGGAAACAGTGTTTCCGGCTAATGCTGCAATTGCTACGCAAAAGAGAAGAATATCGGGTTTGTGTAGCACAAAAGTCGTTTTGTCAGAAGCTGATCGGGAGGTTGTTTCGCGAAATGCTACGCAATCGGTGAAATATGGGGCTTGGTGTAGCAAAAAACAAGAAAAGAGTGTTTCGGGTTTCCGGCACGGAGGAGGTTGTGCTACTGAACTACTCCAGATTTCGGCCTTTCGGTAGCAAAAATCAAGAAAAGAGTGTTTCGGGCTTCCGGCACGGCGGAGGTTGTGCTACTGAACTACTCCGGATTTCGGTCTTTCGGTAGCAAAAACAAGAAAAGAGTGTTTCGGGTTTCCGGCACGGTGGAGGTTGTGCTACTGAACTACTCCAGATTCCGGGTTTCGGTAGCAAAAAACAAGAAAAGAGTGTTCTCATTTATATTTGATTTTAGCGGCGCTCTGCGGTAGAATGGGGTAACGAAATGTGAGGAGAGGCTGCCCATGACAACGCATGAGAAAAAAGTACTGGTGATCGGCCACAAAAATCCTGATACGGATTCGATCTGCTCGGCCATTGCGTATGCGTGGCTGAAGGAGCAGAGGACCGGCAAGAAGCATGTGCCGCGGTGCTGCGGCGAGATCAACGCGGAGACCGCGTACGTGCTGAAGCGGTTCGGGGTTCCGGCACCGGATTACATTGAATATGTCGGTACGCAGGTGAAGGATATCGATATTCGCGAGACGAAGGGCGTGGATCGCGATATGTCCCTAAAGCGCGCGTGGCTGATGATGCAGGACAGCCACGTTGTCACGCTGTGTATCACGGACGAGGAAGGCCATCTTGACGGTCTGATCACGATCAGCGATATCGCGAAGGCCGCGATGGAGCTCTCGGATTCGGGGATACTCTCGGCGGCGGCTACGCCCTACGCCAACATTCTGGACACGCTGGACGGCACGCTGGTCGAGGGTGAGATCGAGGGCCTGCGGTACACGGAAGGCAAGGTGCTGATCGCAGCTGCCAATCCGGATCTGATGGAGGACTACATCAAGCCGGGTGACCTGGTCATTCTCGGAAACCGCTACGAGTCGCAGCTCTGCGCGATCGAGATGGGCGCTGCCTGCCTCGTCGTGTGCGAGGGCGCGAAGGTTTCGATGACGATCCGCAGGCTCGCGGAGGAGCACGGCTGCGTCATCATCAGTTCGCCGCACGACGCATTTACCGTGGCGCGTCTGATCGACCTTTCCATGCCGATCGGGTATTTTATGACCACGGACAACCTGATCACGTTCCGCACGGACGATTACATCGACAGCATCCGTGACGTTATGGCCAAGAGACGAAACCGCGATTTTCCGATCCTGGATCATCGGGGAATCTACCGCGGTACGATCTCGCGCCGGAACCTCATGGATATGAGCCGCAAGCAGGTGATCTTAGTGGATCACAATGAGCCCGGGCAGGCGGTGGACGGTGTCGAGGAGGCCGATATTCTGGAGATCATCGACCACCATCGGATCGGCGGCATGTACACGTTCCAGCCGGTGTATTTCCGGAACGAACCGCTCGGCTGTACGGCGACACTTGTGTACCTGATGTACTGTGAGCAGGATGTGGAGATCCCGAAGGACATTGCGGGGCTTCTGTGCGCGGCGATCCTCTCGGATACGCTGGCGTTCCACTCGCCCACCTGCACGGAGATCGACCGCAGAGCAGCGGAAGCGCTGTCAAAGATCGCCGATGTCGACATGGAGGAGCTGGCGGCAAAAATGTTTGCCGCGGGAAGCCACCTCACGGAGCGTTCGCCGGAGGAGATCTTCTACCAGGATTACAAGAAGTTCAAGATCGGTGCGATCACGCTCGGTGTCGGGCAGATCAACTCGATGAGCGCGGACGAGCTTGCGGGCATCGAGGAGCGTCTGAAACCGTTTCTGCTGGAAATGGAGAAGAAGAGCGGCATCAACATGCTTTTCTTCATGCTGACGAACATCACAAGCGAAACGTCGCGCGTGTTGTTCGCGGGCGACGGCGCGAAGGATGTGCTTACGGAAGCGTTCGGCGTGAAGGCTGAGGAAAATGTCTGCGAGGTGCCGAAACTGGTGTCCCGCAAGAAGCAGCTGATCCCGGGGATTTCGGTGATCCTGCAGAACTGAGCGGCGACCGGCAGGGCCCGAAACAACTCGGATAATAAGAAAACAGGAATCTGCGTCCCGGGTGCAGCGACACGTTGCATCTGAGACGCATTCGTGCTATTATACTGGATAACCAAAAACTTCGCACAAACGGAGGATGCTATGCATATCACACTGACAGGCAATCTTGGAAGCGGCAAATCAACCGTATGCCGGATTTTGGAGCAGCAGTACGGCTTTGAGATCTACTCGACCGGCAAGGTCATTCGCTCGATCGCGGATGAGATGGGCATCTCGGTTCTGGAGATGAACGAGCTGATGACGAAGGACCACAAGTATGATCACATGATCGACGACCGCACGGCGCAGATCAGCCGGGAAAATCCGGATAAGTCGATCCTGTTCGACTCGCGCCTGGCGTGGCATTTTGTGGAAAAATCCTTCAAGGTGTTCCTCTCGGTTGACCTGGCGGAGGCGGCGAGACGCGTGTACGCGGACGCGAGCCGCGGCGAGGTGGAGAGCTACCGAAGTGAGGCGGACGCGGCGGAGCAGCTGGCTGCGCGTGCGGCCAATGAGGATGCCCGCTACAACGAGCTCTACGGCATTCACTATTTTGATTTCAACAACTACAATCTCGTGCTCGACTCGAGTTTCCTGTCGCCCTCGCGCATCGCGGAGGCGCTGATCGGCGAGGCGAGAGCGTGTCATACGTGGGACGGTTACGGCAAGACCGGGCGCATGCTCGTGTCGCCGAAACGACTTGGGTTTGTGTCCGACAAGGAAGTTTCCTTCGAGCACGGCTATGTGTACCCCGAGCCGGTTAAGATCGCGGTCGACGGCAACACATTTACCGTAACGGAAGGCAAGGAGATTGCGCAGAAGGCCGCGGACGACGGCTACGCCTATGTGGCGGCCGTGATCGACGGGCAGTGAGATGCTGACAGGGAATTCAACGGAAAATGAATTGATCCTATGCGGCAGTGAGGATAACGAAAACAGTATTCTGCCGCGTACGAAAAATATGTTAGGAAAGAAGGCAGTTATATGACAGAGGAAGCATTCAGCGAAGAGTACCGGGCGGAGCTCACCGCACAGGCAACGGCCGTGATGGAGGAGCTCATTGAGCGCGCGAAGCTTGTGAAAGGCAACATCGCCGTGGTCGGCTGCTCGACGAGCGAGATCGTCGGATCGAGGATCGGCACCGACTCGCAGCCCGAGGTGGCGAAGGTCGTCTTCGAGGCGATATGGAATGTCGCGAAGGCGCACGGAGTGTACCTTGCGGCGCAGTGCTGCGAACATTTAAACCGCGCTATCATCATCGAGCGCGCGGCGGTACCCGGCGCGGACATTGTCAATGTCGTGCCGCAGCCGAAGGCGGGCGGATCGTTCGCTACGCAGGCGTATCATCATTTTTCGGATCCGGTTGCAGTTGAGGAGATCCGTGCGGACGGCGGTATCGACATCGGTTTCACGCTGATCGGCATGCATTTAAAGAAGGTGGCGGTTCCGCTTCGGCTTGCGAACAACCGCATCGGTGAGGCGACAGTTCTCGCGGCGCGCGTGCGCCCGAAGTTCATCGGCGGCGTGAGAGCCGTGTATGACGAGGAACTGCTGTAAGAACGGCGTGCGCCTGGGGAGTAACACCTCATTTGGGGGAAAGTAACAACGCATTTCCGGAAAGTAACAACACTTTTGGGGGAATTCGTGATACTCTTGCCGAAAAAGGAAGGAGTGTCCGACGGTATATGAAAGAATTTAAAGATAAACTGAAAGAGCGCAGGTGCGCGGAGGGGCTTTCCCAGCAACAGCTGGCGGACAAGCTTTTTGTCAGCAGAAGCGCAGTCGCAAAATGGGAGAACGGTCTCGGGCTCCCCTCGCCGGATTGCCGGGAGCAGATCCGGTCGCTGTTCGGCGTCGACGACAGCTTCTTTGCCGCGGATGAGCCGGAGGAGATCCTCTGCACGAAGAACCGGAAGCTTCGAAAGTTGTCTATTGTCCTGAGGGTGCTTGCGGGGACGTTCGCCGTCGTCGTGATCGCACTGACGATCCTTTTGGGCAGCGGCTACCGGTTTTCTGCCGCGGAAATTTTCTCGGAGCACTCGGCCAGTGTTCCTGCCCTGCAGTTCGCGGACGGAGAGTATGTGTTTGACAGCATCCTCTGGGACGTTACGGACGGTGAGGGCAAAACCATAGACCACATGATGGACGCGATCCGGGTTGCCAGGAAGACCGGTCCGTTCTACCGCGATGTGACGGGGAACACAGAGTATTGTTCGCAGTATGTGCTTGTGACAACGGACATTCAGAAAATGGCGTATCTGGAGGTGTATCACGGCCGCGATGCAGACTATTATTTTCTGAAGTGGATCAACCAACTTGGGACCGATAAACCAACGGACTCGGAAATGCAAACGAAGTTCCCCTTGCTCACAGACCGGATCACTGTCAACGGGCAGGAAAAGCAGCTGTTGTACTATTCGTATTTCAAGATGAGCGAAGCAATTGACACGTTGGAGGCGGACGGCACAGAGCTTTTGCTCATGCCGTATACGGATCCGGAAGAATAGCAGGGACGAAATGAAATAACACGGAAAATGCAACACGGCCGATGGGAATTCCATTGGCCGTGTTGATTATATGACGGGTCAGCCGGCGCTTTCGTCTTGTACGGCATCCGCCGCAAAATGCTTTTTGTAGTATGCTGTGAACAGCGTGAACGAGGTCAGGCAGCACAGGATGTCTGCGACAGGCGTCGCGATGACGATGCCCGTAAGAGGCGCGAACAGGCGGAACACAAACATCATCGGGATGTCGAGGATGCCCTTCCGCAGGAGCGCGAGAAGGAGCGCCTTCCTGGGCCTCTTGACGGCCTGGAAGAAGGAGATGAATGTGTATGCGCACGCGGAGAACGGTCCGCCGACGGTCAGGATCCGCAAAAACAACGCGCCTGCCGTGCGCGACTGTCCCGGTTCGAGGAAAATGCCGACCAGCGGGCGGCTTAAGGTCAGGCACGCGATCATGCAGGCGGTGCCGATACTGAAGGCGATCAGTACGGTGTAACGGATCACCTTGTTGGTGCGCTGATGGTTCCTGGCCGCGTAGTTGTACGCGATCAGCGGGAGCACGCCCTGCGTCAGCCCGCGAACGGTCGCGTGGGCGAGCATGTTGATCTTCTTGGCGACGCCTAAGCCCGCCTGAGCGGCTGTGCCGTTGGCCATCATCAGACGGTCCATGCAGGCGTAGGAGATATTCTCAAAGAGCGTCATGACGCACGCGGGAAGTCCCGTCGAGAGCACGCCGCGGACGAGCCCGCGATCCGCATGGAGCGGAAGGTGGAAGCGAAGCACCGTGTTCTTTCTGCGGCGGATCTGCAGCACGATCATGATCAGCAGGGCAATCCAGTTGGAGACTGCGGTCGCGAGTGCGGCGCCGAGAACTTCCTTCCCGGGCGGGAGCAGAACGAACATGAAGATCGGGTCGAGCACGATGTTTAAGATGCTTCCGATCACGATGCCGATGCTTGCGTCGAGGCTGCGTCCCTCCGCGCGGAACAGGTGAGCAGTCACCATGTTCATCGCCGTGCCTAAGCCCCCGATGCCCACCGTCACGAGCAGATAGGTAACGGCAAAACGGTGCACATCCGCCGCCCCGCCGCCCATCGCGTCGAGGAACGGATGTCGGAGTATAACCGCCGCCGCAACGTAAACAAGCGTCAGAACGGCGCATCCCCAAAAGGAAAACGCGCAGGTTTCCCCTGCGCGTTCGTTGTCTTTACTGCCTAAACTTCTGGATGCTTCTCCGGCACCGCCCACGCCGAACAGGTTGGCGATCGCAGAGAGGAACATAAATGCGGGCAGACAGATGGTAACCGCCGTGATCTTGGCATCATCGCCGGTCAAGCCGATGAAAAATGTGTCCGCCATGTTGTAGATGACCAGAATGATCTGGCCCGCGATCGTCGGAAGCGCAAGCTTACGGATCGCAGTCATGACAGGCATTTTCGAAAATAATGCACGTTCCCGGTAAGTCTCTGTCATGGTTGATCCCCTCTATAATCCGCCGGAGGCATCATTGAAAAACAATGCTTTTAATCGTTGAGCGCTATGCGCGCCCCATCGTGAACTTATTAATATGCTTTGCCCCAGTAAACGAGCGTCTTCGCGGGCTTGCCGCAGCAGACGCAGGTGTCGGACAGGTGCTCCTGCTTAAAAGGCATGCAGCGGGAGGTAACGCCGGCCTGCTCCTTGATCGAATCCTCGCATGCGCGGTCGCCGCACCACATAGCCTTGATGAAGCCGGGCTTGTTGTCCGCAATGTCCTTCATCTCGTCCATCGTGGTTGCCTCGTAGGTGTGCGCGTCGCGGTGAGCGCGTGCACGCTCGAGCATGTCGCTCTGGATGGTGTCGAGGAGCTCTGCGAGCTTGGTCTCGATCTCATCGAGCGAAACGAAGATCTTCTCGCGGGTGTCGCGGCGAACGAGAACCGCCTGATTGTTGGCGAGGTCCTTGGGACCGATCTCGATACGAACCGGAATACCGCGCATTTCCTGCTCGGCAAACTTGAAGCCGGGCGTCTTGTCAGTGTCGTCCACCTTGACGCGGATGGTCTTTGCAAGGCGATCGCGAAGAGCGTAAGCGGCGTCGAGCACGCCTTCCTTCTTTTGCTGGATCGGAATGATCATCGCCTGCGTAGGAGCTACGCGAGGAGGAAGAACGAGACCGGAGTTGTCGCCGTGTACCATGATGATGGCGCCGATCATACGGGTCGTCATGCCCCAGCTGGTCTGGTGAGCGTAGACGAGCTTATTTTCCTTATCCGTGTACTGAATGCCGAACGCGCGGGCAAAGCCGTCGCCGAAGTTGTGACTCGTGCCGGACTGCAGTGCCTTGCCGTCGTGCATGAGAGCCTCGATGGTGTAGGTCGCCTCGGCGCCGGCAAATTTTTCCTTGTCGGTCTTGCGGCCCTTGATCATCGGGATCGCAAGGAACTCCTCGCAGAAGTCCGCGTATACGTTGAGCATCTGCTCGGTGCGGGCCTGCGCCTCCTCAGCGGTTGCGTGGATCGTGTGGCCTTCCTGCCACAAAAACTCCATCGAGCGAAGGAACGGACGCGTCGTCTTCTCCCAGCGAACCACGGAGCACCACTGGTTGTAAACCTTGGGCAGATCGCGGTACGAATGTACGATGTGCGAATAGAAATCGCAGAAGAGTGTCTCGGACGTAGGACGCACGCACATGCGCTCCTGAAGCGTCTCGCCGCCGCCCTGGGTTACCCATGCAACTTCGGGTGCGAAGCCTTCCACGTGATCCTTCTCTTTATTTAACAGGCTCTCGGGGATGAACATCGGGAGATAGCAGTTCTCCACTCCGGTCTCCTTGAAGCGGCGGTCAAGCTCCTTCTGGATGTTCTCCCAGATCGCGTAGCCCGCCGGGCGGATGACCATGCACCCCTTGATGCCGGTGTAATCCACAAGCTCGGCTTTCTTGACGATGTCCGTGTACCATTGCGCGAAATCGTCTTCCATGTTGGTGATGGATTCAACAAAATTCTCAGCCATGTTTTTGTCCTCCTTTTTGAAATTCAAAAGTCCCCCGACAATTGCTTGTCGAGGGACCGATTAACGCAGTTTCGGTGGTACCACCCTGATTAGCAGGCATACGCCCGCTCACTCTTGTTCGTTAACGCCTGATACGCTGCGGTTCGCCGCAGAGCTCCGCGCCGGGTTCGACAGGTTCTCTCGTAAGCCGCTCGCAGCTGCCCGGCTCTCTCTGGGACGCTTTCCCTGTGTACTGTTGCGCTTCATCGCCGATATGTATGCGGAGATGATACGCCATTTTCCGACAAATGTCAAGCGCAAAAAAGAGCAGGCTTCCGAATAGTCCTCAGGCTGCGTCCTGCAGGGCGGTTGCCGTCGTTGCCTCCTCGAGCTCGCGGATGCGGCGGATCCGTCCGATCCACAGCGCGATCACGGCGAGGCAGAGCCCCGAAGCGAAGATCGTGATCGACGAGCCCCTGCCGACACCGCCGCCGGTCAGCCGTCCGACCGCATCTGCGATGACACCGGAGAGTCCGTACGCGATCACATAGCCCGATTGCGAGATGAAGCCGATCAGGCCCCACGCCCGCCCCTGCAGCTCCTCGGGAATGTTCGTTCGCGCGAGGTAATCCAGGCTGTTGTTGGCAAACGGCATCGCCGCGAAGAACAGGAAGCCGAAGGCGCAGATGATATACAGGTTGTGGGACACGCCGAACATGGCCATCATGACGCCGGAAAATGCAAGCGCGAGGCTTAGCGTCCGCACGAACCTCCGCTTGAGTCCGCGGATGCCGAGGAACACGCCGGACACAAGCATTCCCGAAGCCGAGACCGTCTCCACGATCCCCAGTGTCTTCGAATCGGAAAATGAGAGCACAAACGGTTCGGCGAGCACCTGGAACACGCCCATGAAGAGCGTGATGGCGGAGGTCACGAGCACAAGCAGGAACAGCCCGCGCTTCCCGGACACGGCCGTCCAGCCCTCCTTCATGCTCTCGAGGAAGGAGGCATCATTTTCCGAAGCCTTGCTTCCTAAGCCACGGCGCACGACTGCCGCCGCGAATATCGTCACGAAAAATGTCGCGATATCGATGATCAGGATCAGCTTGATGTCACTGACCGCGAGCAGGAACCCCGCGATGAGCGGCGAGAACAGGTACCTTGCGCTGCCCGCCATCGACACGAGCCCGTTCGCCTTTGAGAACTGTTCCTTCGTGAGAAGATCCGTGATCGTCGCGGTGAACGCCGGCTCCAAAAGCGCGGAGAACACGGAGCTGATGATGACGCCCACGTAAATCTGCCAGATCGCGGCGTTGCCCCGGAGCATGCACAGCAGGATGAACAAAACGCCCAGCCCCGAGCAGCCGTCCCCGAGCATCATCAGAAGCCTGCGGTCATACCGGTCCGCAAGAACGCCCGCCGGCACCTTGAGCAGAAGCCCCGGCAGAAATGCGAGAAGCGTCATCAGCGCCATGCTCGCCGCACTTCCCGTCTTTTGGAAAATGTAAATCCCGAGGCCGAAGCTTGTGAGCCCGCCTCCGATGGACGAGATGAACTCTCCCGCCCAGAGCAACATAAATTTCCTGTAATTCCCCTCCATAAAACACCGCCCGTGATTCGAAATGTATCAGCGTTTTGTGTCGCATACCGTCACGACACTCTGACAATCACATCATATTCGAACCGCGGGCGGAAGTCTTAATCCGTTCCTTCTCTGATTCTTATCTGTTTGTTAAAACGATCGCTATTCCAATGCCGGAGAAAACTCCGTTCTGTTATATGCAATACCTAAGAGAAACTTCACTTCTTGCGCAGCACCCAGATCAGGTTGCTCCGGTACTGACGGGCTGTCGTGATATCGTGAATATCTTCCTTGTCACCGTGATACCCGCGATAGATATCGAGCACCTCAAAGCCACACAGCTCTGCAAGAAGGAACACCTCCGAGCGGTATGTCTGACGCATCATCAGCGGCCTTACGCGCTCCCCGATCACATTGCCCTCATCGTCGTACGTCTCGAACTTCCAGTGGCCGTACATCTGCTGCGTGTACGGGTCGTAAGTGATGGCGTTGTAAATTTTCTCGCGCCTGCCCTCGCTGTTGACGTACTCAAGCCGCAGTGAGTAGTCCTTCTGCGGATCCGTCTGCATCTGCTGCATTTGCATCGGCGGCCACGGATCGAAGGTGTTAAATGTGAGGATTCCGCCGTCCGTGAGCTGCTCGCGGATATTGCGAAGCGCCGCGATCTGCAGTTCCTGTGTCGGAAGATGCATAAACCCGCTCCGCGCGATGATCGCAAGCGAATACTTTCTGCCCGAGCAGAACCCGGTCATGTCTGCCGGGTAAATATTCACGGAGAGGTCCATCGCCTCCGCCTTCGCAGCAGCGACCTTGCACATCTCCTCGGAGAGGTCGGTGCCGTCAACCTCGATCCCGCGCTTGGCGAGGTACAGCAAAACCGCGCCGGTTCCGCAGGCGATGTCCACAACACCGCCTTTGCCGAAGTGGCGTGCCAGATTCAGGTAAAACTCCTGAAAACCTTCGTGGTTGTCCTGTCCCTGGCTGTACATCACGTCCAGGTAACGGTCGTAATTTTCCGCAACATCTTTATAATCGTGTAAATCCATTGTCTTGCTCCTTTCGTCTTCTCAGATCAGCTCCTTCTCCATGTACCCGCACGTAAACGGGAAGAAATCATATTTCACGGTTCCGGTGTGCGCAAAGCCGAAACTCTCGTACCACTGCCGGAGCACCGCATTTTCCTCGACAATGCCGATCTTCAGTTTCCGTCGGCCGAGGATGCGCACCTGCCGGAAGCAATCCTCCAGAAGCTTCGCGCCGATCCCGCGGTGACGAAACTCCGGCAAAACCGCCAGATTGTTGAGCTCCGCACAGCCGTCCTCCGTCAGCGCCAGCGAGTAGTAACCGACGATCCTGCCGTGCTGCGAGAACACATACATCGGGCGCTTCTCAATAAAGTACTGGTACTGAAGGCGTCCCTCGTCCGTCGCGAACGCGGTGAAGCGGGGAGCATTTTCCGCTGTGAAACCGAACTCGTCGGCAACGGTGCGGAACGATTCGCGGATCACCTGCACGCATTCGGGGATCTCCTCCTGCGCCATTTCACGCACCTTGCCGGACAGCACGGTGTCCCGGAGGGTCACGCTCAGGATGTGTCTTGTCGGGAAAAATTCGTACAGGTGCAGCGAGTTGATCCTGCCGACGAACGGCTTGAACTCGTGGAGCACGTACGGCGCGGCGCGGAAGATCACGTCCGGCTCGTCGATGAGAAATGTGGTGTGCGGGGTCCAGTCGAACGAGTCGCTGCACCGTTCCTTCAGAGCGATCAGCTCGTCGCTCATGTCCGGGGCGGCGAAGAGGACATGCGCGCCTCCGAAGATGCCGACGTGGTTGAAGGTCACCTCGAAGGAATCAACCTCCGAGGAAAGCTTCTGAAGAAGCATTTTGAGTGCCTCCTCGCGGTCGGTCGGGAAGGATCCGAGGGTGATGTGCATCGGAATGTTTCTTGTGTGGGTGCCGACGAACCCGTTCTCGTAGAGGGTGTTCTGCAGGCCGGAGAGAATCTCCTCGGACGCCTCGTCGTAGCCGGCCAGAATGTACAGTAGTTTTTCAGCTTCTGCCATGTTGTTCTCCTTTCTGCCGCAGGGTGCGGCAATGCGGTTTTGATTGGGCAACAACACAAGAAAAGCACCCTGAGACCACAGTAAATACAGTCCTAAGGGTGCTGTCGCACGGTTCCACCTTAACTTTTCACTTCAGATTCCAACAAATCCTAACCTTTAACGCAGGCATACGGTAACGCTTACTCGGTTCGGCATTACAGCTCGGGAATGGTTTTCGTCCTTCGTCCTCATAAACGGCTTCCACCTGATGCCGTTCTCTCTGGATGATTCGTGAGGAACTACTCTTTCCGTCGTTGCTTTTCTCGTGTTATTGGCGTTACTATAACAAGTCCGGCAGGATTTGTCAATGACAGTTTTTCGGAGCCGTTTGTATGACAGTTTTTTGGAGCCGTTCATCTTGTTCTGCGGCTGCAACTATGGTATACTAAATTATTCGATACATTTGTCAGGTACGGCGATGCGGGAGACATCGCCCGATACCACGTATTCGCAGGTGTACAGGGGGTCAGCATGATTGATTACGAGGAGATGAACAGGGTTCTGGGACAGGCGGACCGGGAGTTCGCGGCATTGGCCCGGAGGGATCGCAAGGAGGAAACTGCGCCGGAGAAGCAGCAGGCGGAGCTGCCGGTGGAGGTGGATCATTCGTACATAGCAAGTATGGAGGTGCATCGCCGCATAAAGGAACATATTGAACGCATAAAGGCGGGAGTTGATGAGGAATACGCGGAGGTGAAGGCCGCGAACGGATCGGCGAACAAGGAGCTGGGCGGTGCGGTTTACGGACTGGCACTGCACACGATTGTTTTTCCGGCCATAGCCTGGTACTTCATGACCATCCATATCCTGATCATGATCGGGCTCGGGATCGTCGGGATATTCTGGGTTTTCGCGACGATCCGGTTTGTCAAAAAGGTGTTGAACAGATATGTAACCCACCTCGTCATGAAGTCGGATCCGGGTACGAAGGCGTTCGCGAAGGAGTTTAATATCCCGACGTACGGCGCGAAAATCGAAAAATGCGAGAAGCGTCTGCAGCTGCTGCAGGACCGTCTGATCGAACTGGAGACGTATGAGCTGAAGATCGAGCGTCAGCAGGGCCTTTTGCACGAGGAGTTCGAGGCTATGCAGACGTTGCGCGAGGTGCCGAGGGAGACGGAAACATTTTCCGACAAGACAGAGGTGACATTCCTCGAGTTTTGGAAGTGGAAGAGGCAGCAGAAGAGCCGGGGAGAAGCAAAATAGGCTGATTGTGTGGGAAACTTGAAGCAGCGGGAAGGAGAGCACGATGGATTACAATGATCTGGATGCGTTCCTGGCGGAGGATGAGAAACGATTTTCCGAGCAGGAAGAGGAGTGGAACAAACAGAAGGAGAAACTGCGCGAGAAGCGCGCGGAGGAGAGCGCGGAAACTGTCGCCGTCACCGCGGATACGGTTGCCTGGACCTGCCAGAGCATAAAGACCGTGCTGGAAGGGAAGCTTGACACGGCGCGCAAGGATCACGATCAGGTGGACGTTGAGAAGGAGAGGGACAAGAAGGATGTCACGTACAAGATCATCATCCTGTTCGGCGCATGCCTGCTTTACCCGCTCCTGATGAAGATATTTTCGAGTGCGGAGGCCCACTTCAAGATCGTTCTGAGTTTGGCTTTCATGTTGATCGGCGCGTTCGTCATCATCTGGACGCTGCGGGAATTTCTGAATTCCGTCACGAAGTTTTTGATCCGCGGGCGGAGGCGGGCCGACAAGCTTGTGGTCGACGGGTTGAAGATCCTCACCTACGACCACGAGAAGATCCTCATTGAGGAGCAGATCCTTCGGATCAACAAGTTCCTCAAGGAGGAGCAGGAGCTCGAGCACAGATCCGAGAACAACGGCGGACTGTCCGACACCGACTATGAGCGGCTCCAGGTTCTGAAGTACGTGGACCGGCAGCTGTACACGGGCTACACAAGGGATTTTACGTTCATGGGATACCTTCGCGGGATCATCGGAAAATAATTTTCCATAAATTTCATATGACCGTCCGTATCTTGTTCAGAAACGGTTCCTGAGGGAACATTTTCCGAAGAACAACTGTGAGACAAGAACGGAGGCTTGTATGAGGGGAAAAGACAAATGTAAGATATTGAAGCAGATCCGCAAGCAGATCGCGGAAGAGAACGATATCCCGTATGTGGTTGAGGAATGTAAGCACAAGGGCGAGTGCAAGGGAACGTGCCCGAAGTGCGAGGCGGATCTTAGGATGCTCGAGCGCGAACTGTCGCTGCGGCACCGCCTGGGCAAGACCGTGGCGATCGCGGGCATTGCCGCCGGCATGATGACGATGACGACCGGGTGCGGCATCGATGACGCGGTGGACCTTCTGCACCAGCTGATCGGCATCGAGGTGCCGGGACCGGATATCCAGGGAGGCTTGATGCCGCAGTATCCGGTGGATGGTGAGATCGATTACCAGCCGCTGGCCGGGGATATTCAGATCGATCCCGACTGGGAGAAAGAGACCGAAGGTGAGATCGCGCCCGACTACGATCAGAATTACGACGAAAACACTCAGTGATGTCTGATCAAATCCGGCTGCGATATACAATATAGTTTTACGGAAAATGATCGGAGCCGGACACGAAAGTGCTAAGAACCTGCCGTGATATTGAGGAGAGAAGAAGATGAGCGTGATGTCTCCGTTACAGGCGAAGACCGAAACGGGCGGGGCTGCTGCGGCGCAGCCCCGTGACATTACCATGCCGTTCATCGCGATGGACCGTCTTCGCATGGAGATTGACGGTGACGGCGTGACGACGCTCGTGGCATCGAAGGGATGTCCGCTGTCCTGCAAGTATTGTATCAACAAGGACATTCTCTGCGACGGAGTGCCGAGCCGGCCGATCACGCCGCAGGAGCTGTTTGAGAAGGTGAGGATCGACGACCTCTACTTCCGGGCGACCAACGGGGGAGTGGTGTTCGGGGGCGGAGAGTCGCTGCTGCATGCCCGGTTTATCCGGGCATTTTCCGAACTGGTGCCGAAGTCGTGGCAGATCATCGCGGAAACCAGCCTGAACGTCCCCGCGGAGCTACTGCGGATCGCGATGCCGGCGGTCACCTCCTGGATCGTCGACATCAAGGACATGAACCCTGAGATCTACCGCGCCTACACAGGCTTGGACAACGCTATTGTAAAGGATAATCTGCGCATCCTCGCGGAGGCCGGTCGCTGCGGCGACGTCATGGTGCGCGTGCCGCTCATCCCGGGCTTCAACACCGAGGAGGACTGCCGCAGGAGCATCGAGGAGCTGCGGGCGATCGGCAGCTGGAAGCGGTGCGATCCGTTCCCGTATGTGGTCAGGGAGCAGTGAGGGCCGCCCCTGAAGGTTATCAGAGAACAGCGCAGCACATTATGGCTTACGTGGTTTATCCGAATGGGTGGGGAATGTCTCCGCCTTTTTCGTCGCGAAGCCGTAAGAAAACCCTTGACAACGCGGAACAAGTGGTCTATATTTTCCTACATACAGCGAGAGACGTTGACGGAGACAGTACCCTGTATGGGAAGGCCAAAGCGAGCCGGGGAATGGTGAAAGCCCGGCGCTGTGAAGTGCAGGTGAAGATCCCTCCGGAGTCGTGCGGGCGAACGGCGATGTGTCGCGAGGCCATAGGGCAGCGCGGAACAAACCCAATAGTCGGCACCGGCAGCCTGCCGTTACCGGGCAACGTATAGACTGCGCAGCAGTGTACGCCCAATAGGTGGTATAATGAGAATTTTCGGGTCCTCATCCTGTTTCGGGATGGGGACCTTTTGCGCGCTAAGCGAGAGCACTTCCGCCGACTGTGGTCGGCGGGATTGGCCTGACGAGCGCACGTACATGAGCAAACCGAGCAGCGCGAGAGTTGCGAGTTTTCGACTTATTTTCCGAAATATCAAGCAGGGAGGATAAAACTATGTATGAGAAAGTAGACGCCGGTATGAATTTCGTCGACCGCGAAAAGCAGGTCCTTGCGTTCTGGAAGGCCAACAACATCTTCGAGAAGAGCATGGAATCGCGCAAGAAGGGGCCGACGTACACATTTTACGACGGACCGCCGACGGCCAACGGCAAGCCGCACATCGGTCACGTGCTGACGCGTGTCATCAAGGATATGATCCCGCGCTACCGCACCATGAAGGGTTTTATGGTACCCCGCAAGGCCGGTTGGGACACGCACGGTCTGCCGGTTGAGATTGAGGTGGAGAAGCTTCTCGGCATCAACGGCAAGGATCAGATCGAGGCGTACGGCCTCGAGCCGTTCATCGACAAATGCAAGGAATCCGTATGGAAATACAAGGGCATGTGGGAGGACTTCTCCGGAACGGTCGGTTTCTGGGCCGACATGGACAACCCCTACGTAACCTATCATGACGATTACATCGAGTCCGAGTGGTGGGCTCTTCGGCAAATCTGGGACAAGGGCCTTTTGTACAAGGGTTTCAAGATCGTTCCGTACTGCCCTCGCTGCGGCACGCCCCTTTCCTCGGCTGAGGTTTCCCAGGGCTACAAGACAGTGAAGGAGCGCTCGGCTGTCGTGCGTTTCAAGGCAGTCGGCGAGGATGCTTATTTCCTCGCATGGACGACCACGCCGTGGACGCTTCCCTCGAACGTTGCTCTCTGCGTGAACCCTGAGGATACGTATGTGAAGGTGAAGGCCGCTGACGGCTACACCTACTATCTTGCTGAGGCTCTCGCCGACACCGTTTTGGCACCGCTTGCCAAGGAAGGTGAGAAGGCGTACGAAGTGCTTGAGACCTTCAAGGGTACCGACCTTGAGCGCCGCGAGTACGAACCGCTGTACCAATGTGCTGCCGATGAGGCGAAGAAGCAGGGCAAGAAGGCATTTTTCGTAACATGCGATGACTACGTAACCATGTCCGATGGTACCGGCATCGTTCATATTGCTCCGGCGTTCGGTGAGGACGACGCGAACGTCGGCCGCAACTACGACCTTCCTCTCGTGCAGATGGTGGACGAGAAGGGCGTGATGCTCGACGTGACGCCGTTCGCGGGCATGCGCTGCAAGCCTACCGCAGAGGAGATGAAAAATGGTGCGATCAGCGCCGATCCCGAGGTCATCAAGGACCTCTCCTCGCGCAAGCTCCTGTTTGACGCTCCGAAGTTCGAGCACGAGTATCCGCACTGCTGGCGCTGCGACACTCCTCTGATCTACTATGCACGCGAGTCGTGGTACATTCGCGAGACCGCAGTGCGCGACGATCTGATCCGCAACAACAATACGGTCAACTGGATCCCGGAGTCCATCGGCAAGGGCCGTTTCGGCAACTGGCTGGAGAACATCCAGGATTGGGCGATCAGCCGTAACCGTTACTGGGGCACGCCTCTCAACATCTGGGAGTGCGAGTGCGGCAACCGCGAGTGCGTCGGCAGCCGCGCAGACCTTGCGAAGCTCTCGGGCAATCCCGACGACGCCAAGGTTGAGCTGCACCGTCCGTACATCGACGCTGTCACATTCCCGTGCCCGAAGTGCGGCAAGACGATGCACCGCGTTCCCGAGGTTATCGACTGCTGGTTCGACTCCGGCGCGATGCCTTTTGCGCAGCATCATTATCCGTTCGAAAATAAGGACCTCTTCGAGGAGCAGTTCCCGGCACAGTTCATCTCCGAGGCTGTTGACCAGACGCGTGGCTGGTTCCACTCCCTGATGGCTGAATCAACGCTTCTGTTCAACAAGGCGCCGTACGAGAACGTCATTGTGCTCGGCCATGTTCAGGACGAGAACGGTCAGAAGATGAGCAAGAGTAAAGGCAACGCGGTCGATCCGTTCGAGGCTCTGGCTTCGTTCGGCGCGGACGCGATCCGCTGGTACTTCTACATCAACAGCGCGCCGTGGCTGCCGAACCGCTTCCACGACAAGGCTGTTGTCGAGGGACAGAGAAAATTCATGGGTACGCTCTGGAACACTTACGCGTTCTTCGTGCTCTATGCAAATATCGACAATTTCGATGCAACCAAATATACGCTTGATTACGACAAGCTTCCGGTCATGGACCGCTGGCTTCTGTCGCGCCTGATGTCCACGGTGAAGGATGTCGACGACAACCTCTGGAACTATCGCATCCCCGAGGCTGCACGTGCGCTCGATTCGTTTGTTGACGAGATGAGCAACTGGTATGTGCGCCGCGGTCGTGAGCGTTTCTGGGCCAAGGGCATGGAGCAGGACAAGATCAACGCCTACATGACGCTGTACACCGCCCTGGTTACCATCGCCAAGACCGCAGCTCCGATGATCCCGTTCATGAGCGAGGCGATCTACCGCAACCTTGTCTGCAGCATCGACAAGGCAGCTCCCGAGAGCGTGCATCTGTGCGATTTCCCGACGGTGGAGGAGTCCTGGATCGACACGAAGCTCGAGGCCGATATGGATGAGGTTCTCAAGGTCGTTGTACTCGGCCGTGCATGCCGTAACGCGTCCAACATCAAGCAGCGCCAGCCGATCGCGAACATGTTCGTGTGCAGCGAGCGCGGAGCTCTCAACGAGTTCTATCAGGAGATCATCGAGGACGAGCTCAACGTCAAGGCATTGTCCTTTACGGACGATGTCAGCGAGCTGACTTCGTACTCGTTCAAGCCGCAGCTCAAGACGCTCGGCAAGCGCTTCGGCAAGCAGATCAACACGGTTCGCGAGCTTCTTGCGAACATCGACGGTCGCGCTGCCATGAAGGAGCTGGATGCAACCGGCGCTCTGACGCTTGTTGTCGACGGCGTATCCGAGAGCATCGCGAAGGAAGACCTGTTGATCGAGTCACAGCAGACCGAGGGTTATGTCTCCGACAGCGACGGCGGCATCACGGTTGTCCTTGACACCCGCCTGACGCCTGAGCTCATCGAGGAAGGCTATGTCCGCGAGGTCATCAGCAAGGTTCAGACGATGCGTAAGGAAGCGGGCTTCGAGGTTATGGACCACATCACCGTAGCCCTGGTCGGCAACGAGAAGCTTGCTGCAGTCTGCGAGAAGAATTCCGAGTTCCTGTGCCGCGTCGTACTTGCCGACGAGCTTCGCTTCGAGGCTGTCGAAGGTTACACCAAGGATTGGAACATCAACGGTGAGGACGTAACCATCACGGTTGTGAAGAAGTAAGGGTTAAAAAGCAAAAACAATCTTATCAGTATAAGTGCGGGGCGGCGTGCCGCCCCGCTACTGAAGAAATTTCTTTAAAGACTTGATAACAGTCTTTTCTTAGGTGTCTTCCTGAAAGTCATGTTTATCTTTTTGTGTCTCGAACACTTTTGAGAGCACGTTTTTTCGCGGTTTCTGCGCGAAATCATTTCCATTCTCTGTTTTGACAAGAATATTGTGCATACGTTTCTGATCACAGGACTTTTTTGAGAATTCCTGTTCTTTTGAGGTGGTTCAACTGCGCTTTTTTGTGCAGTTGCTGGCTTTTTGTATAGCTGCCGGCTTTTTTCTCGCGTGGTTGCTACTGAATATCCATGAAACAAGAAAAAATGTAGCACAAATCTGTCTCTCAAAGGTCTCAAAAAAGCCGGTTTCCCGAATAATGCTACTGAAATATTCCACAAAAGCAAAAAGCGTAGCACAAGTTGCTCTGCCTAGATTGTAAAAAAACGGGTGAGAGCGAAGGATTGCTACGCAAAGCCCTCAAATCTTGAATTTCTGTTGTAAAGTTTCCGTTAGCGAGCTGATAAGCGTCGTTCATTCCGAACAGTAGTGCTACTGAAAAGTCGATAATACTAAGTTTAAGTAGCAAATAATCTAAAGGCAGTGTTTCTCAATCATTCTTATTATCTTTTTGTGCTACTGAAATCCAATGAAACAACAAAATATGTTGCATTCTAGCGCGTCCTGTATGTCTTTAGTATGAAAGTGTAACCAAGCGCGTCCCCAATAATACAAGTAAAGAAGTAAAAAGTGTAACGAATAGGGAGGAGAACAAAATGAAACGGGAATTATTTGACCTGATTGACAGAGAGAAGAAAGAGGCGGACCAGTTGGTTCGTCGAGTTGAGAAAGAATTGAAAAGGCTTCCTGCGGGGAGACTTGAAGTGAGAACAGTGCGTAAGAAGTACATTCAGTATACCGGGATCACGGAAGTCAACGGAAAGATGGTGAAACGATATATCCGCAAGAAAAACATCCGGTTAGCACAACAACTGGCGCAGAGAGAGTATGATGTCAAACTTGTACGGGCTGTCGGGCAATTATCGAAAGTTCTTGGGGATGCAATCGAGGTGCTTGAGCATTGTGATCCGGAGCTGGTATATTTGGGTGAAACCGAGGCACGACGTGCCCTGATCACGCCTGTGATTTCAAGCGATAAGCAATTCGTTGAGGAATGGTACGAAACCCACCCCGGCGGTGGTAACTCCCACGATATGATCACTTCGTACACCACTTTGCGGGGCGAGAAAGTGCGATCAAAGTCGGAGAAGATGATTGCTGACGCGTATTTTGCGGCGGAGATCCCGTACGTATATGAACCGGCGCTTCATCTGCGATCGGGGAAGACGCTCTATCCTGATTTTGCGGTTCTGAACATATCCAAGCGACGGACGCTGTATCACGAACACTTCGGTCTGATGGATGACGAAGAGTATCGTTCGCGCTGCATCCGAAAAATGCGAAAATACAACGACAGCGGTTATTGGTGCGGTGATACGATGATCTATACGTTTGAGGGTGAGGATGCGCCGTTTGATCAGGATGAGCTGGAGCGTATCATGGAAGAGTATTTGAGGTAATTGAAGGCAAGTTTTATTTGAATTTTTTCGTGTTTTATGCGATTATTAACAGAGTGCCTTTGACCGTGTAGGTGAGGCAATCCATGTGTGACGGGAGAGTGAAGAAACGTGAGAAAGAAGATTATACGAGTATTCCTGTGTGTGTTCGCGGCGGTGTGGCTTTGCGCCATATCGGGCGGCTGCGGATCCACGGACAGAAATGAGACTTTGCCGGATGGCGAGCATCAGGTTCCCACGGCAGCGGAGGAAGTGACGCCGACGGAGGGGCCTACGGAAGAGCCCACGGCTACGCCGACGGCGATACCGACTGCGGAGCCCACGGCTACGCCGACGCCGGAACCGACAAAAGAACCTACGGCTACACCGGCACCGGAACCTACGGCTACACCGACACCGGAACCTACAGCCACCCCTACGCCGGAACCGACAGCCACCACTACGCCGGAGCCGACAGAAGAACCCACAGCAACCCCGACGCAGGAACCTACCAAGGCGCCTACGGAGGCGGCAACCCCGACGCCCACTCCTGACAACGGGCAGTCGGGCAACGGCAAGCTGGTCGTCATCGATGCCGGCCATCAGCGCAAGGGCAACAGCAACAAGGAGCCGGACGGCCCTGGATCGACGACGATGAAAGCCAAATGCAGCTCAGGTGCGACGGGGCATTTTACGGGTATTCCGGAGTATGAACTGAACCTGATCGTGGCGAAGAAGGTTCAGCAGATCCTGGTCGATCGCGGCTACGAGGTGATCATGGTCCGCGACACGCACGATGTTGATTTTAGCAACAGCGAGCGCGCGGAGATCGCGAACAAGGCGGGCGCGGACGTGTTTATCCGGATCCACGCGAACGCGAGCGACAACAGTGATGCCTGCGGGGCGGAGACGCTGTGCCAGACGAAGAACAATCCGTACAACGCGGATCAGTATGAGAAGAGCCGCAAGCTTTCCGACTGCGTGCTTGACGCGCTCTGCGAAAAATGCGGCTGCAAGAAGCGCCACGTCGTTGAGACGGACACGATGAGCGGCATCAACTGGTGCAAGGTGCCCGTGACGATCGTCGAGATGGGCTTCCTGTCCAACGAGGAGGAAGACCGACTCATGGCGACCGAGGAGTACCGGGATAAGCTGGCAGAGGGCATCGCGAACGGGATCGACAGATATTTTGCGAAATAATGCCTCGGAAAATGAGGCGTGGACAGGCAGTGTGAGACAAGGAGAGGCGTATGAGAGAATTGTTTACCGTTGATAAGAAGGACTACAACCCGGATGGGCCGGTCTTCCGGCGTCCGTCCGCCCGCGCGATCATTGAGCGCGACGGCAAAGTGCTGGTCATGCACTCGCGCAAGTATGACTATTACAAGTTCCCGGGCGGCGGCATCGAGCAGGGCGAGACGCCCGAGCAGGCGCTCGTGCGTGAGGTCCGCGAGGAGAGCGGGTACATTGTGAAGCCGGAGACGATCGAGGAGTACGGAAGCGTCCTCAGAAGAAACATTGATGACAAGAATCCGGACGGGATCTTCGAGCAGCAGAATTACTATTATTTCTGCGACATCGGCGAGGAACGCGTGCCGATCGTGCAGGAGGACTACGAGATCGAGGAGGCGTTTGAGCCGGTCTGGGTTGAGTTCCTCACGTCGCTGACGAGGTGCAACCGCGAGGCGATCCGCAGAGGCGGCGGGGACGCGGCGCTGATCGAGCGGGAAATGCGTGTCTTCGATATGGCGGATGAAGTGCTTCGCAAGCGGCGCTTTGAGCGGGAGGAGCGCGAGGCGATCGAGGCACTGGCGCTTATCAGCACCGCGCCTCTTAACGGCAGACCGCTCAGCGGCACGGATTACCTCGATATGATCGAGTATGTGAGAAGCGTTCTCGAACCCGTGCAGACGGAGGGCGAGGGCGGCGTCGGCGTGCACAAGCTGGAGTTCGGGTACAGCCGCTTCGAGCACTCAAAGCGCGTGCTTGGCTGGTCGAAGAGACTGTACGACAGGACGGAGGACAAGACGGGACTTCGGTATGAGGACCTGATGATCGCCACCATTTTCCACGATGTCGGACGCTCGGAGTCGGCGAGGACCGGGCTGATGTCCCACGCGGCGGCCGGCGTGCCGATCACGCGGGAATACCTGCTGGCGCACGGCTTCCCGGAGGACCGGACGGAGTACATCTGCGGCCTGGTCGGCGCGCACTCCGACAAATGGCGCATGACCGAGCCGGACATCGACCGCAACCTGCTGATGCTGATGGAGGCCGACTACCTCGATGACATGGGCGCGCTCGGGCTCGTGATGGACACGCTGATCGTTCGCGCGCGCAACGAGAAGGCGACATTTTACGACTGCTATAACCATTTCTGCCGCTACACGCTGCCGATGCAGTACGACTCGCCGATGGTGACACCGGAAGGAAAATTCTTCTGGGACGAGAAGACCGAGATCGTGCAGCGGTTCGTCGATCTCATCCGCCGCGACATTTCCGTGTGACGCGCGGATTTCGCGGAAAATGATCGTATAAAGATAGAAAAACCGATGGAAAAATGAAGGATTTTCCGATATAATGATGAGTAAGCGTGAACGTTCTGAGGAAAGCTGAAATACAACGAAAAGGAAGGTACACAGGGATGGATAACAAGGCTATTCTTGCCGAGGGCAAGGCGGTATTGGGCATTGAGTTCGGTTCGACGAGAATCAAGGCGGTCGTGTCGGATGCGGCGGGCAACGTGCTCGCGCAGGGCGGCCACGGCTGGGAGAACCGGTATGAGGACGGCGTATGGACCTACTCCGAGCAGGACATCCGCAGCGGACTGCAGTCGTGCTACGCGGATCTGCGCGCGAACGTGAAGGCGGAGTACGGCATTGAGCTGACGAGCTTCGCGGGGATCGGTATCTCCGCGATGATGCACGGCTATCTGGCGTTCAGTAACAGCGGCAGACTGCTTGTGCCGTTCCGCACCTGGAGAAACACGATCACGGGCGAGGCGGCCGAGGAGCTGACGAAGGTATTTAACTACAACATTCCGCAGAGATGGAGCATCGCGCACCTGTATCAGGCGATGAAGAACGGCGAGCCGCATGTGAAGGACATCGTATTTTTCACGACGCTCGCAGGCTGGGTGCACCGCTGGCTGACCGGCGAGAAGGTGCTCGGCGTGGGCGACGCATCGGGCATGTTCCCGATCGACCCGAAGACCGGCGATTACGACGCGGCGATGCTCGCCAAATTCAACGAGCTCGCGCTTGCGAAGGAGATGCCGTGGAAGCTTGCGGACATTTTGCCGAAGGTGCTGACGGCAGGCGAGTGTGCGGGCAAACTGACGGCGTGCGGCGCCAAATTCCTGGATCCGAGCGGCAACCTGCAGCCCGGCATCCCGTTCTGCCCTCCCGAGGGTGACGCGGGAACCGGTATGGTAGCGACCAACAGCGTCGGCAAGAGAACGGGTAACATTTCCGCGGGAACAAGCGTTTTCGCGATGGTTGTTTTGGAAAATGAACTCTCCAAGGTATATCCGGAGATCGACCTTGTGACGACGCCGGACGGCGCCCTGGTCGGTATGGTTCACTGCAACAACTGCACCTCCGACATCAACGCGTGGGTGAAGCTGTTCGCGGAAGTCGGTGAGAACATGGGCGTGAAGTTCGACATGGGCGAGCTGTTCACGAAGATGTACGGAATCGCGCTCGAGGGCGATCCCGACTGCGGCGGACTTCTTTCCTACAACTTCCTCTCCGGCGAGCCGGTGGTCGGTGTTGCCGACAGCAAGCTCGCGGTGCTTCGCACGGCGGAGAGCAGCTTTACGCTTGCCAACTTTATGCGGATGCATCTGTGCTCGGCTCTCGGAGCGCTGAAGGTCGGCCTTGACCTGATGCTCAAGGAGGAGGGCGTGAAGGTTGACCGCATGCTCGGTCACGGCGGATATTTCAAAACACCTCTCGCAGGCCAGAAGATCGCGGCGGCGATGGTCGGAGCTCCGGTTTCCGTGATGGAGACCGCGGGCGAAGGCGGCGCATGGGGCATCGCGGTGCTCGCACAGTACATGGTGACGAAGGAGGCAGGCTCCGCGAAGACGCTGCAGCAGTTCCTCGATGACGACATTTTCGTATCGATGAAGGCGTCGACGGTCGAGCCCGACCCGGCGGATGTCGCGGGCTGCGAGGCGTTCATGAAGGGGTTCCGCTCGGGACTGTGACCGGCGGGCGTTTGTGAAACGTTTGTGAAGATTTGCCGAAATTACGGTTAACGGACGGAAAAGCCGTCCGAAGGCCCGAAAAAGAACTTTTGCACAGTAGTTTGTCAGCATGCCATAGAATTTGCCGTCGGTTTTTGTGCAAAATATCAAAAAGATGCTTGAAAAAGTAAAAATATTTACTTGACTTGACGAAAAAACTTGAATATAATCAACTTGTAATTTGGGGTATTTGCGATGGTGGCAACAGCCGCCGGAAGCCTTGGTCGGCAATATGCAATGTGGGTGCGGCAGACGAGAGAAAGGCAGTTAATCGTATTATGAATTGCAGAAAAGCGGTCTTCTTTCTCTGTACGGCAATCGCAATGATCTTGCTTGTTGCCTGCAAGGGTAACGAGACCGAGAAGGACGACAGAAAAGTCAAAGAACAGTGGGCATACCTTGAGGACGAGAAGACGCCGTGTCTGAAGCTCTTCGAGGACGGCTCGGCGGCATTCAAGACAGAGAAAGCCGGAGCCGCGGCCAAGCTCACGAACTATACGAAGTACGAACTCACGGACGAAGTCCTGAAGCTTACCGCGGAGGACGGATCCGTAACCGAGATGAAGTACTACGACACGGACACCGGCAAGCGGTATGTGTACCAGAAGATCACACTGGACTACTACAGCGGCGACGACAGCTCGACACTGATCGGTGCGTGGACGTGCGACAACGAGTGGAGTTTTCAGTTCTCCGACAAGGGAACATTCCTGGAGGACGGCCTCTGGGCGGGATACTTCATTTCGAACGGTGAAGGAAGCCTTCGACTTGTTTATGACAATCGGGTATTTTCCGACATCATCCTGTACTACACCTTAGAGAACGGCAAGTTAATCCTCGACTATCCGTTCGGAATGGTGAAGATGCAGTAAGGCCGGTGACCGGCCGACGGCGGCGAGAGCCGCAACCCAACTCAGTTCGTAAAGCGGCAACGCTTTCGAAAAATATCAGCGAAAGCTGAAAAAAATCTTTATCTTTTTATCTAAGGAGGACGTCATGAAAAAATTTCTTGCAATGTTGCTGGCGATCGTGGCTGTACTTGGCCTCAGCGCTTGTGGCAAGGACGATGGCCTGACGATGTGGTGTATCGCTACGAAGAGCGACTCCAACCGTCACTCTTATGAGGCTGCTATCGCGGATATGGAGAAGAAGTATCCCGATACCAAGCTGAACTGGGAAGCTATTGAGAACGAGACCTACAAGCAGAAGATTAAGGCTGCCGTTTCCGGTAACAACATGCCTGACATTTTCTTCACTTGGTCCTGCGCATTCCTCGGTGACTTCGTAAAGGAAGATAAGGTTTACTGCCTTGACGAAGCTTACAAGGGATTTGCAGACAAGCTCCCGGAGAAGATGTGCAAGAACACAACTTACAACGGAAAGAAGTACGGTGTTCCGCTTACGATGAACATTGTTGGCCTTTTCGCTAACCTTGACATCCTGAAGGAAGTCGGCTATGACGATGTTCCTGCAACGTACGAAGAACTGATCGAGTGCTGCAACAAGCTTGTTGCTGCAGGCAAGATCCCGTTCGGTTGCGCTGGTAAGGAGACCTGGTGCGTTACTGAGTACCTTGAGTCCATCATCGAGAAGAGCATCGGCGCTAAGGCGCTCGACGATATCTTCATGAATGGTGCTACCTGGGACAATCAGGACGTAGCTAAGGCTGTCGACATTTTCCAGGAAATGATCAAGAATGGTTACTTCGATCCCGATGGCATCAGCCTTGGTAACGACGACGTGAAGGCTAACTTCATGGCTGGCAAGTATGCGTTCTACATGAACGGTACTTGGAACTGCGGTGAGTTCGCTGGCAAGGAAGGTTTCAATGTTAAGGTTGCTGAGTTCCCGGTTATCGATAGCTCCAAGGCTAAGCTTGGCCAGCTCATCGGTGGTCCGTCGGATACGCTTGCTGTAGCTAAGTCCGCTAAGGATGCTGAGAACACTGCTAAGTACACGCTTGAGCTTGGTCAGTTGATCTGCAAGTACGGCTACCTTGATGGTTGCGGTCTTCCGGCTTGGACGGTTGACTACAACGCAGACAGCGTAAACGCACTCACGAAGTCCGTTGCTGAGATTGTTGCTAAGTCTGATTACATGGTACTCTTCGGTGATACCGCTATGCCGGCTGACGAAGCTGGTAAGTACCTTGAGCAGGTTGCTAAGGTTTACGGCGGCGAGGTTGATGGTGCCGGTTTCATCGCTGCTCTTAAGGCAGCTATCAGATAAGCAGCTGTCGAATAATTTGGGCACTGTGATTATTTGAGTAATTGAGGTGGCCTTTTCCAATGTTCGGGAGAGGCCACTTCTCTTTAGGAAGGCAGAGCATCATGAAGAGAAAAAAACTAGACGGAATTACGATTTTTCTGTTTTTATTGCCGGCCTTGGTTTTGTTCATTGGAATTCTTGCGGCTCCTTTGATCTCCTCGGTAGTTAACAGTTTCTACCAGTACAAAGGTTTCGGTTCCAAGACATGGCTCGGATGGGACAACTATAAGCGGTTGTTCGATAAAAACCAGATTCCTTTCTGGGATTCCGTTGTTCATGCGTTCATCCTTGCAGGTTTTTCGGTATTTCTCCAGCTCCCTCTTGCTCTTGGACTTGCTCTTCTTCTCGGAAGAGGCATCAAGGGAGAAAGATTCCTTCTTTCGGTTAACTTCCTGCCCGTTTTGATTTCTACCGTAGTTATCGGTCAGTTGTGGTTGAAGGTTTTCCATCCGGAAGGTCTTGTAAACTCCCTGCTCAGAGTTGTAGGGTACCTGAAGGAGGGCGACAAAAATATCCAATGGTTGGGTGATGGTCAAGGCAAACTGCTCTGGGCATGCTTTATCCCGATGCTGTGGCAGTACGTCGGCTATCACATGTTGCTTATGTATGCAGGTGTAAAGAGTGTTCCTCCGGAACTTCGTGAAGCGGCGAAGATTGACGGAGCTACGGATTGGCAGGTTGACCGTTTCGTGGTCATCCCTTCCATGAAGCAGATCCTGAAGGTCAGCGTTATTTTCGCTGTTACCGGTTCACTGAAGTCCTATGACCTGATTAGAATTATGGCAACGCTTCAGACCAAAGAAGCATCCGTGCCGAGTACGATCCTCATGGATTACATGACGCTGCGCGGTGAGTACGGTGTTGCAAGTGCGGTGGCTGTTTTGCTTATCTTGCTGTGCTTCTTCTTTGCAATCCTGATAAGTGCTGCGTTCAAGGAGAGGGACTGATATGGCAACGAAGAAATCATATAATTACGATCAATATCAGGTGCGTAAGACCAAGCGCTGGGTTAACGTTGTTGTTACCATAGTACTTGTCATCTGGGCAGTGATCAACCTGTATCCGCTGTACTGGATGCTTGCGTTCTCTTTGAAGGATAACGATCAGATCCTCGTAACAAACCGTTTCGGACTTCCTAAGGGACTTCCTTCGGAGTGGATCTGGAGCAACTACAAGGAGGCAATGAATACCGGCCCGATCGGTAAGTTCTTCCTGAACAGTATCATCATCACCGGCGCTACGATCATTCTCACGACGCTCGCTGCCATGATGGCATCGTACGCGATCACGAGAATCCGCTGGCGCGGAAGTGAAGCGATGAACCGTATTTTCATGCTTGGTATTACGATCCCGATTCAGGCTTCCATCATCCCGGTTTACCTGGTTGTAAGTAAGCTGCAGCTGATCAACACGCCGATCGCGCTGATCATTCCGTATTCGGCATTTGCTCTCGCAATGGCGTTGCTGATCTGTACCGGCTTTATGACGCAGATACCGAAGGAACTTGATGAGGCTGCATATATCGATGGTTGCGGACGCAGCAAGGTGTTCTTCACGGTTATTCTTCCGCTGATGAAGCCGGCTGTAGCTACCACCGCGATCTACACGTTCCTGCAGTGCTGGAACGAGCTCATGTTTGCGCAGACGTTCATGACCGGTCTTAAGTCCATGACGCTTCCCGCAGGTATGGCACAGCTGTTCGGAAGCCACACGACACAGTGGGGCCCGATCGGTGCGGCGCTTGTTATCGCGACGTTCCCGACAATCCTTTTCTACGTTCTGTTCTCAAGACGTATTCAGGACAGTTTCATTGCAGGTGCTGTCAAGGGTTGATGGCCATCGTTATCAATTGCACGCAATAAAAACAAGACGATCAGACGGAGCCTTCCACTCGGAAGGCTCCGTCTTTTGCGCGCTAAGCGAGAGTCGTTTTGCCGCCGGAGGGCGGCGGCATCGTACTGACGACCTCGCAGAAACGAAGTTTCTGACGAGTCGGAAGGACGAGACCGGAAGCGTACAAAGTACGCGACAAAACGACCGAGCGCACGTACATTCGCAAGCCGTGCATCGCGCGGGTTGCGAATGATTTAAGGGGCATTCGCAAAACGAGCGGAGAGAGGTTTGCGAATGAAAGGAAGTTCTCAGCGGTTTTTTACACATTTTACAAAAAAGAAAAGACATTTTTCGAAACTTTGTGTATTCGATGTGGATAAAATGTGCTATACTGTAGCAGACTTTACGCTTTGAAAGTGAGTGTCCGACAGGTGATAACAGGACAGCGGAAAATGAGCCCGATCACCGGACATAAGGACACTGGACGGAAAAGAGGATGTTATGGTAATCAACAAGAAAGAATTTAAGAAGAACGTGCAGGACTACCTGAAGACCTTCTACCGCCGTACGGTGGAGGATGCGTCTCAGCAGCAGATTTACTCGGCAGTGGCGTTCGCGGTCAAGGACTACATCGTGGACCGCTGGGCGGCAAGCCAGGCTGAGTTTGAGAAGCAGGATGCGAAGACGGTTTACTACCTCTCCATGGAGTTTCTCATGGGCCGCGCGCTCGGCAACAATATCATCAACCTGAAGGCGAACAAGGAGATCCGCAAGGCGCTTGAGGAGCTCGGCCTTGACCTCGATGTCATCGAGGATCAGGAGCCCGATGCGGCGCTCGGCAACGGCGGTCTCGGCCGTCTTGCTGCGTGCTTCCTCGACTCGCTCGCAACGCTCGGCTACCCGGCATACGGCTGCGGTATCCGCTACAAATACGGTATGTTCAAGCAGGTCATCAAGGACGGTTTCCAGGTAGAGAAGCCGGATGACTGGTTAAAGGAGGGCAACCCCTTCGAGATCAAGCGTCCCGAGTACGCGTGCGAAGTCAAATTCGGCGGTTATGTGCGGTATTCCAAGGACGAGAACGGCCGTGAGCATTTTACGCAGGAGAATTACCAGTCCGTAATGGCGATCCCGTATGATCTTCCGATTGTCGGCTACGGCAACAACGTTGTTGACACGCTCCGCATCTGGGATGCCGAGGCAATCGACAACTTCAATCTTGAGAGTTTCGACCGCGGCGATTATCACAAGGCCGTGGAGCAGCAGAACCTTGCGCGTCTGATCTGCGAGGTGCTGTACCCGAACGACAACCACTACGCAGGCAAGGAGCTCCGTCTGAAGCAGCAGTACTTCTTCGTTTCGGCGAGCGTCCAGCGCGCAGTCAAGAAATACATGTCCCGCCACGACGACATTCACGGTCTTCCCGAGAAGGTTGTCTTCCAGCTCAATGACACGCACCCGACCGTGACCGTGCCCGAGCTCATGCGTATCCTCATGGATGAGTACTATCTCTCCTGGGATGAGGCGTGGGATATCACGAACCGCTGCTGCGCGTACACGAACCACACGATCATGGCGGAAGCACTCGAAAAATGGCCGATCGAGCTGTTCTCGCGTCTCCTTCCCCGTGTATACCAGATCGTCGAGGAGATCAACCGCAGATTTGTCGCCCAGGTTGAGCAGCGCTATCCCGGCAACTATGAGAAGATCCGGAAAATGGCTGTCGTCATGGACGGTCAGATCCGCATGGCAAACCTCGCGATCGTCGCAGGATTTTCCGTTAACGGTGTTGCGAGACTGCACACCGAGATCCTCAAGAAGGAGCAGCTTCGCGACTTCTACGAGTTCTGGCCGGAGAAGTTCAACAACAAGACCAACGGTATCACGCAGCGCCGCTTCCTGCTGCACGGCAACCCGCTTCTCGCGAACTGGGTGACCGGCAAGATCGGCGACGAGTGGATCACCGACCTTCCTCATATTGAGAAGCTTGCGGTTTACGCGGACGATGTTCGCTGCCGCAGAGAGTTCATGAACATCAAGTACCAGAACAAGCTTCGCCTTGTTCAGTACATCAAGGAGCACAACGGAATCGATGTCGATCCCCGCTCCATCTTCGACGTGCAGGTCAAGAGACTGCATGAGTACAAGCGCCAGCTTCTGAACATCCTTCATGTGATGCATCTGTACAACCAGCTTCGCATGAATCCGGATATGGATTTCTATCCGAGAACGTACATCTTCGGCGCGAAGGCGAGCGCAGGCTACCGCCGCGCGAAGGCCATCATCAAGCTGATCAACAGTGTGGCTGACGTTGTCAACAACGACAAGTCGATCCGCGGCAAGCTGAAGGTTGTCTTCATCGAGAACTACCGTGTTTCGAACGCAGAGTGGATTTTCGCCGCTGCTGATGTGTCCGAGCAGATCTCGACCGCCAGCAAGGAGGCTTCCGGTACCGGCAACATGAAGTTCATGCTCAACGGTGCGGTAACGCTCGGTACGATGGACGGCGCGAACGTTGAGATCGTCGAGGAAGTCGGCGAGGACAACGCGTTCATCTTCGGTTTGAGCTCCGACGAGGTCATCAACTACGAGAACAACGGCGGCTACGATCCTCGTGAGATCTACAACACCGATCAGGACATCCGCGCGGTGCTCACGCAGCTTGTCAACGGCTTCTACTCGCCTGAGGATCCGGAGCTGTTCCGCGAGCTGTACAACTCGCTTCTCGACCGCAACGGCGGCGAGCGCGCCGACCAGTACTTCATCCTCAAGGACTTCCGTTCCTACGAGGCAGCTCAGAAGCGCGTCGAGGAAGCTTACCGCGATGAAGACCGCTGGGCGAAGATGGCAATCCTCAACGTTGCCAAGTCCGGCAAATTCACCTCGGACCGCACGATCGAGGAGTACGTACGCGACATCTGGCACCTCGAGAAGGTGACGGTGGAGCTGTAATCCTTTGTAACACATTGATTTCATGGGCGCACCCGCTGTCGCGGATGCGCCTGTTTCGTTTCTGCCGGAAGGCGGAGAACAGCGGGGGTTGCAAGGTCTCCCTCGGGCGGGTATAATGTAGGCAGATTACTTCAGGAGAACAACGCATGGAGCAGATCACGATCAATGTGCCGGTGGATGCGGCACGGATCATTGAGAAACTGGAAGCGGCGGGGTACGAGGCGTACGTCGTCGGCGGCTGCGTGCGCGATTCGATCCTCGGTCGCGAGCCGGGGGACTGGGATATCACGACGTCCGCTTCGCCGGAGCAGGTGAAAGCGATTTTCCCGAGAACGATCGATACGGGAATCGAGCACGGCACGGTCACGGTGATGGACCACCATGTCGGGTACGAGGTAACAACGTACCGGGTGGACGGGCGGTATGAGGACGGCAGACACCCGAGCAGTGTGACGTTCACGAGAAATCTGAATGAGGATCTGCTGCGAAGGGATTTTACGATCAATGCGATGGCGTACAATCCGCGGATCGGGCTTGTGGACCGGTATGACGGCATGGGTGACCTCAGGAACGGTTGCATCCGCTGTGTCGGTGTGCCTGAGGAACGGTTCGGGGAGGATGCGCTGCGGATCCTTCGGGCGCTTCGCTTTGCGTCGCAGCTTGGCTTCACGATCGAAGAGCAGACGCTTGCGGCGATGCGCAAACTTGCGCCGAAGCTGGAGGCGGTCAGCGCGGAGCGCGTGCGCGTGGAGCTTGTGAAGCTGCTCGGCGGCGTGCATCCGGATCTTTTAGTCACGGCGTACGAGACCGGTGTGACGAAGATCATCCTGCCGGAGTGGGATGTCATGATGGAGACGGAGCAGATCAACCCGCACCACATCTACGGGGTCGGTCTGCACACGGTGAAGACGATCGAGGCCATGCACCGCGAGCCGGAGTATCTGGCGGCGGATGAGCATGAGCGCATGGTGTACGACATGACGATGCTTCTCCACGATTCCGGAAAGCCTGCGTGCAGGACGATGGACGAGGCGGGTGTGCATCATTTCAAGGGGCATCCGAAGGCGTCGGCCGAGATCACGAGACAGGTGCTGAGGCGGCTCAAGTTTGACAATGACACGACGGACCTGGTGACGGCGCTTGTGCGGCACCACGACTGCCGGTTCAACATGAATAAACACGGCGACACAGCGAAGAGCGTGCGCCACATCGTGAGCGCGGTCGGCAAAGACCGGATGGGATATCTCTTCCCGATCCAGCACGCGGATATTCTCGGTCAGAACCCGAAGTATCTCGAGGTGAGCATGCGAAGCCTCGAGCTGCTGCGGCAGGAGTATGAGAAGATCATGCAGGCGGAGCAGTGCGTATCCATCCGCGAGCTTGCGGTCGACGGCAAGGACCTGATCGCCCTCGGATACGCTCCGGGGCCTGAGCTTGGGGAAACATTGAAGCAGTTGCTGCAGCTTGTACTGGATGATCCGGACAATAACACTGCCGCAATCCTGAAAAGGCGCGCGAAGGAATTACTTGAAAAATAATAGTTCTACTACGGTAGAACATACTTCGCAAACATGTCAGGACACACTTCCCGGCTGCTTCGGGAAGTATTTTCCGCGCTCCGGCAGCGCATACAAGATCAGTTATTCATCAGCGGGCATGGTATTGCGTCAAAGAAAGAGCATCAAAGCCCGCTGTCTTGTATTATTTTCTTGCATTTTCCTCTGTTTTAGGGTAAATTAATATATTATAGTATGCACTTCACCACGTTGCCGCGGTGAAGAATCAAAAACAAAGCGAGGGTCTGCGTTATGAACTGGGAAGTCATTGCGTTTGTCGTGTACTTTGTGTTGGTCATCGGTATCGGTGTGTATTTCTTTATCCGTTCCAAGGCGGGCGGTGAGAAAGAGTATTTCCTCGGCGGCCGCAGCATGAGCGGTCCGGTTGCAGCGTTGAGCGCCGGCGCGTCCGATATGAGCGCCTGGGTTTTGCTCGGTCTGCCCGGTGCACTGTATCTTAGCGGCTTGAGCGAGTCGTGGATCAGTATCGGTCTGTTCATCGGTACCGTGCTCGCGTGGCTGCTTGTTGCCCCGCGTCTTCGTACATTTTCCATCGCGGCCAACGACTCGATCACGATCCCTCAGTATCTGACGAATCGTTTCAAGAGCAGCAACATCGCGCTTCAGGTTGTGTGCGCTCTTGTGTTTATCATCGTGTATTGCATCTACGCGGCGTCGAGTATCTCGGCGTGCGGCGATCTTTTCAAGACGGTATTCAAGCTCTCCGACGGCGGACGTGAGACCGCAATGGTCGCGGCTGCGATCATCATCGTTGCGTACACGTTCCTCGGCGGTTTCAACGCCGTGTGCTGGACTGACTTCTTCCAGGGCCTTCTGATGCTTGCGGCACTGATGGCGGCACCGATCGTGGCACTCTTCGTGATCAAGGGCAGCAGCTTCGTAAAGCCTGTGACGGACCTCGGTGAGAACTATTATCACCTGCTGAGCAGCGGCAAGCTTGACGGTCCCGCGATCGTCGGCATCCTGTCCGGACTCGGCTGGGGCCTCGGCTACTTCGGTATGCCTCACATCCTTGTCCGTTACATGTCGATCCGCTCGCGGAAGGAGATGAAGCGCTCGCAGTGCATCGGTATCCTGTGGACGTTCCTGATCCTTGCGATGGCAACGGTTGTCGGTATTGTGGCGCGCCAGTATCTCGGCGACATCATCACGACGGGCAGCCAGGAGAGCATGGCGTTCGTGCTTCTCGTGAAAAATATTTTCCCTGCGCTGTTGGCAGGTGTTCTTCTCTCCGCGATCCTTGCGGCTTCCATGAGTACCGCGGACTCGCAGCTGCTGGCGTCCTCGTCTGCATTTTCCAGCGACATCTACAAGCCGATCCGCAAGAATGCTTCGGACCGCGAGGTCGCCTGGGCAGGACGTATCGTCGTAGCGGGTATCTGTGCGGTTGCATTGTTCATCGCTCTTGCAGGCAACAGCACGATCATGGGTCTGGTAGGAAACGCATGGGGCGCGTTCGGCGCGGCGTTCGGTCCGGCGATCCTTCTGTCGCTGTACTGGAAGCGGTTTAACTACACGGGCGCGATCTGCGGTATCATCACCGGTTTTGTGGTTGATATTGCATGGGGCGTGTCGCGCGGAGCGATGGTCCTCGACAAGGCGGATGCGGTTCTCACCGGCACGCTCGGCGGACTGTATGAGATCATCCCCGGCTTCTTCGCAAGTCTGCTTGTATGCATCATCGTTTCGCTTTGCACCGCGAAGCCTTCCACGGAAGTGGAAGCGCTCTTCGACGAGGGTGTTGCGATGACCAAGCGTGACGACGAGGTCGGCGAGGAGAAGTAATTCTCGCGGATAATCTCGCGGAAAATAAAGGCTATATAGGCAGGACAGCGGTAGTATGGATGAGTTTTTGGACAATCGGATCAAGTGTAAGAAACGCAGACGAGCAGCTCTGGTGCTTTTGATCATCGGAGTTCTTTGCCTGAACATCGATATCAGGATGCGCACGAACTATGCTTATCCGGACTATGAGTTTGCCGAGCACTACGGCGCGGTGACGCAGCGAATGATCATGGAGGACGTCGTGGGAACAAGACTCACGGTCGACCTCGCTTCGGAACTGCTCGGGTATCTCAGCCTGTTCGTATCGCTGATCATCGTATGGACGTACGCGAAGCCGGCGGTCCCTATGAAAAAGGAGCTCAAAAAGCTCGCGTCGAAATTCGGCTGGCTGATGCCGCGCGTGGGCTGGCGTTTCCTGCTGATCCCGCTGTTCGGCGCGATCGATTACGTGACGATCCGCATACTGCCTTATTTTGTGAACGGGATCCGGCTGTACGGTCCGGAGTATTTTCTCAACTTCGGATTGGCGATCCTGTGCGCGGCGGCGGTCATGTTCTCGACGCTGTGCTTCCTGCGCGAGTGTGACCGATTCCAGAACCACAAGGAGACACAGCTCATCTATCTCTTTACGTTCCTGACGGTGTTCACGGGACTTATGAAGGACATTGCGGCGTTCTACGGCTTGAACGGTGTCCGGTTCGTCTACATGATCCTGAACACGGTGTTCGTGGTCGTCATGTGCGCGGTGCTCGTGCATTACGTGCACATCGAGGAGAAAGTGGAGCGCCAGGCGGCGGAAGCGGAACTGCCTCTGCCGGAGGGAACGGAAGCTGAGGCCGAACCCGGGGAGAAAACCGAGGACGGAGACATCCTGTTCAAGTACTCGGAGGATTCCGGAAAGTCGAAATCCAAGAAGGACAAGAAGGAGAAAAAGGACTCGTCGGATACGGAAAATGTTATTTTCTTCAAGGACGGTTCGCGGTAAAATGAAATGTGAAAACGGATCCGTGAAATGCCTGCAGGGGCATTTTCCGACGTATCACATATATGTGCGGCTCGCATTGCCTGCCGGACAAGCTTAAAATTGATGAGGAGGTAACTTTTTATGATTACGAAAAGCAAACAGTACTCGCGCGCGGTCGGAAGCTGGCTGCTGGTTCTCTTCCTGGCCAGCGCGTACACTTTCTTCGTGTCGATCTGGAAGGCAAGTGTTGAGATGGATGCAAAGTTCGTAGATTGGCTCAAGGATCTGTTTACGAATGACGATTCCAAGAAATACATGTACCTGGTCTGCGCCATTATCCTGGCACTGCTTATCCTGATGATCGCCATGTATTCCAACAACCGCGGATTGTTCTTCCTCGGCGTGCTGCTGGATGCCGCATGCTTCGGTTACAGCACATACCTTTGGATCGATGGGGTCGGCGACTTCGGCAACCTCGACTGGGACACGCCGTTCACGCTCAGCTTTATCGCGGCATATCCCCTTGTGGGGCTGGTTGTTTTATTCATGCTGTTTATGGCGATCGCCCTTGCCGCCAAGGCTACGGCGACCAAGCTTTTCGCTGTGCTGGCGGTGATCTTCGCAACGCTTGAGATGTTGCTTGTCACTGCGATCGACATCATCCCGTATCTTACGGAAGCAGACGAGTGGCGGTCGTACCGTCTCCGTGGGTCGAGCTTGGCGTATATTTCTTCGGAAAATGGTATCGCCAGCATGGATTACGCGACCGTCATCGGGTATCTGCCGAGATTTATCCTTGTAATTCTTGTCGCAAAATGGGCGAAGGCCCGCATCAGGGAATTTGCTGAGGAGACCGCGAAGAAGGCTGCGGAGCAGGCTACTCAGGTAAATCCGTACAGCACGAACGTAGCGAACCCGTATGCGGCAGCAGCCTACACGGCACCTGTTGCAGCACCTGCTGCACCCGCACCTGCAGCACCTGCACAGCCTGTATACCAGGCGCCGGAGCAGCCCGCATACCAGGCACCTGCGCAGCCTGCATACGAAGCACCCGCACAGCCTGCTTACGAGGCACCCGCACAGCCCGCATACCAGGCACCGGAGCAGCCGGTTTACCAGGCACCTGCACAGCCCGCTTACGAGGCACCCGCGGAGTATGCGGCAGCGGCGGTTGACACCGCGAGCAATTACGCTGACGCGGCGGTTGACACCGCGAGCAATTACGCCGGCGCAGCGGCTGATACCGCGAACAACTACGCAGACGCAGCGGTTGACACCGCGAACGGTTATGCGGATGCCGTGACCGGTGCAGTCAATGATTACTCGAACGCGGCAGCGGACGCTGCGAACAACTACGTGGATACCGTGAGCGACTATACGAACAATTACGCGGAAGCCGCAACGGACGCGGTGAACGATTACGCCGGCGCCGCAACGGAAACCGTCAACAACTACGCGAACGCGGCAGCAGATGCAGCTGCGAATGCGACGGAAGCAGTTGAGAAGACCGTCGACGAAACGATCTGATCGTGACAGTGCTCCCGGCCGATGACCGGTCGGAGCGGAAGAGCAACAGTTGAAAAAAGAACTCCCCGGCAGAGATCCTGTCCGGGGAGTTTTTCGTTGCGTCTTCTGTTGTGTCAATCCTTTTCGCTGGTGTCCTTCTCCGATACGGAGTAGACGACGGCGGTGTCGCCGTCGGAGCGCTTCCGGATGCGCATGCCGCGGCGCTGGTGGTAAGCCTTGAACTCGGACGGTGTGCACGACTTCAGCGTGCGGAACGTCCGGTTGAAGGTGGAGAGCGAAGAGAAGCCGCTCTGCAGCGCGACGTCGGTGACCGAGAGGCGCGGGTTTAAAAGGAGCGTCTCGGCGGCGTTGATGCGCCGCTGGTTTAAGTAGCCGCAGAAGGTCTGCTCCGTAAACTGCTTGAACAGTCTCGAAAAATGAAACTTGCTGAAGCCGGCGGAGCGCGCGGCGTCCTCCACGGAGATATCGTTCATGTAATTGGCGTTGATGAAATTCAGCGACGCGTTCAGACGCTCGTAACAGTCTGCCTGTTTGCGGGACTTCGCGTCCTGCGAGAGGAGATCGCGGCGGATGTGCCGGCGTCCCACGAGGACGAAGAACTGGATCAGGTAGGAGTAGATCATCGGGACGCGGAGCGGCTCGCTCCGGTCGGGGTAGGCATCGATGATCTGCTGCATCAGGCGGTAGGCGTCCCTGTGAAGGTCAACATCCTCAGGCGCGTCGAACGCGCCGGCCGTGATCAGAAGCGGCTGGCTCAGGATCGGCAGCAGCGGCGAAAAATCCTTCAGCGAGCTGATCGGCGCGAAGTTAAACAGAAAGATCACGCGCGTGCCCGTCGGAGGCGCCTGCAGCGAGTGCAGCACTCCGGGCGGGATGAGAAGTATGTCGCGTTCCTTCAGCTGGTATACCTGCCGGCCGATGGTCACCTGGTATCCGTTCTCGAGGGGCATGATGATCTCCGCTGCGGGATGCCAGTGCGTGTCGAAATCGGCGTGCTCGGTGTTGCGGTACAGAAGCAGGGATTCGTTGTCGTGAAACGGAACCGATTCAAACGTTCCGCGTAGATTTTTGGCCATTGTACGTCTCCTTAAGATCAAGCGAGGTCCATGCGACTGCCGTGCAGTGCCGTAAGGCAACCTCGATATTGTGCGCAGGGGTTTTATTTTGCAAATATTGCGATTCGCTGTAATGAAACTGCACAAAAAACAGGGCGTTCTGCGTTTTTTGCGAAATTCGAAGGGGGGTATTTGTTGAAAAACACCAAAAAACCCTAAAGATTTCACGGAAAATGCCTGATTTATAAACATTTCCGACAAAGTTTCATAACACGTAATAGCACAAATTCGCAAGATTTGACTTAAATATAGCAAAAAATGATATGCAATTGCAAGCGCTTTTTAGTACAATTACCTTAAATTATTCCCGAATTAGCCCTCGTTTTGTCGAAAAACGGCAAAACAGTGGGCTATTGCGCTGTTAAGGCAAGGAACGGAGGAAGCAATGCGCAGATTTTTCAAGAGCAAGACCTTTTGGGTAGTGGCGATCTGTATTCTCGCCATTGCCGCGATTGTAATCTACGGAAAGCTCAGCGGGCCGAAGAATTATAAGGATAAGTATGCCGGTCTCGACATGGACCAGCTTGTCCGTGAAGGACGTGCCGATACATACAATGCCTATTTCCTCAGCCACAAAGCAGTCTATCCGAAACAGGCGGTCGAGATCCCGTTGAATGCGTCTTCGGTGGTCAGCGGCGACAAGTATGAGTTCGGTCCCAGAGGAGGCGAGGACAATACGCTCATCTCCTATGAGAACGGCTTTGTTGAGCTGAAGACCAATGTGCCCGAGGAGGGTTTCTACTACATCGACCTCAGCTACTATCCGGATCAGGATAAGGAGACGTCCCGCGGTATCGAGATCGAGCGGGCGCTTTCCATCAACGGCGAGATCCCGTTCAGCGGCGCAGACACCATCACGCTGCCCCGCGTCTGGACGGACGGCGGCCTTCCGAAGAAGGATAATCAGGGCAATGAGATCCGCCCTGCTCAGGTTGAACTTCCCAGATGGGAGGACGTGAGCATCACCGACGAGCTCGGTTATATCACGACTCCTTACTGTTTCTATTTTAACCAGGGAGAAAACACGATCCGTTTCGATGCTACGCAGGAAACGCTGATCCTTCGCTCGCTGGTTCTTCGTCCTGTTACGGACATTCCTTCCTATGCAGAGTATATCTCCGGCGCGGATGTTGCTTCGTCGGCTTCCGACTTCAATGTCAAGATCGACGGCGAGAAGTCCAAGGCGAGATCTTCGCAGTCTCTGTACTCCAGCTACGACCGCAGTTCCGCAGGTACCGAGCCCTATGACGTGAAGCATCAGGTCATCAACATGGGCGGCGGCCAGAACTGGAAGTATGCCGGTCAGTGGATCGAGTGGGAGGTCGAGGTACCGAGTGACGGTTACTATCGCCTTACCCTGAAGACACGCCAGAACTACAACCGCGGCTATGTTTCCTGCCGTTCCCTCTACATCAACGGCGAGATTCCGTTTAAGGAAGTCTCGGCGATCAAGTTTGATTTCGACAACGACTGGCAGATGCTCACGCTTGCGAACGACGACGGTGATCCGTACCTGTTCCACCTGAACGCGGGTGTCAACCGGATCCGTCTGCAGGTTACGCTCGGTGCCATCGGTGACATCCTTACCGAGATGACCGACAGCGTGTTCCGCATGAACCAGGTTTACCGTCGTATCATCGTCTATACCGGAACCGAGCCGGATCCGGATCGTGACTACAATATCCGCAAGAAGTATCCCGATGTTATCACAGCGATGGATACCGAGTCCAAGGTTCTTTACAAGATCATCGACGAGCTTGTGGAGTACACCGGTGAGTCCGGAACCCAGGTGAGTGCGCTTCTGACGCTGGCAACCCAGCTCGAGCGTTTCGTGGATGACCCGGATAAGATCCCCGGCGGTCTCGGAACATTCAAGATCAATGTTTCCTCCCTCGGTACTTCCATCCTGAACCTGAGTGAGTCCAACCTGGATATCGACTACATGATCGTGTCCGGAACCAAGTATGACATCCCGGATGACTCCGTGAGCTGGCTTGACAAGGCCGCACACGAGATCCGCGCGTTCCTCGCTTCGTTCGTCGTTGACTACAACGCCATCGGTAACGTATACGAGGGCACGGACGAGATGAAGGTTATCACGGTATGGATCTTCGCAGGTCGTGACCAGTGTACGATCCTGAAGGATATGATCGATGACGACTTCGTTCCGAATTACCACATCGGCGTCAACGTCGACCTGATGACGGCGGCGGTGCTGCTGCCTGCGACGGTCGCGAGAACGGGCCCGGATGTCGCATTGAACGTAGCCTCCGGTGAGCCTGTCAACTACGCGTTGCGAGGCGCGTCCCTTGACCTGACACAGTTCAAGGGCGACGCAAGCAAGGGAATCAAGAGCTTTGAAGAATGCTTCAGCGAGTTCATGCCTTCCTCCTATGTTCCTTATAAGTATACGTACAAGGACGAGAACGGCAATGACCACGAAGGCGTGTTCGGACTTCCCGAGACGCAGTACTACAACCTGATGTTCTACCGCACGGATATCCTCGAGGAGCTCGGTCTTACGATCCCGGATACATGGGAAGACCTGATCGCAATGCTCCCGGTTATCCAGAACGCCAACATGAACGTCGGTGTTCCGTCTACCGAGCGTAAGATCAACGGTGTGACGAACCCGGATATGAACGGTTTCTTCGCACAGCTGTATCAGAGAAACGGCAAGCTGTACAACGACAACGGCTCCCGCGTACTCCTCGACGGTGATATCGCAGTAGACGCGTTCGAGTACTACACGATGTTCTTCACGCACTACAAGACACCTACCGATTACAACTTCGTCGATCGTTTCCGTACCGGTGAGATGCCGATCGGTTTCGTAGACTTCAACAACTACAATACACTGATCGTCTCCGCTCCGGAGATCCGAGGCCTCTGGGCTATGGCAGTTCTTCCCGGAACGCCCGAAACGGATGCGGACGGTAACCCTGTTCTCGATGAGAACGGCAAGCAGGTCATCAACCGCAGCTGCGGTTGCTGGGGCACCTGCGCAATGATCCTCGGTACCACCGAGTATCCGGAAGAGTCCTGGGCATTTATGCAGTGGTGGGGCGATTCCAATGTACAGGCTCGTTACGGTAAGGAACTCGAGGCTGTCATGGGTGAGTCCGCGAGATACGCTTCCGCGAACGTCAAGGCATTTGACCAGCTTGCGTGGAACTCCACGGAGCGTGAGATGCTTCTCACGCAGTGGAACTGGGTTGTCGGTACGCCTGAGGTTCCCGGCGGTTACTACACCAACCGTCACATCATCAACGCGATCCGTAAAGTTATGAACATGAACATGGATCCTCGCGAAACTCTTCTCGACTACACGCGTGATATCAACGACGAGTTGATCAAGAAGAGAAAAGAATTCGGTCTTCCGACAGAATAGAAAGGAGAGCCTAGACAATGAGTTTAGCCAATTGGAAATCACAGAAAAAGCGTCAGGCTCACTTCCTCTGGAAGGACATCAAGGAACATAAGACCTGCTACCTGTTCCTTCTGCCTTACGCAATCGTGTTCACACTGTTCTTCATCGCGCCCGTGATCGTCTCGATCTGCTACAGCTTCACGTACTTCAACGTGTTGCAGCCGGCGAGATTTATCGGGTTCCAGAACTACATCAACCTGATCCTTGCGGATGACATTTTCCTGACATCCGTCAAGAATACATTCCTGATCGCGGCCATCACCGGTCCCGTGGGTTACATCATGGCGTTCATCTTCGCATGGTTGATCCACGAGCTGCCGAGAAGCATCCGCGCGATCGCGGTGCTTGTCTTCTACGCGCCGACGATCTCCGGTAACGTATACCTGATCTGGAGTATCATCTTCTCCGGTGACGCTTACGGTTACTTCAACTCGTATATGGTTGAGTGGGGCTTCCTGGACAACCCCGTGCTGTGGTTGACCGACCCCCGCTACATGCTGATCATCGTTATCGTCGTACAGCTGTGGCTGTCGCTCGGTGCAGGTTTCCTGTCCTTCATCGCCGGTCTCAACACGATCCCCGCGGATCAGTACGAGGCAGGTTATGTGGACGGTATCAAGAACCGTTGGCAGGAGCTTTGGTACATCACGCTCCCGAACATGAAGTCCATGCTTATGTTCGGTGCCGTCATGGCCATCTCCCAGTCCTTCAACACCGCGGACGTTTCCATGCAGCTCTGCGGTTTCCCGAGTACCGACTACGCGGCTCACACTGTTGTATGTCACCTGATCGACTACGGTTCATACCGATTTGAAATGGGTTATGCTTCCGCCGTAGCAACCGTGCTGTTTGCGGTAATGTACTTATGTAACAAATTTATCCAGCGTGCGCTGATGCGACTGGGAACCTGATAGGAGGAACGATCAATGAAAAAGATTAAAGCCGGCAGACAACCGAATCGTTCCCGCGCAGGTGACGTTGGTGTCGCAATTGTACTTATCATATTCGGCGCGTTCTTCGCATTCCCGCTTGTATACGCGATCAATGCGGCGTTCAAACCGCTGAACGAGTTGTTTATCTACCCTCCGAAGCTGTTTGTGCAGCAGCCTACGACGGACAACTTCAGTGACCTGTTCCTGCTCCTGAACAAACAGGGTGTCGTCACCTTCACGAGATACATGTTCAACTCCATCTTCGTGACGACCGTAGGAACCATCGGACACATTTTCATCGCTTCCGCGGCAGCTTACGTGCTCGCGAAGTACCGTTTCCCCGGAAGCAGACTGTTCTTCTCCGCGGTTACCGTAGCCCTCATGTTCACGGGTTACGTAACGCAGATCCCGGGCTACCTGATCATGGCTAAGCTCGGTTTGACGAACACCTACCTGTCCCTGATCATTCCGGCGTTCGCAATGCCGATGGGCCTCTTCCTTATGAAGCAGTTCATCGAGTCCAGTATCCCGGATGTTCTGATCGAGGCAGCCAAGATCGACGGCGCCAAGGAGTTGAAGGTTTATGTTTCCATCGTCCTTCCGCTCGTCAAGCCCGCAATCCTCACCCTGATGATCTTCTCCATTCAGGCACTGTGGAACAATGCAGGTACCACCTACATCTACCGTGACGAGTTGAAGATGCTTCCGTTTGCACTGCAGACGATCGGCGCAGGCGGTGTTGCCCGTACCGGTGCAGCATCCGCGGCCACACTGTTCATGATGATCCTTCCGCTGCTTTGCTTCATTCTCGCACAGAGCAACATCGTCGAGACAATGGCAAGCTCCGGTATCAAAGAGTAAAGGAGGAAACCGATGAAGACGAGTACGAAACGTTGGGTAGTACTGCTGATGCTCCTGTGCATGCTGCTTTCCTCCCTTTCTTCCGCACTTGCGGATGATGACGACTGGTACACTTACTCGTACAGTTACTGGGGCGAAGAGATGGCATCACCGAACGCATACGCGGTGACCGACATCATCTATCCGACCACGCTCGACCCGGAGCTCGGCAAATTCTCCAGCCCGGGCGGCATGTTCTGCATCGACGATCTTGTGTTCGTATGTGACACGAACAACAACCGTATCGTTGAGCTTCAAAAGGCAGACGGCGTATACAAGCTTGTCCGTATCATCTACACCTTCCAGGTCGCCAAGGATCTTGCGAATCTGATTGATTTCGAGGGTGAGATCGACAACACGCTGTTTAACCCTACGGATATCTATGTTAAGAAAATTACCCTTGAGGAACGTATAGAGACCTACGGTGAGTACCGCGGCGAACTGTACGAGTTCACGGAGGGTTCCCTGAAACCCGAAGACGACACCCCGGAAAATCCTGACGAGAATACTCAGGAGAACACCGAAGAGCCCGATTCCGCTACGACTTCCGACACCGAAGACGGTGAAGGCGGTGAAGGCGGCGAAGGCGGCGAAGGTGGCGAAGGCGGTGAAGGCGGCGAAGGCGGTGAAGGCGGCGAGCAGCAGCCCAAGCCGGTAAAGCCGACGGAGCGCAAGCCTAACGTTGTCCGCGAGAAACTGGATCGCGAGTACGATCTCTATATCGCAGACAGCCAGCATTGCCGTGTGCTTCACCTCGACTACGATCTCAATCTGGTCGGCGTCATCCGCGATCCGAAGGACGACACGCTTGGCCCTGACTACATTTTCCATCCCGAGCATCTCGTTACCGATAACGCGTACCGTACGTATGTACAGGCGCAGGGCGGTCTGAACGGCTTCATGGAGTTCGACAAGGACGGCAATTTCACCGGTTACATGGGCGCTGCGAAGGTTACGATCTCTCTCATTGAGAAGATCTGGAGAAAGCTGAAGACCCAGGAGCAGAAAGACCGAAGCGAGCAGTTCGTTCCTACCGAGTACAACAACTTAAGCCTTGACTCCCGCGGCTTCATCTACGCGACCATCAGTGCTGTCGAAGACCAGGAGATCTGGGACGGTACGGCAACACCGGTCCGTAAGCTGAACGCGATGGGAACCGATATCCTGATCCGGAACGGTAATTTCTTCCCGATGGGTGATATCAGCTGGGGCAACACAAAGCACGCCGCATCCGGCGCATCCCGCTTTGTCGATGTCATCGCGTTCAACAACGACACCTACTGCTGTCTGGACAAGACCAGAGGCAAACTGTTCGTATATGACTTCCAGGGCAATCTGCTGTATGCATTCGGTAACGTCGGTTACACCCGCGGCCGTTTCAGCCAGAACCAGGTAACCGCAATGGACAACCCGGATGAGGAGACCATCCTTGTTCTCGACGGACTCCGCGGCAACATCACCGAGTTCACGATGACCGATTACGGTCGCATGATCAACGAGGCGATCCGCCTGTACAAGATCGGCAGCTACGACGAGTCGGCAGATGTCTGGAGAACCATTCTTCAGTACAACGGCAACCTGGAGCTTGCATATGTCGGTATCGGCCGTGCGCTCCTTCGTAAGGGCGAGTATAAGGAAGCCATGAGATACTTCGAGAATGCTCATGACATCGAGAACTACTCGAAGGCATATCAGCACTACCGCGAACAGGTAGTTGAGAAGTATATCATTTACGCGGTTGTTATCCTCGCAGCCCTGATCATCATTCCGAAGATCATTCGGAAGATCAAAAAAATGCGAAAGGAGATTAAAGAAGCATGAGTAAAGTATTCTCCGGTATCGCAAATTTTTTCAAGGGTGAGGGTTGGAGCCATTACCGCAAGACACTTCGTTACGCCCTTTATGTGATCCTTCATCCGTTTGACGGCTTCTGGGATCTCACACACGAGAAGCGCGGCTCCATGGCCGCCGCTCACACCATTGTCATCCTGACGGTGCTGACACACATCTGGGACCGCCGGTTTACGAGTTTCCTGCTGAATAACACCCGCTGGAGTCAGTTCAGTATCTGGCTCAACATCTTCGGCATTCTCGTACCGCTGATCATCTGGGTAACGGCCAACTGGTGTGTCACGACACTCCTCGACGGCAAGGGACACTTCCATGAGATTTATATGGGAACCGCATATGCGCTTACACCGTATCCGCTGATCGGTATCCCGATGATCTTCCTCAGTAATATCGTTACGAAGGAAGAGGGTGTATTCTACACCTACTTCAACACGTTTGCACTGATCTGGGCCGGCTTCCTGATCCTGTGTGCGGTGCTGATGATCCACGACTATTCCCTCGGCTGGGGCCTGGTCGCCATCATCATTTCCCTCGTTGGCATGGCCGTCATCATGTTCATCGTCCTGCTGTTCTTCAGCTTGATCAGTGACGCGGTCGTGTTCTTCGTATCCATTTACAAGGAAATACTATTCCGACTATGACAACGCGAAAGGAGGTTATTTAGATGAAAGCTGTTAAAGCGTTTTTAAAGAAAAATAAAGCTAAGCTGATCGGATATCCCATCGCGATTGTGGTGATCGGTGCACTGGTATTCCTTGCGATCCACTTCGGAAAGAAGGCAACATCCTCGACAACAGAGGAGATCGTGCCGTACCAGTTCGATTCGGAGGAAGAGCTTCCGAACGAGATCCTCGACAACGGTATCGTAAAGCTTGAGTTCGACCCGAACACGACACATTTTACGTTTACCGACAAGAACGGGAACATATGGCATTCGACATCTCAGTCGGCGGATATGTCCCACGCGGAGCTGGAAGCCCTGATCAAGATCACGTTCCAGAATTCCATCGGTACACGGTACGAGCTGGACTCCGATACCGACTCCGTACAGAGAAAGAACTACAATTACGAAATCGATCCAGCCAACAATAAGATTACGATCAACTACACCATCGGTAAGATCGAGCGTACCTACTATTATCCGGAAGCGATCACCGAGGAGCGTTACAAGGAGATCACCGGTGCGTTCCAGTCGGAAAATGCGAAGCTGAATAAGAGTGATATGCTGAACTCCTACATCAAGCTGACGTGGGAGAAGGTCAATACCAAGGAAAATAAGAAGTACCTCGAGCTCTATCCGAAGATCGAGGAAGACCTGAAGGCCGGCATGACGCTGTATCTCGTCCGTGACGGTATGCAGCCCTGGAAGAAGGCTCACCTGCAGGAAATCCTCGAGGAGGAGATCGGATACGACAAGGAAGCATGGCTTGCCGACCAGGAAGCATACACGGAAACGGCATCGGGTGTTACCCTGCCCGCCGTCAACATCACCCTTGAGCTTCAGCTCGACGGTGAGGACCTGGTTGTCACGGTTCCCTACGACAAGCTTCAGTACAAGTCGTCGTATCCTCTGACCGAGGTTCGCGTTCTTCCGTACATGCTCTCGGAGCCCGCGACTTCGGATGGCTTCCTGTTCATCCCGGACGGAAGCGGTTCGATCACCTACTTCAACAACGGCAAGAGCCAGCAGGAATACAGCGCGAAGATTTACGGTACCGACTACTGCATGACGCAGGATGAGTACGTATCCGATCCGCTTGTAAACTTCCCGGTATACGGTATCGCCGTAACGGGCCGCACGGCGGAAGGTCAGAAGCAGGCGCTCAACCAGTCGATGCTTGCCATCATCGAGGACGGCGAAAGCTACGGCGTTATCAAGGCCAACGTTCCCGGCAGCGGTATCAGCGTTAACTACATCTACACGATGTTCAACGTGATCCACAACGAGGAAGTCAACGTCGGTAACCGTTCCACCGGTAAGATTTACGCCTACGAGAAGGAACTTGCCAAGGATGAGAAGATCGTCGTCCGCTACCACGCGGTAGGAAGTTCGAACTACGTAGACATGGCGAAAGAGTATCGCAATTACTACATCAACAAGTATCCGGAACTCAACACACCGGTTTCCGGACAGATGCCGGTAGCGATCGAAATTGTCGGCGCGATCAACAAGGTTCAGCACGTCCTCGGTTTCCCGAAGGATCGTCCGTTTGCCCTGACGACATACTCGCAGATGGCGGATATCGTGAAGGACCTTAACGCCAACGGAATGAACAATCTCAATGTAATCCTCGAGGGCTGGTTCAACGACGGCGTACGGCACGATGTTCCGGATGACATCAGCTTTATCCGCGTGCTTGGCGGCAAGAGCGCATTCAAGAAAGCGGTCAAGTCGATCGAGGACGCCAACAACATCATATATCTGAAAGCAGGATTTACCTACGTATACGATAACGGCTGGTTTGACAGCTTCAGTTATCGCCGCGATACCTCGAAGTTCCTGTCCCGCGAGTTCGCGAAGCTTCAGGATTTCAGCAAGGTTTGGTACGGCGTGGATGATGAAGATGACTTCGTCTACTATCTTGCGAACCCCGGATATGTTGAGAAGACGATGCGCGGATATCTCGAGGAGATTAAGGATATCGGCATGAAGAACATCGCGTACGCCGATATCGGAAACAGTCTTTCCGCGGACTACAACCGCAAGAAGACAGTTACGAGAGAGAAGGCGAAAGACGGTCAGGTCACTGTCCTGAACGAGGTGGTGGCGAGCGGTTCCCAGATCGTTATGTATGACCCGTTCGAGTACGCGGTCCCGAAGGCCAACCTGATCCTCGACATGGATGTGGACTCGACGCACAGCTGCCTCACGGACGAGGCAATCCCGTTCTTCCCGATCGTGCTTCACGGTCTCGTGGATTACACGGGTGACGCGCTCAACCTCGCGGCAGACTTCAAGAACAATGTTCTGAACTGCGCGGAGACCGGTGCAGGTCTGTACTTCACCTTCATGCACAACGAAGGCATGGATCTGGCCGAGTCGGATTTCACGTATCTGTTCGGTGCGAACTACGACAGCTGGAAGTCTGACGCCCTGATGTGGTATCAGAGATTCAGCAAGGACTTCGCAGGCGTTTACGGCGCGACGATCGAGAATCATGAGATCCTCGATTCCAATGTCCGCAAGACGACGTTCTCGAACGGAACTGCAGTTTATGTTAATTACCGTACGACCGAGTATACGACGGCTGACGGAATTACCATCCCCGCCCAGGATTGGGTGGTGAAAGGAGGTAACTGATCATGAGTCAAGACACGAACAAACTGACGGACGGTTTGGTTGATGAGATCGCTCAGGCAGAAGATGCTGTGTCGGAAGCCGTCGATACGGCGGAAGCGGCAGCGGATGATGCCGGCAAGGCTCTGACGGAAGCCTCCGCGGAAGCGGCTGAGGATATCAAAGTGGCGGTTGAGGAAGCGGAGGATGCTGTGGAAGACGCAGCGTCCGACGTGATCCCGGAAGAGGAGGACGATCCTTTCACCGCCGCGAAGAAATCCGCGTTTGCGGCAGCGAAGAAAAACCCCGCTAAGGAAAATAAGAAGAAGCGTCGCGCAAAGAACCTTGAAAAAGGCAACGCGGTCGCCGGTTTCCTCTTCATCCTGCCGTTTGTGATCGGTTTCCTGCTGTTCCTGTGTTATCCTCTCGGAATGTCCGTTTACATGACACTGAACAAGGTTTCCGCAACTGCCGGTGAGGGCCTCAAGTTCTCCTGGCTCGGTTTCTGGAACAAGAGTTCCAACTTCTACTGGATTTTCCGAGTCGATAAGGACTACATCGAAGCGCTCGTCGAAGAGTTGAAGAGAATGCTCCTGTTTGTGCCCGGTATTCTGGTGTTCAGCTTCTTCATGGCATCGTTGCTGAACCAGGAGTTCCGCGGTCGTACCGTAGTGCGTGCCATCTACTTCCTTCCGGTTATCCTGTCGGCAGGCGTGTTCCTCGGTGTCGAGTCGAACAACCAGCTGCTCGCCAGCATTTCCGATTCCATGAAGGAGGAGAACGGTGCCGCGGTGATCACCCAGACACTGGAGAAAGTCCTGCTGTCCGGTGAAACAGGTAACACCTTCTTCCAATACGTCATTGATATCGTCGGTCAGGTGTATGATATCGCCATGGCCTCCGGTATCCAGATCATTATCTTCCTGTCCGGCTTGCAGACCATCCCGCCGAGTATGTACGAGGCGGCCAAGATGGAAGGCTGTACCGGTTGGGAGAGTTTCTGGAAGATTACCTTCCCGTTGATCAGCTCCATGATCCTGGTAAATGTCGTCTATACAATGATCGACTTCTTCACCAGAACCGACAGCCGGCTGATGACGGTTATCGACAACACGCTGCTGATCCGTTTTGAGTACGGTAAGGTTGCGGCCATGTCGTGGGTATACTTCCTGATCATAGCGGCGTTCCTCGGACTTGTGTTCCTGATTTTCTCAAGGAGGGTATACTACTATGACTAGAGCCGAAAGAAGAAAAGCGTTCTGGGAACGCAACCGTAAATCCGGCGGATACCTTCTGAGAAAGAAGATCGGAAAAGTTCTGTACAGTCTCGGTCGTGCGATCCTTGTGTTCGGATTGTGCTTCCTGATCCTGCAGCCGTTGATCCAGAAAGTAGCATTGAGTTTGATGAGCGACTCCGACCTGTATGATCGATCGGTTGTCCTTATCCCGAGACATTTTTCAACGCAGGCGTTTGAGAACGCATGGCGTCAGTTCAGGGGTTCCAATCCTACGCCGTGGTACACGTTCTGGGATTCCTTCAAACTGTCGGTTGCCGTCGGTTTGTTCCAGACCCTGTCCTGTACCCTGGTAGGTTACGGCTTCGCACGTTTCAAGTTCCCGCTGAAGAAGTTCTTCTTCGGATGCGTGATCCTGATGCTGATCGTGCCGCCGTCGACCATTATCACTCCTTTGTACCTGTACTTCCAGAACTTTGATATCTTCGGTATCATCGGCGCGATCAGAGGCGACGGCAAGGGCCTGAACATGCTTGGCTCCGCAACACCGTACCTGATGATGTGCGCAACCTGCGCAGGTTACAAAGCCGGTCTGTACATCTACATGATGCGTCAGCACTTCCGTAACGAGCCGAAGGAACTCGAGGAAGCTGCATACGTGGATGGCTGCGGTCGTCTTCGTACGTTCTTCCAGATCCTTCTTCCGGGCGCACGTCCGATGATGGTTTCCTGCTTCCTGTTCGCGTTCGTGTGGAACTGGTCTGACCAGGTGTATATGAAGGTGTTCTTCCCGACCTACAAGTGGAGTCTTGTATCTACCAAACTCCTCGGTGCGGCCAGCACGTTCGATGGTGAGAACATCGCAAAGTACGGTGCTTCGTACCATACTCCGGAGGCTACGCTGAACCAGCTGAACGCGGCTGCGGTGCTGATCGCACTCGCTCCGTTGCTGATCATCTACGTAGTTGCGCAGAAGAGTTTTGTCGAGAGTATCTCCCAGAGTGGTATCAAGGGTTGATATCTTATGCACGCTCACAGTTGTTTCAGTGAAAACTGTTAAAAAAAGTAGTGGAAATTCTGAAAAAACTGTGATATAATCCAAATTAAGATGTTTTCGGTATAGGACTGAAAGCATTTTAAGATACTTATTTTCTATCAAGGAGGAGCTTATAATGAGCACTATCAAGAAACTGCTGCTCGTGGCGATGGCATGTGCTTTCTGCCTTGCGCTTGTTGCTTGCGGTGACGAGAACAACACGACTCCCGCTGCAGCTACGAACACGCCCACAACAGCACAGCAGCCTAACGACGCTACCCCTACGCCTACGGAAGCGCCTGCGCGTGACCTCGGCGGACTGGCAGTCATCGTTGGTGACTGGTGGTCGGGTGACAACTGGGAGTTTGCTCGTGGAACGACCGCTGATGAGCTGACGGCTGATTGGCAGGCAGAGATGCAGAAGAAGCACAACTACACGATCAAGCGCCAGACGATCTGTGGTTGGGGAGATCAGGCTGAGACCTGCCTTCTTTCCATCACCTCGAATGAGCCTCTTGCACAGGTCATGACGTTCGACTACCGTTTCATGGGTTCGTTCATGGCACAGGAAGAGCCTCTGTTCGCAGATGTTTCCAAGCTCTCTGAGTTCGACTTCTCTGATGAGAAGTGGAATAAGGCAACGATCGACTCCATGACTGTTGGTACCGCTATCTACGGTTTTGCTAACGGCAAGGAGCCCAGAACCGGTATCTACTTCAACAAGGACCTTATCGAGAAGTTCCTCGGTAAGGAGTACAGAGAGAAGCCGTACGATTGGCAGGCAAGTGGCGAGTGGACTTGGGACAAGTTCAAGGAATTCGCTAAGAGCCTTACCAAGGACACGGATGGCGATGGTGTTACCGATGTTTACGGTTTCCTTATTCAGAACTCCGTATTCGCAGAGATGGCAATGGTTTCCAACGGTTGCCACGCTGTAGTTACGAGAAATGCTGATGGCAAGTACGTTAACAACTGCGCTAGCCAGGAAATCATCGACGACCTGAACTGGGCTTACAGCTTCTATCAGGAAGGTATCTCCCGTCCGGCACGTGAAGACGAGCAGTCTTGGGACTTCTTCGAGACTCGTTGGCAGGAGCAGAAGTGCGTTATGATCGCTCATGATCAGTACAGATCTGAAGCTTTCATCGCTGACCTCAAGGATGAGGACGGCAACGTTACCGGTCGTGCATTCGACTTCGATTGGGGCTTCGTATGCTTCCCTAAGGGACCTAAGGCTACGAACTACCAGCCGGTTGCTCGTGAGAATGTAAACGTTATCGCTAGCTGCGAGGCTACCAAGTCCAAGCTTTCCGATATCGCTTTCGCTTACAACATCTTCACCGACAAGAGCCCTGAAGTTAAGGATGATCCGAGCGCTTGGAAGGGTCACTATGAGCCTCTGTTCCGTGACTCCAGAGCCGTTAATGAGACGATTGACTTCATGATCAATGGACCGGTTGAGCCGTTCTCGAACCCTGCTTACATCGTTCCGGGTCTCTATGACAACAGCAACGGTCTTATCCAGTCGAAGTTCTACTACAGCTTCGATGGCGATCAGATGCCTGCACAGCTGCTTGCATCCCTTAGCTCTGAGATCGACAGCGCAATCAACGATTTCAATGCGACCAGAGTTAAATAATCTCCACTGAGATTATCCGAAAGGCTGTCCTTCGGGACAGCCTTTCTTCTTTTTAAAAACTGTTTTATCAGTCCGAATACCATATCTAACCGAATACAATATCAAAGAACGTAATACGAAAGAGGAACCGTATGAATACAAAACCGTGGCTTGACGAGAGCAAGACGTTCGAAGAACGGGCGAAAGCCCTTGTGGGAGAGATGACACTCGAGGAGAAAGTATTCCAGACGCTTTATAGCGCACCGGCGATCGAGAGACTGGGCGTGCCGGCGTACAATTACTGGAATGAGGCGCTGCACGGAGTTGCGCGTGCAGGAGTGGCGACCGTGTTCCCGCAGGCCATCGGTCTGGCCGCTTCCTTTGACGAGGAATTGCTGGCGCAGGTAGCGGACACGATCTCGACGGAGGCCCGCGCCAAATTCAACATGCAACAGCAGTATGGCGACACTGACATCTACAAGGGGCTGACCTTCTGGTCGCCCAATGTTAACATATTCCGCGATCCCCGCTGGGGACGCGGCCATGAAACCTTTGGTGAGGATCCCTACCTGAGCAGCCGGCTCGGCACACGCTTTATCAAGGGGATGCAGGGCGACGGTAAGTACATGAAGGTCGCGGCGTGCGCGAAGCATTTTGCGGTGCACAGCGGTCCTGAGGATCAGCGCCACAGCTTCAACGCGGTCGTGTCAGAGCAGGATCTTCGCGAGACGTACCTTCCGGCGTTTCAGGCGTGTGTTCAGGAAGCGGGCGTGGAGGCCGTGATGGGCGCGTACAACCGTACGAACGGCGAGGCGTGCTGCGGCAGCAAGAAGCTCCTCGTGGACATCCTCCGCGGTGAGTGGGGCTTTCGCGGACATGTGACGAGTGACTGCTGGGCGCTCAAGGATTTCCATGAGTTCCATATGGTCACGAAAAACCAGGAGGAGACGGTCGCGCTCGCGATGAACCGCGGCTGTGATCTAAACTGCGGCAACCTTTATGTGCATCTTCTGCAGGCCGTACGGGACGGTCTTGTTGAGGAGAGCACGATCGACCGCGCGGTGACGAGACTGTTCACCACAAGAATGAAGCTCGGTCTCTTCGATAAGAAAGAGGAAGTTCCGTTCAATGCGATCGGCTATGATCAGGTTGACACGAAGGAGAACCGGCAGCTCAATCTCGAGGCGAGCCGCCGCACGATCTGTCTTTTGAAAAATGAGAACAACACCCTTCCGCTCGATCTTTCGAAGATCCGCACGATCGGTGTGGTCGGGCCGAACGCGGACAACCGCAAGGCGCTTGTCGGAAACTACGAGGGAACCGCGTCGGAGTATGTGACGGTGCTCGACGGTATCCGTGAGCTTGCCGGTGATGGCGCTCGCATCGTTTACTCGGAAGGATGCCATCTGTTCCGCGACCGCGTCCAGGGCCTCGGTCGCCCGAACGACCGCATGGCGGAGGCGAAGGCAGTAGCGCAGATGAGCGATGTTGTGATCGCTGTCATGGGCCTCGATCCCGGCCTCGAAGGTGAGGAGGGCGACCAGGGCAACGAGTTCGCGTCCGGCGACAAGCCGCGTCTCGAACTCCCGGGTCTGCAGGAGGATGTACTGAAGGCGCTCGCGGAGAGCGGCAAGCCAGTTATCCTCGTGCTGCTCGGCGGAAGCGCTCTGGCGATCCCGTGGGCAGAGGAAAATATCCCCGCGATTGTGGATGCGTGGTATCCCGGTGCTCAGGGCGGACGCGCGGTTGCGGATGTACTCTTCGGTCGCGCTTGCCCCGAGGGCAAGCTTCCCGTGACGTTCTACCGCACGACGGAGGAGCTGCCCGCATTTACCGATTACGCAATGAAGAACCGCACATACCGCTATATGAAGCAGGCCCCGCTCTACCCGTTCGGCTACGGCCTGTCCTACACGACATGGTCGCTCACGGACGCAAGGGCAGAGGGGTCGGTGGACGACGGCGTTATCTGCAAAGTCACGGTTACCAACACCGGCAGCATAGCCGGAGCGCAGACGGTTCAGGTTTATGTCAAGGCTCCGCTTGAGGACGGACCGAACGCCCAGCTCAAGGGCCTTTGCAAGGTAAGATTGCAGCCCGGAGAGTCGAAGGAAGTTACGATTTCTCTTGCGAAGCAGGCTTTCGGCGTATATAATGATTGTGGCTTGCGAGTGCTTCTTTCGGGCGAGTACCGCATCTACATCGGCATGTCCCAGCCGGATGCGCGCAGCGCGGAACTTCTTGGCGTTGCGCCGCAGGAGATCACGCTTGTCCGCGAGGGCGGCGAGACCGTACTCAGCTAAGCAAAGGGACGTTGTAAGGAAGAGAGAAGATAATGAATCAGGCGGGATGCAAACCCGCGCGCCGCGGATCAAGAGGCAGGAATGCCTGAGAGCAGCGGTCGAAGACGTCATGGGCGGAGGATGCAATGAACATTGATGACATCTTGAATGAAAATATCGAGGAAGTTGTCCGGACTTCCGTGGTGGAACGGGTTCATATCCCTGCTTCCGAGGCGGATACGGTTTCCGATGGGGGCAGGAAAGAGGCGGTAACGGCAGCGAAGACGGCGGACAAAGCGGCGAACAATGCCGCGAAGAAAGCGGCGGATACCGTAAGCGAGGCCGTGAACAGCGTCGCGTCGAGCACTGCCAAAAAAGTGTCCGCGGATATCGAAGAGGCAGCGTCTGCGGCGGATGATGCCGTGGAGAAGGCTGCGAAAAAGACCGTGAAGAAAGCGGCTGAGGAAGCGGAAAGCAAGACGGAAGAGGCAGTCGAAAGAAAGACAGAAGAGGCAGCGGAAAGAGTCTCCGGGAAGGTTGTCGGGATTTCCGAAAGCGCTGCCCAGGATATCGATGTCGATGACATCGCCGACGATGACGATGATGACGACGATGACGACGAATATGTAGTGCACAACGCATTTTCCGAGGACGGAACCATGATCGCGGGTGTCGCGGTCGGAAAGGCAGGCGCGAAGAGCGCCGCGGAGCCTGCTGCTGAGAAGAAAGTGGCGACGGCGAAGAGCGAGAAGGCTGCGGCCAAGGCACGGAAGCGCCGTGATCATGAGGAGTACGACGAGGATGACGAGGCGTACCCGTACGGCGTGGATGATGACGAGGAATATTCCTACGACGGAGATGACGTCGAGGGCGAGTACGACGAGGAGCTGATCGACCCCGAGGATGAGGAGGAAGAGGAGCATGATACGTCGTTCCTGCGCATGGTGGCGGGGGACGCGATCTTCCTTGTCGCGGTGTTCGCATTTTTCCTTGTACTGCTGTACATTTTCCCGCCGTATATCGTGGACGGACCGTCCATGCAGAAGACGCTGGTGGACAAGGCGTTCGGCTTCGGTTACCGCTACGCGACGCCGGAGCGAGGGGATATCGTGATCGTCAACACCGGTGACCGCGCGAAGGGCACCAACGGCGAGTCGTTCATCAAACGCGTGATCGGCGTGCCCGGCGATACGATCCAGTGTATCTACGAAAAATACGACTATGACGTTACGCTTTCCGACGGTACGGTCGTGAAGGCGGGCGGCAATGTTTACAGGGTTTATCTAAACGGCGAGATGCTGTACGAGCCGTACGCGTGGTTCGGGGACATCAACACCGCGAGGGAGATCAAGGAGCCGATCACGCTCGGCGAGGATGAGTACTTCGTGATGGGTGACAACCGGTTCAACTCGAACGACAGCCGCGCATTCGGTCCGGTGAGCCGCTCGGACATCAAATGCACGATGATGGTGTTCCTCATCGGAAAGCATAATCCCGAGTAAGTTTGTCGCTTTACATTCCCTGCGGCCTCTGCTATAATGTGTGAGGTATTCCGACAGGAAGCCGCATGAGCAAAACGGCGGTGCATTTTCCGGGGAGGGCGTGAGCGTCCGCGCGGAGACGGCAGTGCTTTTGCGATATAAAGTTACAAGAAAGGAAGATACAGTTATGGCATTAGTCACAACAAAAGAAATGTTTGCCAAGGCTTACGACGGCGGTTACGCAATCGGTGCCTTCAATGTAAACAACATGGAGATCGTTCAGGGTATCACCGAGGCAGCCGGCGAGCTGAACAGCCCGGTTATCCTTCAGGTTTCCAAGGGCGCACGCGCGTATGCGAACCACACGTATCTTGTAAAGCTGGTTGAGGCAGCGGTTATTGAGAATCCTCAGATCCCGATCGCTCTTCACCTTGATCACGGCGATACGTTCGAGCTTTGCAAGTCCTGCATCGACGGCGGTTTCACCTCCGTCATGATCGACGCTTCCTCGAAGTCCTTCGAGGACAACATCGCTCTCACGAAGCAGGTTGTTGAGTACGCTCACGATCACGGTGTAGTGGTTGAGGCTGAGCTCGGTACGCTTGCCGGTATCGAGGATGAGGTTGTTGTAGAGTCCGGTAAGGAAAGCTACACCCGTCCCGAGGAGGTTGAGGAGTTCGTAGGCAGAACCGGTTGCGACTCTCTTGCGATTGCTATCGGTACCTCCCACGGCGCATACAAGTTCACGGCTGCTCAGTGCACCCGTAACGAGGAAGGCATTCTTGTTCCGCCGCCGCTTCGTTTCGACGTGCTTGAGGAGTGCATCAAGAGACTTCCGGGCTTCCCGATCGTTCTTCACGGATCGTCTTCCGTTCCTCAGGAATTTGTTAAGATGGTCAATGAGTTCGGCGGCAACATGCCCGATGCCGTAGGTATTCCGGAAGAGCAGCTTCGTCATGCTGCAGAGCTTGCTGTCTGCAAGATCAACATCGACTCCGATATCCGTCTTGCAATGACCGGCAATATCCGTAAGTATTTTGCGGAGCATCCGGATCACTTCGATCCTCGCCAGTACCTGAAGCCCGCTCGTCAGGCTGTTAAGGACATGGTTGCTCACAAGATTAAGTACGTTCTCGGTTCGGACAACAAGATCTGATCGATGAATTGACTGTGAGAAAGGACGCCGGGTTCGTCCGCGGTTGATGCGCAGGGCAATCCCGTAACGTTCCGAAGAGATCATCCGGCCCCCGACGATGCGCCGTGACGCGTGTCATCGGGGGCTTTTTGGAAAATGAAAACCGGGGAGTACAATCATGAGACGAAGGTTTCCGGCATTGCTGCTTGTGTTGCTTGCCTGCTCCGTGCTGTTCGCAGGCTGCGGTGAGGACAAGATGACGCCGCAGGGTGAGAACAAGAAGGGCCTTATGTATTACGAGGCCGGCGACTACACCAAGGCGGCGGAGTATTTTACGCGTGCGATCGAGCTCGATGACACCGACATGGAGGTGCGCAACAACTACGGCATGACGCTTCTTCAGCTGAAGCGGTATGACGAGGCGCTTGCACAGTTTGAGATCGTCATCACCAACAGCGCGAACACCTCGAAGGATTTTGAGCGGCTGAACAAGTTTGCCATCCGCGGTAAGGGCCTGGTGTACATCCAGAAGCAGAGCTACACGGATGCGCTGACGTGTTTCAACAACGCGCTCGACATCAAGACGGAGAGCGGATGGGACATCGATATCCTGCACTACAAGGCGAACACGCTCGAGTGCATGGGATACCGGACGTCGGCGATCGACATTTACACGGAGATACTCGGCAAGAGCAAGGACAATGTCAAGGCATATCTAAGCCGCGCAAACCTGTACCGTCTGGAAGAGCGGTACGAGGAGGCGGTTGCCGACTACGAGAAGGCGCTCCAGCTTTCCGACGGCAGCTACCAGTCCTACATCGGGTTATACACCTGCTACGTTTCGATGGGGCAGGAGGAAAAGGCGGCGGAAATTCTCGACAAGGCTTCGCGCCTGCCGGTGAAGACCAACGAAGACAAATATTATCTGGGACAGGTACATTTTTACCAGAATAACTATAAATCCGCGAAGATCGAGATGGAGTACGCGTACGACATGGGCTACAACGAGGCGGACTATTTTCTCGGTGAGATCGCGCTCGCGAACAAGGAGTACGAGGAGGCCGTGATGCACTACGAGCGGTATCGCGCGAACAGCGCGGTGGAGTCGCCGACGGTGTGCAATCAGGAGGCCGTGTGCTACCTGCAGTTGTTTGAGTTTGAAAAGGCACAGCGCATGCTCGATATCGGTCTCGGGGTTCCCGGCTCGCCGGCCCGCAGACAGCTTCTGCGTAACCAGGTTGCGCTCTACGAGGAGCAGAACGAGCTGATGAAGGCGTACACGACGCTTCAGGAGTACATCGTGAGCTACCCCGAGGACATCGAGGCGACCAATGAGTACAAGTTTTTGAAGAAGAGGCTGGGATTGTCGCAGTAGCCAAAGGTTGACGCGCCGGGCCCGTTTTGAGTGCGCGGCAGTCCGCGCAGGGGGTGATCGTTCATGTATGAAACAGGAGAACAGACCGAGAAGGTCCTGCTGGTCGCGGTCGCGGCGGACGGGGCTGACGGCGGGGCCGACAGCGCGGAGGAATCGCTCGATGAGCTCGCGGAGCTTGTGAAGACAGCGGGCGCGGAGACTGTGGGGCGGCTGATCCAGAACCGCGAGTCCGCGCATCCGGGGACATACCTCGGGAAGGGCAAGCTCGAGGAGCTGGCGGAGTTACTGGAGGCGACGGGAGCGAGCGGGATCGTCACGGACGATGAGCTCACGCCCGTACAGATGAAGAATTTGGAAAATGCACTGTCGTGCAACGTCATGGACCGCACGATGGTGATCCTCGACATATTCGCGCAGCACGCGATGACCGGCGAGGGCAAGCTGCAGGTGGAACTGGCGCAGCTTCGCTACCGCTCGTCCCGCCTTGTCGGCATGGGGCGCGCGATGTCGCGTCTTGGCGGCGGTATCGGTACGAGAGGACCCGGCGAGAAGAAGCTGGAAGTCGACCGGCGCACGATCCGCAACCGTATTGCCCAGCTCAACCGCGAGCTGGCGGAGGTGAAGAAGAACCGCGATGTCCGCAGGGAGCAGCGCATGCGCTCGGCCATCCCGGTGATCGCGATCGTCGGCTACACCAACGCCGGCAAATCGACGCTTTTAAACCGCCTGACCGACGCGGGAGTGCTCTCAAAGGACGCGCTCTTCGCGACGCTTGACCCGACGACGCGCAATTACCATTTGCCGAGCGGGCAGGAGGTGCTGTTTACGGACACGGTCGGATTTATCCGCAAGCTTCCTCATCATCTGATCGATGCGTTCCGCTCGACGCTCGAGGAGGCAAAGTACTCCGACCTGATCCTTCACGTGGTCGACGCGTCGAACCCGAACGCCGACGTGCAGATGGCGGTCGTGTACGACACGCTGCGGAGGTTGGAGATCGGCGACCGCAAGGTCGTCACGGCGATGAACAAGCAGGACCTTGTGACCGACTCGGTCTGGAAGGATCTCCAGGCGGAGCGCACGGTGCGCATATCGGCGAAGACCGGGGAGGGCATCCCCGAGCTGATCGACGCCGTCTCCGAGGTGCTTTTGGAGGGCAAGGTGTACATCGAGCGCGTGTACGGCTACGATGAGATCACGAAGCTTCAGGGCATCCGCAAGTACGGGCAGCTCCTCTCGGAGGAGTATGTCGCGGAGGGGATCGCCGTGAAGGCGTATGTCCCGAGAGACCGCAGGGATCTTTTTTAGGGAAAAATCGGCTGTCGGAAAATATTTTTCGCGGGAAAATCACCCGAAAACGGCAGTACAGAACCCAGGTTTCAGCAGTATGCCGAAAATTGTTAACTTTGAGCCCGGACGGCAAGGCGCGGGAAGCAGCCCGAAAGCCTTTACTGACGGGCTCTTTTGTTGCTTTCAAGTACATTTTACGAAAAATAAGAAATTTGTGCAAAAGCGACAAAACCACTATATATAGTGTTCTCTTCACAGAAAGTTCAATATTTTGTTGACACGCTCGGTCGCCCTGTGCTATCATGTAGACAATCGCCCGCAAGGGGGCTTCTTCGTTGTAATACGTTAAAAAGGAGAGTGGACAAAGCATGATTCAGGTAGCAAAAAGAAACGGGGAACTCAAAGAATTTGACCTTCACAAGATTGACGCGGCCATTGAAAAAGCATTCAAGGCAACGAATAAGGAATATACATCCGACATCATCAGTCTGTTGTCGCTTCGCGTTACAGCGCAGTTCCAGAGCAAGGTGGAGAACGGCGTGGTAGGCGTGGAGGACATCCAGGACAGCGTTGAGCATGTCCTTGAGCAGACCGGTTACACCGATGTCGCCAAGGCATACATTCTCTATCGTAAGCAGCGCGAGAAGCTGCGTGAGATGAAGTCCACGATCCTTGACTACAAGAAGATCGTGAACAGCTACGTCCATGAGGAGGACTGGCGTGTCAAGGAGAACTCGACCGTTACGTATTCCGTCGGCGGTCTGATCCTGCACAACTCCGGTTCCATCACCGCGAACTACTGGCTCTCCGAGATCTACGATCAGGAGATCCGTGACGCGCACAAGAACGCGGACATCCACATCCACGACCTCTCCATGCTGACCGGTTACTGCGCAGGCTGGTCCCTGAAGCAGCTGATCATGGAAGGTCTGGGCGGAATCCCGGGCAAGATCACGTCCTCGCCGGCCAAGCATCTGTCGACGCTCATGAACCAGATGGTCAACTTTCTCGGTATCATGCAGAACGAGTGGGCGGGCGCGCAGGCATTTTCCTCGTTCGACACCTACCTTGCACCGTTCGTAAAGATCGACAACCTTTCCTACAAGGAAGTCAAGCAGTGCATCCAGAGCTTCGTCTACGGCGTGAACACGCCCAGCCGCTGGGGTACGCAGGCTCCGTTCAGCAACATCACGCTCGACTGGACCGTGCCGGCCGATATGGCTGAGCTTCCGTGCCTTGTCGGCGGTGAGGAGCTCGACTTCTGCTACAAGGACTGCAAGAAAGAGATGGATATGGTCAACAAGGCCTTCATCGAGACCATGGTTGAGGGCGACGCGAACGGTCGCGGTTTCCAGTATCCGATCCCGACGTACTCGATCACGAAGGATTTCGACTGGTCCGATACGGAAAATAACCGTCTTCTCTTCGAGATGACCGCCAAGTACGGCACTCCTTACTTCAGCAATTACATCAACAGCGACATGCAGCCGAGCGATGTTCGTTCGATGTGCTGCCGTCTGCGCCTTGACCTGCGTGAGCTTCGCAAGAAGACCGGCGGTTTCTTCGGCTCGGGCGAGAGCACCGGCAGTATCGGCGTTGTTACGATCAACATGCCTCGTATCGCGTACCAGGCAGTTGACGAGGCGGATTTCTACAAGAGACTTGACCGCCTGATGGACATTGCGGCGCGCTCGCTGAAGGTGAAGCGTACCGTCATCACGAAGCTCCTCAACGAGGGTCTGTATCCGTACACGAGAAGATACCTCGGAACGTTCGACAATCATTTTTCGACGATCGGTCTTGTCGGCATGAACGAAGCAGGCCTGAACGCGAAGTGGATCGGCAAGGACATGACGACGCCGGAGACGCAGGAGTTCACGAAGCAGGTGCTCAACCACATGCGCGAGCGTCTGAGCGACTACCAGGAGATGTACGGCGACCTGTACAACCTCGAGGCTACGCCGGCTGAGTCGACGTCGTACCGTCTTGCGAAGCACGACCGCGAGCAGTTCCCGGATATCCTCACCGCAGGCGCACCGGGTGAGACGCCGTACTACACCAACAGCTCGCATCTTCCGGTAGGTTACACCGACGACGTGTTCTCGGCACTGGACATCCAGGACAAGCTGCAGACGCTGTACACTTCGGGCACCGTATTCCACTGCTTCCTCGGCGAGAAGCTGCCGGATTGGCAGGCAGCCGCGAAGCTTGTGCGCACGATCGCTGAGAACTACGAGCTTCCGTACTACACGATGTCCCCGACGTACTCCGTATGCGCGGAGCACGGCTATCTGACCGGCGAGGTCAAGGTATGTCCTCACTGCGGCAAGCCTACGGAGGTTTACAGCCGTATCACCGGTTACTATCGTCCGGTTCAGAACTGGAACGAAGGCAAGTCGCAGGAGTACAAGGATCGTCTTACGTACAACCTCACGGACTTCAATGCCGGCAGATGCTGCACGGGCGGCGGAGTAACGATCAGCCAGGATGTACTAAATTCTACTATAGTAGAACCCGATGCTGTGGCAAGCTCTGAGAGCGCAACAGCAGTGGACGCGGCAGTTGCTGAGGCAACTGAGGCAGCGGCAGTGATCGAGGAGGCAGCTCTCACGGAGGCTGCTGCGGCGGCAGCGGACACCATCGTTGACGACGCGAAGGCGATCGCAGAGGAGAGCGCTCCGAAGGCGGAAGCGGTTGACGACAAGGGACAGCTTCTTCTGTTCACGACACAGAAGTGCCCGAACTGCAAGCTCGCGAAGGAGTTCCTGAACGGTATTGAATACACTGTCATCGACGCGGAGGAGAACAGCGATCTCGCGATGAAGTACGGGATCATGCAGGCACCGACGCTGGTTGTTCTGGGTGACAAGGTTGAGAAGTATGCCAATGCTTCGAACATCCGCCGCTATGTGAACGAGCACAACGGACAGTAACCGGTTTCCGTAACCGGACGGTCGACTGAAAGGGAGACCATGAAACAGATTATCGAAGGCGGCTGCGATCTTGCGTATTCCGGCGTCTGCCCGAAGATAGAGAATATGTAGCGGATGCGTGCGGCGAGAAACCGGTCTGAGGAAAAACCGGCCAATCGCCGTTCGCAATTTCTAAGGAAACGCTGAAAAATCAGCATTTCCTTAGGGCCTCCGATTAAATACAATTGTACAGTGACAACGAAAGAGGTACTTGGGGATGAGTTACGCAGATGATGTATTTATCAAAATGTGCCGCGATATCATCGACAACGGCACGGATACGAGAGGCGAGAAGGTGCGGCCGCACTGGGATGACGGAACGCTTGCGTACACGGTGAAGAAGTTCGGCGTCGTGAACCGCTATGACCTCTCCAAAGAATTTCCCGCGCAGACGATCCGCCGCACGCCGATCAAGTCGGCGACGGAGGAGCTGCTGTGGATCTGGCAGAAGAAGAGCAACAACATCAACGATTTCGGGCAGCATATCTGGGATGCATGGGCGGATGAGGACGGTTCCATCGGCAAAGCGTACGGCTACCAGATGGGCGTGAAGCACCAGTACAAAGAGGGCATGTTTGACCAGGTCGACCGTGTGATCTACGATCTGAAGAACACGCCGTTCAGCCGCCGTATTCTCACGAACATCTATGTGCACCAGGATCTGCATGAGATGAACCTTTACCCGTGCGCGTACAGCATGACGTTCAACGTGACGATGCCGCGCGACGGCGGTAAGCTCGTGCTCAACACGATCCTGAACCAGCGCTCGAACGATGTGCTCGCGGCCAATGAGTGGAATGTGTGCCAGTACGCTGTCCTCACACACATGATCGCGCAGGTGTGCGACATGCAGGTCGGCGAGTTCGTGCACGTGATCGCGGACGCGCACATTTACGACCGCCATGTGCCACTTGTGGAGGACCTGATCAAGCAGCCGACGCACCCCGCGCCGAAGTTCTGGCTCAACCCGGAGATCAAGGACTTCTATCAGTTTACGAAGGACGACGTGAAGCTGCTGGATTACGAGTACAATGACTGGAAGGCGGTTATTCCGGTTGCCGTCTAAGCGCAGTAATTCGATATTGTTGAAGAAACAAAAAAGGACGAAGGATATGTGCAGGCACATGGTTTCCTTCGTCCTTTTGAATTCTTATCTCACCGTGTAGCGTGACCCGGTACGGCTTACTCCTCCGCTTCCGCGGGTTCAGCAGTATCCGCAGCCTCGACAGGCACTCTCTTGTACTCCGTAAACGTATACGTCAGGTCGTAGTAGGTCTGCTCGTCGCCTTCATTTTCCAAAGCCCACTCAGGATCGTCGTCCAGGTTCGGAAAATACGTGTCCGCGTCGTAAGCGTAGTCGATCTTCGTGATGTACGCGGTGTCGCAGAGCGGCAGGAACTGGCGGTAAATGCTGGCCCCGCCGATCACGTAGACGTCGTCCGCGGGGTAGGATGCAGCAGCCTCGGCGGCTTCCTTCACGCTGTGTACGATGATCGCGTCGGGAACGTAGAATTTCGGATCGCGGGTGACCACGATATTGATCCGGTTTTTGAGGGGCTTAGCGCCCGGAAAACTCTGCAGCGTCGCGCGGCCCATGATGACGACCTTGTTCACTGTGTGGTCGCGGAAGAAGCGCATATCCGCGGGAATGCTGACCAGAAGTTTGTTGTTCTTGCCGATGGCCCAGTTGCTATCGACGGCGGCGATACATTTCATGTGAAGGCACCTCCTACAGCTGTGGTGAAGGCTACGAAGAGCCGGAAGGGGACAGGGAGGCATTGCTGCCTGCGCTGTTTCTTCCGTCTGCGATTGTATCACAGACGGCGTGAAAGAACAACTTTTTGAGGGAAAATGGCTCATTTTCGGCGAAAACCGACGCATTTTTATTGCATTTTACGGCAAATGGGACTATATTAGTAGACAGTTTTTAAGCCGCAAATACACGGCAGACAGGAGAGTGAGACTATGTTGAATATCAGGTATGAGCTTACGAAGAACCCGAAGGCTAAGCCGGCTGCAGATGACCCGCTTCGCTTCGGTACGATTTTCACGGATCATATGTTCGTCATGAACTATGAGACCGGCAAGGGCTGGTTCGATGCGCGCATCGTTCCTTACGGCAATATCAGCCTCGATCCTTCCGCGATGGTGTTCCATTACGGCCAGGAAATGTTCGAGGGCATGAAGGCGTATCGCACCGATGACAACCGCGTGCTTCTGTTCCGTCCTTACAAGAACGCAGAGCGTGCGAACAACTCCAACAAGAGACTGTGCATGCCGCAGATCCCTGAGGAAGATTTCGTTGAGGCCTGCAAGGCAGTCGTCAAGGTTGATCAGGACTGGATCCCGACGAAGCCCGGCACCTCCCTTTACATTCGTCCGTTCATGATCGCGACCGATCCGTTCCTCGGCGTTCGCGTTTCGGATACGTATCTCTTCATCGTCATTCTCTCGCCGGTTGGTCCGTACTATGCAGAGGGCCTGAACCCGGTTAAGATCTGGATCGAGGATGAGTATGTTCGTGCCGTCAAGGGCGGTATCGGTGAGGCGAAGACCGGTGGCAACTATGTTGCATCGCTCGCTGCACAGGTGAAGGCTCATGACGAGGGATACTCGCAGGTATTGTGGCTTGACGGCCGTGAGAGAAAGTACATCGAGGAAGTCGGCGCGATGAACATTTTCTTCAAGATCAACGGCACGATCGTTACGCCTATGCTCAACGGTTCCATCCTTCCGGGTGTTACGAGAAACTCGGTTATCGAGGTTTGCAAGAGCTGGGGTCTTCCGGTTGAGGAGCGCCGCATCTCCGTTGACGAGCTTGTTGAGGCAGGCCGCACGGGAGCGCTCGAGGAGTGCTTCGGTTCCGGTACCGCAGCTGTCATCAGCCCGGTCAGCCATCTCCGCTTCGAGAACGAAGTGTTCCAGATCGGCGACGGCGGCATCGGCCCTGTAAGCCAGAAGCTGTACGACACGATCACCGGCATTCAGCTCGGCAAGATCGCTGACGACCGCAACTGGACGGAAGAGGTCAAGTAAGAACACAAGAGCGGAAAATGAGCCATTTTCCGAAAGGCGGTCACCGGCCGCCGCAGAAACGGAAGCAGTATGAAGCAATATACAGGATTTGACGGGCAATCCGTCCTGATCTGGGGTTATGGTCGCGAGGGGCGCTCAATGGAGCGCTTCCTTGCGACATATTGTAATCCGAGGGAGGTTGCCGTATTTGAGGGGAAGCGCGAGGATATCGACGAGCAGAAGTACGACGTCATCCTCAAGAGCCCCGGGATCGTCATGGATGATGACGATCCGCGATACTCATCGATGACCGATGTCTTCATGAGTGAGTTCCGGGATCAGGTGATCGGTGTGACCGGCACCAAGGGAAAGAGCACCACGTCCGCGATGCTGGCGCATGTGCTCGGTGAGTGCCTGCCGCAGAAGGTGATCCTCCTCGGAAACATCGGCAAACCGTGCCTTGACTATTACGGTGAGATCGAACAGGATACCGTTATCGTGTTTGAACTTTCCTGCCACCAACTTGCGCATCTTCGGACATCGCCGCATGTGGCGGTTTTTTTGAATCTGTTCGAAGAACATCTCGATTACTATCATACGGTGGAGCGGTATTTTGCGGCGAAACGGCATATCACGGAGCAGCAGTCGGAAAATGATTTCTTCTTCGTGGGAACCCAGGTCCCGCCGATCGAAACGCGCGCCGCGAAGACGGCGATCGAGTTCGCGTCGGCACCGGATTATCACCTGCAGGTGCTCGGCGAGCACAACAACTACAACGCGGAGTTCGTGTACCGCATCGCGACGGAAGTGTACGGCGCGGATCCGGAGGCCGTGAAGGCGGCGCTTCGGACATTCACGGGACTTCCCCACCGGCTGCAGAAACTCGGTGTGAAGGACGGTGTCACGTACTACGACGATTCCATCTCGACGATCCCGAACGCGACGATCGAGGCTTTGTTGTCCATCCCGGGCGCGTACTCGGTCATCATCGGCGGCATGGACCGCGGGATCAACTACGACGCGCTCGTGACGTTCATCCGCAACAACCCGCAGTTCCGCTACATTCTCGCGTACGAGTCGGGACGGCGGATTTACGATCAGGTGAGCGACTGCGACAGCTGTGTCTACGTGGATGATCTGGCAGCGGCGGTCGAGAAGGCGCGTGCGATCACGCCTGCGGGACGGGCCTGTGTGCTCTCCCCGGCAGCGGCATCGTACGGATATTTCAAGGATTTTGAGGAGCGCGGAGAGAAATTCCGCGAGATGGTCGGGCTGTAACAAAAAGACGCGTGCGCGGCAGCATTTTTCGGGAGCGAAGCATGGCGAAGGAAACCACAATAGCCTTCACGGGCGATATCGGATTTGACAAATACATGCATCGCCGCTGGAACGATGAGAAACTCGTTTCGGACGAGGCGCTTGCCTTCCTGCGCTCCGCGGACCATCTTGTCATCAACGTGGAGGGACCTCTCACGAGACGGCGCAAGGTCGCTGGCGTGACGGGTGCCGCCGCGAACCTAAAGCACAGCATTCATCCGAACGCCGTGAAGTTCTTTAACCGGATCGGCGCGGATGTCTGGAATATATGCAACAACCACATCATGGATGCCGGACCGGTCGGAATGGCGGACACGCTCTCGGTTGCGAAGAGCTGCAGTGTGAAGACGCTCGGAGCGGGGAGCAATCTCGCGGAGGCGTCGGCGCCGGTTATCTTCCGCGAGGCGGGCGGCATCGGCATGATCGGTGTCGGATACCAGCGTGCCTGCCGCAAGGCGGGCGAGGACACGGCGGGATGCTTCTCCTGGAGCGATCTTGAGCTCATCCGTGAGCGCATCGCAGCGGTGAAACGCAAGTGCCGCTGGTGCATCGTTGTGGCCCATGCGGGCGAGGAGTTTACGGCGCTTCCGGCACCGTACACGAGAGACCGGTACCTCCTCTACTTAGAGATGGGGGCGGATATCGTGGTCGCGCACCATCCGCATGTGCCGATGAACTACGAGACCGTGGGGGACAAGGCCATCTTTTACTCCCTCGGCAATTTCATCTTCGACACGGACTATCAGCGCGCGCAGTTCAACACGGAATACGGCCTGTTCGTGAAGCTTCATTTTACGGAAAATGAGTGGTCCTTCGAGCCGTTCGGCATTCGGATCGACCGCGAGAAAGAGCGCGTCGTGAGCGCGGACCTGCCGCGGATCTTCACCGATGTGCAGGCTGATGAGTATGAGCTGCTGGCACCGCTCGCGGCAAAGGTATTTGTCGCCAACACGAAGCGGCAGCTTAGGTTCCTCTTCCCCGACAAATTCGCGAACGCGACGGAGGAGGACTGGGTCGCTGACTTTTATGAGCCGCTGCGGAGCGGCCGCGTGCCGGGCGAGACGCTCGACATGCAGATCATCTATCCGCTTGCCCGGCGCGAGACCGAGGGCGCGTGGAAGCGCAGCAGCCTCGAGGGCGTGAAGGAGTTTATGCTGGAGCAGTTATAATAGTTTAGCGGAAACACATTGCAGAGGAAACGCCGATACCGTCGGCGTTTCCTTGGTTTTTCCGAGACTTCCCTCGCACCCGTGAGGAGTGCTCGCAGGGAGATTTTTTTCTTGCCTACAATAGGGAGAAATGGTATAATCTTAGTTTATAATGGGAAATGTGTAACCACATTTCATTACATTCCAGAAATGGAGGCGATATCAAAAACGAGGACGTTTTTGATATCTGTCCGTTTCGCTGCGTAATCCTCGCGAAACCGGCCTGATTTCTGTTCGTTTTGCTATGTTACATTCCAGAAATGGAGGCGATATCAAAAACGAGGACGTTTTTGATATCTGTCCGGTTTCGCTGCGTAATCCTCGCGAAACCGGCCTCCTTTCTGTTCATTTCGCTTCGCTACATTCCAGAAAGGAGGGTAAAACCGTCATGGGTAAGGATACGGAGAATGCAAATCTGACCATTGCAGATGAGAACCGCGATACTGTTACTTCGGCAATTGACAGCGCAGCAACTACAGCTGACTCGGACGAAGCAGCGGAAGTTGTCGAGGAAATCGGCACGGGACTCGGCGCGACCGAAGATTTCACGGAGCCGGAACAGTTGTATGAAAAGCTGATCGAGACGATCCGGAAGTATCGCCCTACGACGGACCTCACGATCATAGAGCGCGCGTACAAGCTGGCGCTGGACGCGCACGGGAACCAGAAGAGAAAGAGCGGCGAGCCCTACATCATCCATCCGCTGTCGGTGGCGATCATCCTGGCAGAGCTCGAGATGGACAAGGAAACCATTGTGGCGGGTCTTCTGCACGATGTCGTCGAGGATACGACGATCACCGAGGCGGAGCTCACACGACTGTTCGGCTCGGAGGTGACGCTCCTTGTAGACGGCGTCACCAAGCTGACGCAACTGAATTATTCGCAGGATAAGATCGAGGTACAGGCGGAGAACCTTCGAAAAATGTTCATCGCCATGGCCAAGGATATCCGTGTCATCGTGATCAAACTGGCGGACCGCCTTCACAATCAGCGGACGATGCAGTACCAGTCGCCCGAGAAGCAGATTGAGAAGTCGCGCGAGACGATGGAGATCTACTCCCCGCTTGCGCACCGGCTCGGTATCAGTAAGATCAAGAAGGAACTGGACGACCTTGCCCTCAAATACCTCAAGCCCGACGTATACAAACAGCTGTCGGAGGATATCAAGGCGACGCGCGCAGAGCGCGAGTCGTTCGTGCAGAAGATCTCCGACGAGGTCGGCAAGAAGATGGAGGAGGCAGGCATCCACGCCGAGATCGACGGGCGCGCGAAGCACTTCTTCAGCATTTACCGGAAAATGGTCAACCAGAACAAGTCGATCGAGCAGATCTACGACCTCTTCGCCGTCCGTATCATCGTCGAGAGCGTCAAGGACTGCTATGCGGCGCTCGGCATTTTACATGATATGTACAAGCCGGTGCCGGGACGCTTCAAGGATTACATCGCCATGCCCAAGGCCAACAACTATCAGTCGCTGCACACGACGCTGATCGGCCCTGGCGGCACGCCGGTGGAGATCCAGATCCGGACGAAGGAAATGCACCGCATCGCCGAGTATGGTATCGCGGCGCACTGGAAATACAAGGAATCCCAGAGCGGCAAGCACGTGGACAACGCCGAGGATGAGAAGCTCGCGTGGCTTCGTCAGATCCTTGAGTGGCAGCGTGACATGTCCGACAACAAGGAATTCCTGAACAGCTTAAAGAGCGACTTTGACCTCTTCAACGACAGCGTGTACTGCTTCACGCCTACGGGTGAGGTGAAGACGCTGCCGGTCGGATCGAACACGGTCGATTTTGCGTACAGCATTCACAGCGCGGTCGGCAACAAGATGATCGGCGCGCGCGTCAACGACCGTCTCGTGAACATCGAGTACGAGATCCAGAACGGCGACCGCGTGGAGATCATCACCTCCGCGAACGCGAAGGGACCGAGCCGCGACTGGCTCAAGATCGTCAAGAGCGCGCAGGCGCGCAACAAGATCAACCAGTGGTTCAAGGCGGAGCTCAAGGATGACAATATCGCGCGAGGCAAGAACGCCATCGCGAACTACGCGAAGACGAAGGGCATCAACCTGTCCGATATCTCCAAGCCGGAATATCAGGAGGCATGTCTCGTAAAATACGGCTTCCGCGACTGGGAGTCGCTGATGGCCGCGATCGGCCACGGTACCATCAAGGAAGGCCAGGTCGTCAACAAGCTCTACGAGGAGTGGAACAGAGCCCGCGAGAAGAATATGACGGCGGAGGAGCAGGTGGAAGCTCTGCTCACCGAGGAGCGCGCGAAGCCGCAGCGCAACAGACAGGGCGGCGGCATCGTCGTGCAGGGCGCCAACGACCTCTCGGTTCATTTTTCGAAGTGTTGTGCTCCGGTTCCCGGAGACCCGATCATCGGCTTCGTCACGCGCGGCCGCGGTGTTTCCATCCACCGCTCGGACTGCGTGAACATGCAGCATCTCTCGGACGATGACAAGCAGCGCCTGATCGAGGCCAAATGGGAAGTGCCGGCCGATGAGGCGGAGACGCTTTCGGAACGTACCTACAACGCGGAGGTTCGAATATTTGCGAACAACTCGCACAAGACGGAGACGCTTCTCGAGGTCATTCGCATCCTGAATGAGAATAATCTGAATATCAACTCCACGACCGTACGGCCGGGCAAGAACGACATCAGCACGATCGTTGTCTCGTTCGAGGTTCACAGCACAGCGCAGCTGAACGCGATGATGAACCGCATCCGCCAGGTGGAATTTGTCGTGGATGTGGAGCGTACCGCGGGCTGATCCCGCGCGGGCACAATTGCTAATGATTTATCGAAAAATATCGACAGAATAATGGTTCTACTACGGTAGAACGAAACGAGGAACGGGCGAAAGAGGTACCCCATGAGACAGATCAAAGCCATGCATGTCGGTCCTTATGAGACCAACTGTTATCTGATCGGCAACCCGGAGACGGAGCAGCTGATCATCGTCGATCCCGGCGCGGAGCCGGACGAGATCCGCGAGGAGATCCGCGGCATGAACATGCTGCCGGTGGCTATTTTCCTCACGCACGGACACTTTGATCACATCGGTGCGGTGCGGGAGCTGCAGTCGGTATACAACATCCCCGTGATCGCGGGTCGCGGAGGCGAGAGCTTCCTCAAGGATTACAGCAAGATCGCGCCCAAGGGGGCGGAGGAGTATTTTCCGGAGTCGCTGATGCATTTTTCGGTGAACCGCTATGTGGACGATGAGGAGCTTGTCGAGTATGCGGGTTTCCCCATCACCTGCCTGGCGACGCCGGGGCACACCGAGGACGGCGTGTGCTATTTCTTCCCGACGGAGACGATCCTCATGAGCGGTGATACGCTGTTCATGGAGAGTGTCGGGCGGACCGACCTGCCCACGGGCGATATGAAGACGCTCATCGAATCGATCCGGAAGCAGCTGTATCAGCTGCCGAACGAGACGCTGGTGTTCCCGGGTCACGGGCCGGCGACCACGATCGAGTACGAGAAGCGGTACAACATGTACACCTGGGAGAAGGGGCAGACGAAGGCGATGATGCCGGCCCCGAAGAAGAAGCGGACGAACGATCTGTCCGTGAAGGACTGAACCTTGCATTATGCGGAAAGGAGCGCGATGGACACCCTGATCGAATTGAACCTGTACGGGCGTGATTACGAGCAGGAACTGCGTCCGCTGATCCGAGCATTTCTTCCGCACAGCGAGTTTGAAGTGAATCACTACGAAGCCGAGGAGGAGCCCATGAGGGACCTCTGCCGCGAGGAGCCGACGCTCCTGCTGGCGGCCAACCCGGCGTATGAGTATACATTTTCCTGCATCCTGATGAACGACTGGTACCGGATCCGCGTGTACCGAAGCGGCGAGTGCGTGGGACGCGCGGACGCGGACGGAGTGGACCCGGAGCGCAAGGCGTACCGCAACCGTGTGGCGCGGGAGATTTACCGCGTGCTTGCAAGGGAGACGGGCACGGAGCTGCCGTGGGGCATCCTCACGGGAGTGCGCCCGACGAAGCTTGTGTACGAGGCGATGGAGGCAGGGGAGGAGACCGCGGCGATCGAGGCGCGGCTGAGAGAAGAGTACCTCGTGAGCGAGGAGAAGATCGCGACGAGCCTGCAGGTCGCAAGGCGCGAGCGGGAAATCCTCACGGGCATGAACTACCGCGACGGCTACAGCATCTACATCGGTATTCCGTTCTGCCCGACGACGTGCCACTATTGTTCGTTTACATCGTATCCTCTGGAGCGGTTCGGGAAGCTTACGGACGCGTATCTGGACGCGCTCACAAAGGAGATCGAATACCTCGGAACGTGCATGCCGGGGAAGAAGCTGCAGACCGTCTACATCGGCGGCGGAACGCCCACGGCGCTTTCGGCGGAGCAGCTGGAGAGGCTTCTTCTGACCGTGCGGAAGTACCTTCCGATGGACGATTGCATCGAGTTCACGGTGGAAGCCGGACGACCGGACAGCATCACGGAGCGAAAACTTCGGATCCTCAAGGAGCAGGGTGTGACGCGCATCAGCATCAACCCGCAGACGATGCAGCAGCGCACGCTCGATCTGATCGGGCGGCGGCACACGGTGGAGCAGATCGTGACGGCGATGCACATGGCGCGCGAAGCCGGACACGACAATATCAATATGGATATCATCATCGGCCTGACGGGCGAGAACCCGGACGATGTGCGCGGGACGCTCGCGGAGATCGCGAAGCTCGATCCCGATTCTCTCACGGTGCACACGCTTGCGCGTAAGCGCGCGGCGCGGCTGACGACGCAGCGCGAGGACTACGAGGGAATGGAGGCGCAGGGCGTGACGGAGATGCTTGCGGAGAGCATCCGCTTCTGCCGCGAGCACGACTATCTTCCGTACTATCTGTACCGCCAGAAGAACATGGCTGAGAATTTGGAAAATGTCGGCTACGCGAAGCACGGCAGGGAGGGCATCTACAACATCCTCATCATGGAGGAGAAGCAGACGATCCTGGCGGCCGGCGCGGGCGCGATGTCGAAGTTTATATTTTACGACGAAGACCGCATTGAGCGAGTGGAAAATGTGAAGAGCCTGACGGACTACATTGACCGCATCGACGAGATGATCGAGCGGAAGAGAACGTTCTTCGCAAACAATGTCTGATATCGGAGAGCAACATGAACTTAGAACGCGAGAGACAACTGATCGCACGCATGGGAGCACGCCTCACGGTGGAGCGTGATCTGCGGGATTTCTGCGCCCACGGCGAGATCGTGAGCGCTCTTGCGGTGCTTGTGGCGAAGGCTCTCGGCGAGGACGAGGCATTTTGCGAGGAGATCGGTGTGGCGGGCATGCTGCACGACATCGGCAAGCTCGAACTCGCGGACGTCATCTACGGCCACCGCGACGACATTCTTGCGGTCGAGCGCTCCAAGTATGTTCGCATGCACCCGACGCTCGGCATCGACGTGCTCCGCAAGGAGGGCGCGTACTCCGAGGATGTGATCTCGTTCATCGCGAACCATCACGAGAACTGCGACGGCACGGGGTACCCGCACCACATTGAGGGCGACGAGATCCCGTACGGAGCGAAGATCCTGCGCGTGTGCGACGTCTTCGCGGCGCTGGTGAGCAACCGCACGTACCGTGCGGCATTTTCCGTGGACACGGCGGTCGAGATGATGATCGATGACGTGCGCGAGTACGATATGCGCGTGTTTTTGGCATTCCTCAGGGTTGTGTACGGACCGGAGTTCGCGTCGGTGAAGGCGCTGATCGACCGGGCGCTCACGATCGAGGTGGACGATATGCCTCTTGTGGAGGCGAACGCGGTTGCGGCCTCGCACGGGGAGCACGCGGGTGACCGCGGAGATGAATGAACTACCCAAGCCCTGCGCGGGGTGAAGCGCGTGCCGCCGGCGACGGAGGAGTTCCGGACCGGCCATTACCAATGTGAAGAAGAGCCGCGGGTGACCGCGGAATGGAGGATATATGAGCAAGAACAAAGTACAACCGAAGATCCTGCCGGGGTTTATGGAGCTTCTCCCGGAGGACCAGATCGCATTTAACAAGATGTATGACACGATCCGCAGCGTTTACGAGCGCTACGGTTTTCTTCCTCTCGACACGCCGCTGATCGAGCTGTCGGAGGTGTTGCTGGCGAAGGCCGGCGGCGAGACGGAGAAGCAGATCTACCGCTTCCAGAAGGGTGACAACGACCTGTCGCTCAGGTTCGACCTGACCGTGCCGCTCGCGCGCTACGTGGCGCAGCACGCGGGGGAGCTTGCGTTCCCGTTCAAGCGCTACCAGATGAGCAAGGTGTTCCGCGGCGAGCGCCCGCAGAAGGGACGTTTCCGCGAGTTTTACCAGTGTGATATCGACGTGATCGGACAGGATTCCCTGGACATCGTCTACGATGCAGAGATGCCTGCGGTCATCTACAACGTGTTCAAGGAGCTCGCGTTCGGCTCGTTCACGATCCGCATGAACAACCGCAAGGTGCTGAACGGGTATTTTGCGGAGCTCGGTTACTCGGAGATCATCGGCGACATCCTTCGCACGATCGACAAGCTCGAGAAGATCGGCCGCGAGGCGGTCACGGAGGAGCTTGAGAAGTTCGGTGTGAAGGCGGAAGACGCGGAGAGGATCCTCGCGTTCCTTGCGCTTCGCGGAGCGAACGACGACGTGATCGAGGCACTGCGTGCGCAGAACATCGAAAATGAGCTGTACAAGCAGGGCGTGGAGGAGCTCGCGACGGTAGTTTCGTACCTTCGCCTGTTCGGCGTCGAGGAGAGCGCGTTCATCATCGATCTCACGATCGCAAGAGGACTTGATTATTACACCGGCACGGTGTTCGAGACGATGCTCAACGATTACCCGAGCATGGGCAGCGTGTGTTCCGGCGGCCGTTACGACAGCCTTGCCGAGTACTACACGGACCAGAAGCTTCCGGGCATCGGCATCAGCATCGGTCTGACGAGACTGTTCTACCAGCTCAAGGAGAACGGGCTGATCCCCGCCGCGGGCAGCGGCTGTGTGGCGCGTTGCCTTGTGATCCCGATGGGAGAGGCGCAGCTCGGCGCGGCGCTCACGGCGGCTTCGGCGATCCGCGGCGCGGGCATCAGCGCGGATGTATACTGCCAGAGCAAGGGCATGAAGCAGAAAATGAAGTATGCCGCGAAGATCGGTGTTCCGTACGCGGCCATCATCGGCGAGGACGAGGCGGCACAGGGAACCGTGATGCTCAAGGACATGGCTACCGGCGAGCAGAAGGCGGTTACGGTTGCGGAGCTTGCGGACGCGGTGCGCGCATAAGTACGGCGACGGCAGTTCGCGGCAAACTGACGCATAATCCGATACAATTCCTACATTTTTCGACGGAGCTTTATGAAGATATGGTGTGAAGAGCACATTGCGGTCATCGCGGCAATTCTGTTAGTGACAAACGGTATCGCATTTGCTATGATGGGTATTGACAAGCGGCGCGCCAGACAGAGACAGTGGCGCATACCCGAGCGGACACTGCTGTTGTCAGCGGCCTGTTTCGGGGGCGTCGGCGGCATGCTTGGCATGTATCTGTTCCGGCACAAGACAAAGCACCTGCGGTTTACGATCCTCGTACCGCTGTTCGCGGCGGTTCAGATCGGTTTGATTGCGGCACTTCTTCTGTAGCGCGGGGATACCGGCAGCTGCGGAAATAAGAAAAGGAGAACATGCGAATGGGTATTACCAAATCAAGCTTCGGCACGACGAAGGACGGCAAGGAAGCCACCCTGTTTACGATGGAGAATCAGAACGGCATGAAGGTTACGGTTTCGGACTTCGGCGCCGTGATCGTAAACATCATCGTTCCGGACAAAAACGGCAATTTTGAGGATGTAGCGCTCGGCTATGACAACGTGACCGGCTACGAGACCAACGGTCCCGGTTACGGCTCGTTCATCGGACGTCACGCAAACCGCATCGGCGGCGCACAGTTCACGATCAACGGCGAGACGTACGAGCTTGCGAAAAATGACAACGGCGTGAACAACCTTCACAGCGGCCCCCTTGGCTACAACAAGGTGTTCTATGACGCTGAGATCATCGAGGAAGAGGAGAGCGTAAGCGTTGAATTCTCGCGCATCTCCCCCGACGGCGAGCAGGGTTTCCCCGGAAACCTCGAGGTTACGGTGACCTACACGCTCACGAACGAGAACGATCTCGCGATCGAGTACTACGCGGTCAGCGACAAGGCTACGGTCATCAACCTGACCAACCACACCTACTTCAACCTTGCGGGCCAGGCGAGCGGTTCCGTGCTTGATCAGGAGGTCTGGATCAACAGCCACCAGATCACGCCTACGGACAAGCTTCTGATCCCTACCGGCGAGGTGATGGACATCACCGGCACGGCGATGGATTTCCAGGAGCCGAAGCCGATCGGACGCGACATCAACGCGGACATGGAGTGCCTCAAGATCGCCGGCGGTTACGATCACAACTACGTGCTCGACCTCGACATCGAGGAGGAGGACGAGATGGATCTCGTCGCGATCCTCTATGACAAGCAGAGCGGACGCAAGATGGAGGTCTACACCGATCTTCCCGGCATGCAGCTCTACAGCGGCAACTTCATCGACGGCTCAAAGGATCCGAACCCGGGCAAGGGCGGCGTCGTTTACAAGAAGCGCGACGGTGTCTGCTTCGAGACGCAGTTCTATCCGAACTCCTGCAACATCCCGAGCTTCCCGACCAGCATTTTCCAGGCCGGAGAGCCTTACGACTTCTGCACGGTGTACTCGTTTACGGTGGAGAATGACGAGCAGTAAGGACACAGAAAAACCACACTCTTGATATTGAATCCCGCCCCAAAGTTGTGCTATACTTTGGGGCGGTGTCGCGTTACAGACACCGAACGAGCGAGAGTGTCCGCAGGAGTGCCGCGCGACGTGCTGCGGCCGGGACCTTTCACAAACGATATAAGGAGTAAAAGTCATGAAAAAGAAAATTGCTTTGTTTCTGATGGTTCTGACGCTGATCGCTGCTTTCGCGGCTTGCGGCAAGGACAATTCGACGGAAAAGCCCGCGGATCCGACGCCTACGAGCACGCCCGCTGAGCCCACCGCTACGGACACGCCTACGCCGAGCCCGACGGAGACGCCGATCCCTACGGCAACCCCTCTTCCGGATGCTGACGGCATCTCGATCAAGGATGTCTTCGCACAGCACGGTGTCAAGGCAGGTACCTGCCTGACGACATATATGACGGGCGATGCGAAGTCCGCCGCTCTGATCAAGGAGCAGTTCAACAGTGTTACGATGGAAAATGACATGAAGCCGGACTACATCCTCAGCGAGGCGAAGAGCAAGGAAGCCGGCGAGATCGTTGTCGAGTTCAACCCGAACATGCTTTCCATGCTCAAGTGGGCGAAGGAGAACGGCATGTCGGTGCGCGGCCATACGCTTGTATGGTACAGCCAGACTCCCGAGTGGATCTTCCACGAGGATTTCGACGCTTCGAAGGAGCTTGTCGGCCGCGAGGAGATGCTCAAGCGTATGGAGAGCATGATCAAGCAGGTGTTTGAGAAGCTCGAAGAGGCAGGTTACATCGATCTCTTCTATGCATACGACGTTGTCAACGAGGCATGGATGGAGGACGGTTCCCTTCGCCGCAGCAACTGGACTGCAACAGTCGGCGACGACTTCATCTGGTACGCGTTCTACTATGCGAACAAGTATGCTCCGGAGAGCATCGATCTGTACTACAACGACTACAACGAGCAGTTCAAGACGAACACCCTTGAGAGCTTCGTCAAGACGCTTGTTGACGACAAGGGCAACTACCTGATCGACGGTATCGGTTTCCAGGCTCACCTTTACACAAGCGACAGCCTTGACGACTACTTCAAGACCGTTGACCAGCTCAGCGCTCTCGGCCTGAAGATCCAGCTGACCGAGCTTGATGTCTGCCTCGGCAAATATCAGTTCCCTCAGAACGCAACGCCCAGAATGCTTTCCAAGCAGGGTGTGTACTACTACAACCTTGTCAAGGGTCTTCTCGACCGTGTCGATGCCGGCACGCTCAAGATGGATGCTCTGACCTTCTGGGGCTTCTCCGACGGCATGTCCTGGAGAAAGGCTTACAGCCCGCTTCTGTTTGACAAGAACCTGAAGGCAAAGTACGCGTTCTTCGGCGCTGCTCAGGTTGAGGAGCACGCAGGTTTTGATTACCAGGCTGAGTGATCCTTACGAAAATGGAACTTGATCAGATCCTCCCCGTCGGAATCCGGCGGGGAGGATTTTTCGTATCGGGAGATGGGTTGTTCGGAAAATGCGGACAAATCCGGCCCTCGAAAAATCCTGCTTGACATGGCGCGGCCATCGTGGTATAAGAAATTAAACCGTTGAGAAAGAGTGAGTAGATTCTTCACAAGGTTGCACACAGAGAGCCGCAGGCGCTGGGATTGCGACAGCATCCGAAGGATTGAATGGACTTTTGAGGGCAAGAGGAAACGACGCAAGTCGGAGTATGGGCGCCGGGGTGGGGTTCCCCCGTCAACAACGACCGGCATATTCATGTATGCGCGAAAGAGGATGCGAAAGCATCAAGCGGGGTGGCACCGCAGGAATGATGAAATTATCGTCCTGTCCCGGCATTAAGACATTAATGCGGGATGGGATATTTTTATTTTTCGGATCCGATCCCGGAAAAAACACAGAAAGGAGACACAACGATGTCGAACAAAGAAATCCCTTACAAGATTTACCTCGAAGAGCAGGAGATGCCCAAGGCATGGTACAACATGCGCGCGGATATGAAGAACAAGCCCGCGCCGCTTCTCAATCCCGGCACGCATCAGCCGATGACCGCTGAGGAGCTCGGCGGAGTATTTTGCGAGGAGCTCGTAAAGCAGGAGCTCGACAACGACACCCCGTTCATCGAGATTCCCGAGGAGATCCGTAATTTCTACAAGATGTATCGTCCGTCGCCGCTTGTACGCGCTTACTGCCTGGAGCAGAAGCTCGGTACGCCGGCGAAGATCTACTACAAATTTGAGGGCAACAACACCAGCGGCAGCCACAAGCTCAACTCCGCGATCGCTCAGGCTTACTACGCTAAGAAGCAGGGCCTCAAGGGTGTTACCACTGAGACCGGTGCAGGTCAGTGGGGCACGGCGCTCTCGATGGCTTGCGCATATTTAGGACTTGACTGCAAGGTGTTCATGGTTAAGGTTTCCTACGAGCAGAAGCCGTTCCGCCGCGAGGTTATGAGAACCTACGGTGCGAGCGTTACTCCTTCTCCGTCCGAGACGACCGAGGTCGGCAAGAGAATTCTCGCGGCTCATCCGGGAACCGGCGGAAGCCTTGGCTGCGCGATCTCCGAGGCGGTTGAGGTTGCCGTGAGCAATCCGGGATACCGCTACGTGCTCGGCAGTGTTTTGAACCAGGTTCTTCTTCACCAGTCCGTGATCGGTCTTGAGACCAAGGCCGCGCTCGACAAATACGGCATCGTTCCGGATATGATCATCGGCTGCGCAGGCGGCGGCTCCAACCTCGGCGGTCTGATCTCCCCGTTCATGGGCGAGAAGCTCCGCGGAGAGAAGGATTATCAGATCATCGCCGTTGAGCCGGCATCATGCCCGAGCTTCACCCGCGGCAAATACGCATACGACTTCTGCGATACCGGTATGGTTTGCCCGCTTGCCAAGATGTACACCCTCGGCAGCAACTTCATGCCCGCTCCGAACCACGCAGGCGGCCTTCGCTACCACGGCATGAGCAGCACGCTTTCGCAGCTGTACGCAGACGGCTACATGGAGGCAAGAAGCGTTGAGCAGACGAAGGTGTTCGAGGCTGCGGAGATGTTCGCACGCGTCGAGGGCATCCTTCCCGCTCCCGAGAGCTCGCACGCGATCCGCGTTGCCATCGACGAGGCTCTCAAGTGCAAGGAGACCGGCGAGGAGAAGACCATCGTCTTCGGTCTGACCGGTACCGGCTACTTCGATATGGTTGCATACGAAAAATTCAACAACGGTGAGATGGGTGACTACATCCCGTCCGACGAGGAGATCGCAGCAAGCCTTGCGAACCTTCCGAAGGTTGACTGATCGAAGCGTGATATCACAAGCCCTATAAAGGCGAATTGATCGTTTTTGTTCGCTTTAAAACTACAGGCGGTGACGGCCATTGGCCGGTGCTGCCTGTTTTTTTGTGCTTCGGTTACGCAGAAAGTATGGTTTAAGGCATGCTTTGATGTACTTTCAACGCCACTTCGTGTGAGGGGGCATTTTCCGTGTTGATTTTGTCTTGGGCGGTGCTATAATGAGCGCGAATTGAAGGGTGGAGAAGGGGAACCGTTTGATCGGGTAAGTTACTTGGGGATGAAGCAGGAAAGGAAATTCGGATGCGCGTACAGAAGGTAAAAAACATGACCGAGGGTGAGCCGCTTAAGCTGCTGGCTCTCTTTGCGCTGCCTCTGCTTCTCGGAAATCTGTTCCAGCAGGCGTACAACCTGGCGGACACGATGATCGTCGGCAAGCTGCTCGGCAAGGACGCGCTGGCGGCGGTCGGCGCGACGGGCTCGGTGTCGTTTCTGTTCTTCTCCGTGAGCAACGGTATCGGCAGCGGCGGCGGTATTGTGACGGCGCAGCTGTTCGGCGCGGGAAGACGGGACGACGTCAAGCGCGCGATCGTCAACTCGGCGTACATCATGTTCACGGCCGCGATCATCATGGGCTCGGTGGCATTTTCCTTAGTGCCGACGGTGCTGCGGTTCATGGGAACGCCGGCGGAGATCCTGCCGGATTCCATTTTGTACATGCGCATGACGTGCGCGTCGGTGCCGCTCGTGGCGGTGTACAACTACGCAGCCTCGATGCAGCGGGCGCTCGGCGACTCGCGGACGCCGCTTTACTTCCTGATCATTTCGAGTATTTTGAACGTCGGTATGGACCTTCTCTTTGTCGGTGTCTTCGGAATGGGCGTCTTCGGCGCGGCGCTGGCGACGATGCTCGCGCAGCTTCTCGCGGGGATTGGCTCGCTCACCTACGCGGTGAAGACCAACGAGTATTTTCGGGTTGACCGGGAGCATCTGCGGTTTGATCCCGACATCACAAAGCGCGCGATCCGGCTCGGTATTCCGCTCGCTCTGCAGTGGAGCATGATCGCGATCTCGACGACGGCGTTGCAGCGTGTCGTCAACACCTTCGGAACGGTCGCCATCGCGGCGTACACGGCGACGGGGCGCCTCGAGCAGCTCGTGCAGCAGCCGTACGGCTCGATGTCCATGGCGCTTTCCAACTACTCCGGCCAGAACTGGGGCGCGGGTAAGAGCGCGCGTATCCGCGAGGGATTGCGGAAGGCATTTGCCGCGGTGGGTATCTTCTCTTTGTTGATGTTCACGGTGATGCAGCTCTTCGGCAACAACCTGATCGGAATGTTCGTGAAGGAGAGCGAAGTGATCGAGATGGGCGGCAGGGCGCTGCGCATCACGAGCTTCTTCTATCTCTTCCTCGGACTGATCTATGTGACGAGAGGCACGCTCAACGGTGTCGGGGATGCATTTTTCTCATTCGTCAACGGTGTTGTGGAGATGGCCGGGCGTATCTGCCTGCCCATCATCCTCATCGGATATACGGAGATCGGCGTGTGGAGCATCTGGCTGACCGCCGGGCTCACTTGGATGCTCGCGGGCATCTCGTGCCTGCTTCGGTACCGCTCGTGGCTTCGGAAGAAGTCGGGGCTTGTCTCGCAGCAGGGGAAGCCGGAGGCCGGGTCAGATGTCGCCGGCAGAACTGAGGAGACGGGCATTGCAGGGAGCGAAGCTGAGATGGAAGACGGGGGCGTCAGTGCCGGGACGATAGTTGCAGAGAACAGTGCCGAGACGATGAAAACCCGCGGTACTTCTGTTGAAATGTCGAGATTCGGAAGAGTCCACAGTAAGAAGCAAGTTGGTTGACGCTCTGAAAAAGCTTGTTTTGGCGTTTTTTCTGTTGAAAAGAGTTGAAACAACATCGGTGTTTTATTGCAAATTCTCTTGCCATTTGGTATACTGAGAGATAAGCATCAGGCCCTGTTCGGGGAGTATAAAATGGGGTCGTGCCAATAAAAATTTATAAGGAGGTTTACGGTATGGAAATGGTGTTTTATCGGTGTGAGCATTGCGGTCAGATTGTAGCGATCGTAAAGAAGACCGGTGTGCCGATCGTGTGCTGCGGCAAGCCGATGACGGAGATCGTTCCGGGTACGACGGACGCGTCCGTGGAGAAGCATGTGCCGGTGTATGCGGTGGAGAACGGTATCGTTACGGTGACGGTCGGAAGCGTCGAGCATCCGATGCTGCCGGAGCATTATATCGAGTGGATCGCCCTGAAGACGACGGGCGGCAATCAGAGAAAGGTGCTGAAGCCGGGTGACGCACCCAAGGCTTGCTTCGCGATCTGCGAGGGAGATGAGGTTGAGGCAGTGTACGCATACTGCAACCTTCACAGCCTTTGGAAAGGCTGATCACAAATTACAACAAAGACAAGGAGAATAATCAGTATGAAGACCTATAAGTGTACACTGTGCGGTGAAGTATTTCAGGTAGCGGACGGCGAGGAGCCGGTTTGCCCTCTCTGCGGAGCTACGGGTGAGAGCCTTGAGCTTGTGAGCGAGGTTGCAGCGGATGCGAAGAACCCTTACGCGGGAACGCAGACCGAGAAGAACCTGCAGGCGGCATTTGCCGGCGAGTCCCAGGCGAGAAATAAGTACACCTACTTCGCTTCCAAGGCGAAGAAGGAAGGCTTCGAGCAGATCGCTGCTCTGTTCCTTCTGACGGCAGACAACGAGAAGGAGCATGCGAAGATGTGGTTCAAGGAGCTGAACGGCATCGGCAGCACCGCTGAGAACCTGGCAGCTGCGGCTGACGGCGAGAACTACGAGTGGACCGACATGTATGAGGGCTTTGCCAAGACCGCCGAGGCTGAGGGCTTCCCGGAGCTTGCTGCGAAGTTCCGCGGCGTCGCTGCGATCGAGAAGCGTCATGAGGAGCGTTATCGCGCTCTGCTTCACAACGTGGAGGCACAGGAAGTGTTCGCGAAGAGCGAAGTCAAGGTTTGGGAGTGCCGCAACTGCGGTCACATCGTGGTCGGCACGAAGGCTCCCGAGGTTTGCCCGGTTTGCGCACATCCTCAGAGCTACTTCGAGATCCACGCTGAGAACTATTAATCTCGTTTGAGAAAGAAGACCTTTGGAAACCGGGGCGCTGTCCGTCTGTGACGGGCGGCGCCTTTTTTCGTGCGTGCGGCGGTTGAATAATCGGCTGCCGTATAGTAGTATTTTAAGGGATGACGATCCGAACTGAATTTTTCGGAAAATATTTTCCGCATGGATACACAAACGATACATCGCGTTGCTACGATGGCCTCAGGGAGGGAAAATGATGGGCTACAGAGTTTTGTTCGCGGAGGACGAACCCGGCATTCGCAATATCACGGCCGCGTTCCTGCGGAAGCAGGGATTTACGGTAGATGCAGTTTGCGATGGGGAAGAAGCAGAATGGGCGATCACGAGCAACCGGTACGACGCGGTCATACTGGATATCATGATGCCGAAGAAGGACGGCCTTGCGGTGTGCCGGTTTCTGCGCGAACGCTACGATGTGCCCGTGATCTTCCTGACGGCGCTCGACCGGGAGGAGACCATCGTGGAGAGTTATGAGATCGGGGCTGACGAGTATGTAACGAAGCCATTTTCCAACGCGATCCTCCTTGCGAAGATCAACGCGCTCATCAACCGCTACCGCGGGCTTGTCGTGAAGGACGGCGTCACCCGCATGGGAGAGGTGACGATCGAGCCGGCGAGACGCCGTGTCCTTGTCAATCAGGCGGTGGTGACGCTCGCGCCGAAGGAGTACGATCTGCTGTTGCTTCTCGTGGAGCACCGGAATCAGATCCTTTCCCGGACACAGATCCTCGATCTCGTCTGGGGCGCGGACTACGAGGGCTACGAGCGCACCGTGGACAACCATATCAAGAAACTGCGGGCAGCGCTGGGGGACGCCGGGGAGCACATCGCCACGGCGGTGAAGGCCGGATACTACTGGAAGGAGTAGCCGCCACGGCGGTGAAGGGCGGATACTTCCGGAAGGAGCAGGAGCCACCCGCGGGGGGAGGAGTTGCGATGACAAAGTATTACAGAAGACTGACGTGGGGGCTGATCATACTGATGTCCTTGATCGCGCTCGGCGCGATGGTGCTGATGACAAAATCCCGGGCTGAGGACATTATGGAAGCATTCCGAAGCGATGCGAGCCGTGCAGCGGACAATGAACGTTTTGCATTTTCCCTGTATCAGCCGTCCCACCCTTCGATATCGGCAGATGATACGCTTGATCCCGAGTTTTGGGACGTGTTTGAGATTGAGAAGGCATATGAGGCAATGGCCAAAGATTATGGAGTAAGCTATGCCAAGTCGTTCGGAATGAGCTCTGAAACGGGATATTACAGCGATCTGTTCGTAGACGGGGAGAAAGCACCGATGTCGAAAAGTTTTCTGGTTTTGTATGACCCTTACTGGAATACGGAGCAGGACCTGAACTGGGAACCGTTGTATGCGCCGATCCCCGAGGAGTTCTGGGAGCTTCCGGAAGTGAAGGCGGGTTCAAATGGCGATACCTATGTAGAGGACGCCTACAGATATTCCCATATGCTTGATAATGCAGTGAGGATCACGGGGTTGCGGTACCAGGGGATGGTATATATCGAGACGCTGGAGTTGTACGACGCTTATTGGCTATATGATCAGGACGAAAAGAAATATATCGAAAAATACTGTACGTTTGATCTGTCGCCCTATCTGCACGACGTTCCGTCAGGAGCGGAACCGTATCAATTCTGCACATCATGGTTCGGAACTTCGGGAGAAGGAACATATACCAATCCTTGTCATCAGGATTTCGTGGATCTGGCGTATCACGAAGAAAAAAAGAATTCGGATTCGGGATACGAATGGAAACTCCGACAGGAAGCCGCGGAACTTGTTGAATCAACGAAACAGGTGAACTGGGAAACTATTGATGATTTCGAAAGCAGCCGGTTCGAACTCGGAACGTCATACGTCATTGAAATGGCTGACCGCGGACTGTGGTCTGATGATACACCGACCTACTATGCGATCGCCTTTGTGACGCATCCGCTTCGGCTGGCAATCAGAGGTATGACCGGAGCTTATACGGCGATCGGTTTTGTCCTGCTGGTATCGATCATTGTTCTTTCCTGCCTGGTGTATTCGCTGCGGACGAACCAGGAGCGCTACGAGTGGAACCGCCTCGCGATGACAAGGATCGTCGCGCATGAGCTGAAGACGCCGCTGGCGGTTACGAAAAATTATGTGGAAAACTGGGAGGACATCCCCGAGGAGAGCCGTGCTCAGTATCGGGAGAAGATGATGGCGCAGATCGATTACGTGAGCGGCCTTGTCGGAGATCTTCTGGACCTTTCCCGGATGGAGGCGAAGGCAAAGGAGCCGTTCCCGGAACCGGTCAATCTCCCGGAGTTAAATGAGGTCGTCCTGCGGCAGCTCGCGTCCGTCACCGGCGACCGAGAGATCACCGTGAACACGGCGGAGGACCGGGAGTCGCTCACGGTGCAGGCGGACCTCGCAATGATGCGGACCGTGCTCGTGAACCTTGTGACCAACGCCATCCGCTACGGCGAGAAGACCATCGTGATCGATATCTCCAAAAACCGTGACACGGTGCGCTACCAGATCACGAACGACGGGGAGCCGATCCCGGAGGATCAGCTTGCCCTCATCTGGGATACATTTTACCGGGTTGACGGTTCACGAAACGGCAGAGGACGCGCAAGGAGAGACGAAAACGCAGCCGGCAAGGGAGGCCTCGCCAAGGACGGCAGCGGACTCGGTCTCGCCATCACGCGCCAGATCCTCGAACTTCACGGGGCGAAGTACGGTTGTACGAGCGGTGAAGAAGGGACGACGGTGTGGTTTGAGATGTGATGAGCAAATCTTGCTATGCAAATTCCAAAAAAATCAGAACTGATAACCACATTTTGACATAAACCGACCCGACGGGGACTTCGGCGATTCTTTGGTAACAAGGTCGCGGAGTCGAACCATAGGGTCGGTTGTTTTTGCAATTGGACTCGTAAAATTGTCAGAAAATGATGCAAGAATTATTAAAATTGAATAAAAAACCGCATTATTTGAGAGGTAAAAGGTGCGTCAAGGTTGACGTTACTACAGATGTGGTATAAAATAAACATACACCTACTGTGGAAGAGTGTTCCCTTTCGCAGATTGAGTACTCCCGGCTTCCCCCGAAAGGGAAGGAGTTTCGGGAGTCAGCGCAACAATAAAGAATGAGAATGAATAGGAAAACGGAGAGAAGACTATGCGAAACAAGAGAATCATTGCATTGATCATGACACTTGTGATGCTGTTCGCCATGGCTGCAACGGCGATGGCAGACGCTGCTCTTGACGGAGGCGAGGTCGGTGGATTCGAGGAGGCCGACACTCCCGTGTCTCAGGATAAGAGTATTAACATCATTAAGGAATTAACGGCGTACAATGCGGACGAGGCGGTAATCGGCGCGCCGACGATCTCGTACGTGTACACGATCACCGGCGGTCCGGACAATATTTCCATCACCGATGAAACAACGGACCATGAGAGCGGAGAAGCTGTCACGGTAACGACCACGACCGGCATTGTTGCAGGTCTCAAGATTAACGGCACGGCCGGAGCTACGGGTACGATCTCGTGGTCAGCGAGCACGGAAACTGTCGATGCCGCTCCCACCGGTGCTCCTAACTACAAGAATCTGAATCTTGATTTTACGGATGTTGTGTTCGGCGCATCCGGAGTTTACCGCTATACCATAACGGAGACCGCACCCGATTATGCTGCCTCCGGAGTGACGGAGACGGACAACGATGAGAATCCGCATGTTCGGTATCTCGATGTGTATGTAAAACCCGCCGATACGGTCACGGAAGGCGGAGAAGCAGCTTCTGACTGGGATATCTACGGCTATGTTTGCACTCTTAAGAGCGAGGATATCACACCGGATGGCGATACGACCACGACGGGCGCGGTTAAGACGAACGGTTTCGTCGCGGGAACGAAGACCCGCGAGAGCGTATCTTACAGTGCGGACAGCTACTACACGTACAACGTGAAGATCAGCAAGACGGTCAGGAACGATGCTTATGCCAAGGCTACGCACGCGTTCCCGTTCACGGTCATTTTCACGAATGAAGATGTTACGCAGCCGGTCGATATCCGTTCCAGCAAAGACGGAACCGTAGCAGGTTTTACGGATCCCGCGCTCGGTGCGCTTTCCGCCGGTGAAACCAAGGGTATCGTGACGTTGAAGGACAGCAGCTGGGTGAAGTATATCGGTATTCCGACAGGAACAACCACGCAGGTATACGAGACCAACGACGTGACCGGTACGATCTATAATGTAACGACTGTATTTGACGGCGGAACCCCGCTCAATGAGAACGTGGTTGCGGGCGCTACCCCGGACGAAGTTGTCGAGCAGGGGACCACAAAGCAAGCATTCCAGTCCACAAAGACCGAATTTACTCCGGACGCAGATGAGAATGATGAGATTTCTCATGTGATCGCTGTAGACAACAATCTTCAGAACATTTCGCCTACCGGACTTATGTTCCGTTACGGACCGTATGTTCTGACGCTGCTCGGCGGCGTTCTGCTTCTCTTCCTCGGCATTAAGTTTCTGCGCCGTTCCAAGGACGAGAGCGAAAACGCATAATCGGCAAATAATAACAGGTAGCCTTGCGGATTTTGGCCGGGGGCGATAGAAAGATCCGGCGGCTACACTTGTTTGCAGCCGGGTCTTTTACCTTTTTTTCGGCGGGAGAGCTACATGACGACGGATGATATTCTCAACGAAGATGCGGAGGACGTGTCGGAATATAACACTGTTGATGAGGATGAAACGGACAAGCTGGTGAAGGAACTCTCCGGTGCGGAGAAGGGCTTTAAGAACGTACAGCGATTTCTGATCTACCTGGCGATCCTTCTTGTGGTTCTGTGGGTTCTTTTCTTCAAGGTCATCGGGATCACGCACATGCCGAGTGAGGACATGTCACCGAGGATCGACGCGGGAGATCTGATCGTATTTTACCGGCTTGACCGAAGTCCGAAGTTCCAGGATGTCGTTGTTTTTGAAAAGGATATCGACGGAAGCGGAACAAAAACGCTGATGATCGGCCGGGTGATGGCAGTGCCCGGTGACACGGTCGATATCAGCGCGGGAAATCATATCGTAGTCAACGGAAACTCCATTGTGGAGCCGATGATCTATTCGGAGACACCGCGGCGCGAGGATCGTGTCGCGTACCCGCTGACGATGGGTGAAGAACAGTATTTCATTCTGGTGGACAACCGGGCAGACGGCATGGACAGCCGTTATTTCGGACCCGTCTCGAAGGATGAGATATTGGGAATGGTCATAACACTTGTAAGAAGAACAAAATTGTGATCCCGACGGACCGGGGTTGCGGAAAGGAAGCGACGGATGCTGTTAGTCAAACTGAAAAGCGCAGTCAATTTAATCAGCCTGGCCGGCATTCGTGTGCTAGTTGTCACGGCGGCTTTGCTCGGATCGACTATGGTCATCTACAGCGGATATTCGCTTTACGAGCAGGTTTATACGCAGAACAGGGCGTTCAGCTCCGGAAGTCTGCAGTATGAAGAGGGAACGCCGCTTTCCGCTGTTCAGGAATCCTTCGCGGAGGAACGCGCGGATTACAGAGCGTGGCTTCGCGTTGAGGACACACATATCAATTACCCTGTCATGCAGGGAAAGGATGATCTGTACTACGCCAACCACGATGTTGACGGCAAGAGCAGTCTGACCGGAGCAATATATCTCGCGTCTGCCAACGCGGCGAACCTGAGCGATAACTATATTGTGATATTCGGTCATCATATGGATAACGGGGCCATGTTCGGTGACCTTGATCTCTTCCTGGATGCGGATTTTCTGGAAAAGCATCAGGAAGGCGAGCTTGTGTTCCCCGGCGGTGCGTACGATATCCGGTTTTTCGCAGTGCTCGAGACGGATGCCTACGATGACATGGTTTATCTGACGAGTGAGAAGGACCTCAGTAAACTGCTCAGTTACATCAGCCTGAACGCCAAGATCCAGAAGCCTCTGACGGCCAAGGATGCGACGCGTATTGTTGCTTTGTCTACCTGTGCCGGTGCCACGACCAACGGTCGACTGGTTCTCTTCGGCGTGCTGACGCCGGTGGAAGAGCCTACGCCTACCGTGGAACCGAGCGTGACGGAACCCGTGCCTACCACCGAGCCGAGTGTCACGGTCGAGCCGGAGATCAGCGGCAGTGTCGAGCCGACAGGGGAGCCTGCGACACCGACTCCGACGCTTACGGGAAGTCCTTCGGAAGTCACACCGGTACCTACGGTGACCGGCAAGCCGAACGGCGGTCCGGATGCTCCCAAGACGGGTGAGCACCTGTCCTGGCTGAGCCGTTTCTTCAACCGGTTCCTGCCCGGCGGCAGTTCATACGGGTGGAACGCGTGGGCACTGGTCAACCTGATCTGCATGCTTGCTACGATCTACATCGTATTCCCAATCCATAACCTGCGCATGAAGTATGGCCGTATCGATAAGATGCGCAAGGTGAATCTCGCCAAGTCCGCTCTTTGGAACGCGGAAGGTCTTACACCTGCGCAGCTCGCAGAGCGCGAGACGATCATGCAGATCGCGCGCCGGACGAGCGGCAGAGACAAGGTAACGCGCGAGGAGTTCTGCAAGGCTGTCGAGAGCCGGTACTATCGTGTCGGTTCCTTTACGCGCAGATTCGCGATCGGTATCGCTGTTGAGACGGCGATCGCTGCGGTGGCGTTCCTGGCGTTCATTAAAACGGAAAATATGCGTCTGCCGATGATCCTCATCGATCAGTGGACGCCTCTTATGTTGTTGTTTATGGTTACATGCTGGGTCGCGGATGTCGCGCTGACCCGCTATCGCGTAGAAAAAGAGGATGCAATGGAGTAAACTCCGTTCGTTAACTTCGGAGGTTGGAAGCCAATGAAACGGTTGCTGGCATGGATTACAATCGCATGCATGCTTCTCAATATCGTGGGATCTCACTGCGTCGCTGTGGCGGCGGGAGAGAGCATCGCACGTGATGTTGTCGTGCGCTCGGAAGAGCTGCAGACAGGAGAAGAGACCGGTGATACCGTACAGGATACTGCGGCAGAGGACCGCGGCACAAAGGCTGCCGACGGTTCGGAGCTCACGCTGACGGAGCAGACGATCACTGCCGACTGTCCGCAGGGCAAGGCTTACGAGGACGATCAGATCGTTCTGTCCGGTCTGCTTCCGGAGGGAGCGATCGCGGAGGCGGTTCCCGCCGATGTCAAGGTGGAAGGTCAGGAAGTACTCGTTGCGTACGACATTTCCGTTTACGCAAGTGAAGAACAGAAGGCTGCGGACATCAAGTGGCAGCCGGAAGATACGAAGCTTCAGGTCGAGATCAGCAGTCCCGCGATCGAGGACGCTGACAACGATGTGGAGGTATGGCACAAGGATAACAGTGACGCGGATCCGGAGCTTGTGGCGACGAAGCCGGCAGACGGATCTTCCGTCGCGTATGATACCGACAGCCTCACGGTAAGTGCGGTTGTCAGGGTCGTGCTGGAGCAGAAGCTCGAGACCTCCGACGGATCGACCTACAATGTTCAGGTTACATACAGCGATAAGGCCGGCATTCCGATGACCGGCACGGAGCTTCTTGTGTCCGAGCTTTGCAAGGGCGATGCGGGCTACGATGCGTACATTGCCGCTTCTGCCGAGAAACTCGGAATCGATGAGACCGCGATCGCGATCTCACGCGTCTTTGATATCAAGATCGTTGACGCGAAGGATCACGGTACCATATATGAACCTAAGGATGAGGTAGCTGTTTCCATCACTCTTGTCGGAACGGATCTGTCTGAGTGCGGAAACGTGGATGTGCTTCATTTTACGGATGACAGAAAGTCCGCGGACTGCACTGTTGTCGATACGAACAATGCTGTGGACGGCGACACCGTTTCCTTTACGACGGACAGTTTCTCTGTGTACGTCGTGCTCGGCCACGAGGAAGGAACGGTTGTGAATCCGAGAGTGGAGTTCCACTTTATCTCCGGAAACGCGGCGGAACAGAATGACGGATCGACGATTTACTACGTCGGCGATCCTTATACTTATAAAAACAAGAACAACGAAGATCAGACCACGCAGATCCTCAGGAACGGGGAGCCGCTGGAGCTGATCATCGATCCCGACAGCAGCCCGGACAGCTTCTTCTACGGATGGTATGTGGTCGATCCTTTCGTGATCTCCGGGACCACGGATGATTACGGCATCGGCAAATCGGATTCCAAGCTGTACTACACATGGCCCGGATCTCCGGAGGCGATGTCCTTCGAGACTCCGATCACCATCGACGCGAGCAATGTCGAGATCGATTCCACCGTCGAGTGGAGCATGGGCAGCATTACCGGCACCGGCAAGGTGGACAAAAACGGTAATGTCCACGTGTTCCTCGTGGCGGTCAGCGAAAAATACAACTTCGTCGATTTCCTGCTGTACCCGAGAGACGACTCGTTCCAGGGCGCTCACAACGTTATGGCGCGCAAGTTCGTCGTCACGGGCAATACGGGCGTTCTTCGCGTGAAGGTCAGCGATGTCCGCTCCAACAGCACCGACGCAGAGCACCTGATCTTTACGGGCTGGGAGTACAACGCGGGAACTGAGGACGCACCGAACTGGGTGCAGATCCCGACGGTTGATTACTCGGGCGCGGAGATCATGGACGCGGGTGAGGACGGAGTTTATCTCACGGTCAATCTCGAGGACAAGGCGGGTATCGATCTGTACCCGATCTTCATCCGTGCGCGCTGGGTTGATTTCATCTCCGGCGTGACCGGCAGCGGCGCGAGCTTTGTTGGCTCCCGCTTCCTGGAGTCCTGGGGACCCGCGACACCTCCGGAAACCCCGCTGACTGCGGACCGGAACTGCTTTGAGAACATCACGACCTCGGAACGAAAAGGCTACAATTTCGGCGGCTGGTACGCATTTGCCGTGACCGATCCCGATACGGGCGATATCCTCAATCTGACCGATCCGATGGATGTCACAATCTCTTATATTGACAGCGACAGCGTGAAGCACAGCATCACGATCAACACGACGGCGGTGCAGATCACGGACGGCAACGGCGACGTCGTTTACGACGGCACATTTTCCGTGACCGACGGAGGCAACACGTTCGAGCTGCTCAGCGGTGCAGACGGCAAGCTGAAGCTGTACGACGGCCTTGACCGCCTGAAGCTGTATGCACGCTGGATCTCCGATTCGTCGAAGATCACCATCGTGTACTGGACTGAGAACGCGGATGACGATGACTTCAAATCCAGTGCGGCGCTGACGATCGACACCGCGGATCTGAACGCTCAGCTTAATACAAACTTTGGCTCGGGCTCCGAGATTTACCTGAGCGACATTGAGCCTTATACCATTGATTCCGTAGGCGTCCTGAGCACGGACATCCTCGATGACGTGAAGGCTGTTCCCGCGAACGAGGATATCTTCTATGAGCGTGACACGAGCCGTCCGGATGATCCGGTTGTGATCTCCGGTGACGGAAGCACGGTATTCAATGTGTATTACAAGCGCAGAGTGTTCAAGCTTGTATTCCACATCGGCCGCGACGGTTACGTCAAGACCAGCGGCAGCCAGAAGACGACAGAGGGCTGGAATCCTTACGGCAACTGGATCCAGTTCATGTTTAAAGATGATCCGCTCACCTTACTGCTGGGCTTCCCCGGAACCGGTACATCCCAGAGGGGCGTGTACAGCATGACCTACAATGGGGTGACATACGACTCGACCTATGTCGCGACCCGACAGAATATTCTCGGCGATTATGTTCCCGATCCGGAAAATGATCCGAATGACGCAAACGTGTATGTGATCGAGGCGAAGTACGGTGCCTACATCGGCGACCGCTGGCCTTCGCCCGTAAACTCTGCGTTTACGTTCACAACGCCGGCGAACTCACCGGTCACGATGTATACCTGGGCCGGATATTACGACAGTCTCTATTGCAGGATTGCGAACGAACGTCCTACGTGGGGCGGCCAGCAGGGCAATAACCCCGACCTTAACGGTATCTACAATTACATGTCGGCGGAGCTGTGCTCCAACCGCGCCGGCACGGCGATCATCAACGAGAATCAGGTGCACCATATCGTTGCCTATTTCGGCAGGACCACAAACCAGGACCGCTTCAAGCACTATCACATTCTGTACGAGGCCATGGAAGGCACATACGATCCCGAAACGGTTGCGACGGTGCCCGGCAGTGCCTATGCCGCATACTCGCCCACGACCTGGAGCACCGACATCGCGCATGTCAACTCATCGGTGATCAGTGACCGCGTATTCTTCGAGGCGGCCGACTCGCCGACCGATGTCATTTCCAACGTCGATCCGCAGTTCCAGATGGCCTGGGAGCTGGAGGGCTACGAGTACTTCTACAGCTGCTATAACATTCCGGAGGAGCATGATAATCACGTCTATTTCTTCTACACACCGAAGCAGTATTCGCTGACGTTCATGTACGAGGACGCGGAAGACCGGAAGACGGACCAGTACTATTACTCGCAGTCTCTCGCGGACGCGAAGAAGTACGATGATCCCGAGAAGGAAGGCTATCGCTTCTTAGGCTGGTACATCAACGAGGCGGGAGCAGGCGAGCCGTTTGATTTCGCCAACGAGAAAATGCCGGCCGGAAGCATCGTGCTTTACCCGGTGTTTGAAAAACTGAATTATGTCATCAAGATCGATCCGAACGGTGCGGAGATCGACCGCTGGAGAGAGAATTCCGACTCCTCGGGCGCATCCACCGGTTTCCGTGCGGACTACCATGAGACTGTAAGCGCCTACAATTTCCTGGAGCGCAATTATACGCCGACCGACGACGCGGAGATCGCTGCACTCGGACTGGATCCGGCGACGGATGTCTTCTACTACATGAACGCCCAGTACCGCGGCGAGGAGTACGACGGAATGTTCATTCCGAGCCGTCTCCGTAACGCGATCTACCTGACGGAGTCGGAGATCGACGAATACTGGCAGTTCTATGACAGCTACACCGTGGCTCAGTTTGAGGAGCGTGGCGCGGTCAAGATCACGGACAGGGACGAGTGGATGGATGCCTATTTCGGCGGCCATGATCTCAGCACCCTGCAGAAGCACCGCAGGATCGTCAGCCCCGAAAAATACACCTTCATGGGCTGGTACCGCGTGTACGAGGACGGCACGGTTTCCACTGTTCCGTTTGACTTCAACACGCTTGTGACGGAAAATATCGAGATCCGTGCGATCTGGCGTCTCGAGGGCGGTTATTACATTCAGTACAACCCGTATTTCGACGCCGATGACGGAGAGGGCGGAGTTGTTCCGATCAACGCTTCCCTGCTGCAGTGGACGGATCCGGACGACCTTACGGCACAGTATTATACCGACCAGGCTCAGACGAGCATCCTTCACGCTCCTACGGACGTTACGAGCGGCTGGGTGTTCCGCGGCTGGCGCGTTGTCCGCAAGACCGGAACGCAGACCATCGGCGGCGAGGAGCACGATGTATGGGAACCGATCCAGTTCGATGGCGACGGAGAGGTGATCTACTATCAGCCGGGTGACAACTTTACGATCGATTCCGCCTATGTCACGGAGGAGACCGACAACGGCGCTGTCATCCATATGCAGGCTTACTACGAGAAAGAAGATACGACGTACCGCAGACCGAGCGTCACGAACCTGATCCTCGACGCGAACGATGAGTACGGCGGATACGTGAACACCGATGACTCCACCGTTCTGCCGGCGATCATCGGACCGGGCAGCACGGCGATCAATACGGATGACGAGCTGTACCAGGGTCATCCGACGCAGATCCTGTTCGGCGATATCCAGTCCAATGTGGCGCTGCATCTGTACCAATATGCGACAACGCAGGAGCACTATGATGTGACCGGCACGAAATTCTTCGTCAACGAGGACGGTCATCTGCTGATCGGTTTTGATGAGGAAGCGGATCCGACGTCGTCTTCGACGGGCGATGCGTATATACCCGCATTTGCCGCAGACTCGGTGATCGCCGTCACGAGAAATGAGCTCGACAAGATCCTGTACGCGATGTGGGAGCCGATGGTGTATGTCACCTTCGTCAACACCACCGATCAGGACATCACGATTGAACTGACCGGCAGCAATTCGCAGCAGACGGTCAGCATCGTCAACATGGTCACCGGCGAATTCGACCGCGAGAAGACCACGACCGTGATCACGGTACCCGCAAAATCCGGGGACACCGACGGCATGGTCAAGATCGTTCTTCCGGGCGCAACCCCGGGGACGGACACCTTTACGGCAACGGCCGTCAACGATCATTCGAGAAGAAAGATGAGTGTTGAGGGCGAGTTCGACGGAGAAACGCCGTACGGTGACGGCAGCGAGAACATCCCTTACAATGGCAATGTTACTTATACAGGCACGCTGCAGACCGATCCTACCGGCGTGATCGTCACCTACACGGAAGTTCCTGAGGATATGGTGATCTTCGACGTGAACGAGGGTGAGTGGACGGAGACTTCGGAGGATTACATCGATCTCAACGACGGTCTGTATACGATCTACGGCGAAAAGATCGTCAACAATCAGTACCGTCCGGCGGATCCGGTCCGCGACGGTAAGATTTTCCTCGGCTGGACCATCAACGCGGATATCGCGGCTCACACGGACTTCAGTTCGACGAGCGCCGTGACCTGGGGCGAGACAACGATCACCCCGGATGCGGACGGAAACGTTCTGGATAAGGTGAGAAGCGATTACCTCTGGGATTTCAGTGAGGAACCGCCTTACGATCAGACACTGTATGCTGTCTGGAGCGACACGGTTACAGTCACGTTTGACCTGCTGAAGACAGGGAGCACGCTTCATAACTGGACCGGTCCGGAAACTTCCGACGTCGATGAACCGTACGTGTTCTACAGGAACGGGGAAAGCCGCTATGTCACCTACACGGTGGCGAAGGGCGAGGCTTCGGCGAAGCCGGAGGATCCCACGTCTCCCGTGGCAACCTGGTACTTCGTCTCGTGGCTGCTCGGAAACAACAGCTGCATCAACACGACGAAGCAGCCTAGTGATGATGTGATCTACAACAATGCTTATAAGTTCACGCAGCGGGTTACGGCTGATATCCACCTCTATACGTCGTGGACGGCCAACGCCTCGCAGGAGTTTACATTTATCGTAGAAAACCAGGTCATCAACGGAAATGCGGACGATGAGTTTACCTACACCATCGCCGTGGTTGATGAACAGGTCTGGGGCAAGAATGTTTCCGGCGGCAAGAACGCTGTTGTGGAGCCCAATGAGAGATGGGGATCCGTCACCACGACACTGAAAAACAATGAGCAGTATACGGTTCATGTCAAGGTTTCCCTGATGACCTCTTCCTGGGTGGCGTACAGCATTGAGATCGATGTCACGGACAGTACCGACACGTTGATTAAGAGCGGTCACATGATCTACTGCGTGGGCAACTCGAAGAAGAATTTTGCTTCGTCGTACAAGTACAATCTGGTGATTTCCCAGGAGGCTAAGAACGGGTATGAGACAACGATTACCACGGACGATCCGATCGGGATCATCGAGATAGATGAAGGGGTAGATCCCATAGATGATGACGCGCTTTCGTACACGTTTACTTCCCGGTACGGAACCGACAACGCTGTATTCACGCCTGCGTTGAACGGTTATGAGGCAGACGGCAATAACGGCCTGACGATCATATTCACGAACACGGGTAACTTTGTTGTGGCGCCTACCAACTATCACGAGTCCGGAGCACCGTATCTGCTGATGTTCCTGTTCGGATTGTTCCTGTTCTCGGCGGCGCTTGTATACCGCCGCGGCAGGGCGATGGCGCGAAGCTGAAAGCATCAAAAGAACTGAATTAAAGACCGTTGGTTGCAGCCTGAAAGAAAGGGCAACCGGCGGTCTTTTTTACGTCTGAACGGGCGGGAGGCATCCTTTTTTGCATCTTTCGCATGGCCAACAGTATGACATAACACATTGTGTGCGGATTGTTTTTTCCGCTGAAAAACGGTATAATATAGGCACATTTTTCGAGGCCGGCCGCACGGGGGCGCGCCTCGTGTGAATATCAGGAGGAAGTGTATGTTAAAAGTAGTAAAAACGGAAAATGGCCTTGTGCGCGGCCTGCCGGGCAACAACACCCGCGTCAGCGTGTTCAAGGGAATTCCTTTCGCAGCACCGCCGGTCGGGGAGAACCGCTGGCGTGCGCCGCAGCCCGCGGCTGACTGGGAGGGCATCCGCGACTGTTTCGAGTTCGGACCGATCTCGATGCAGGATACGCCGGGTCTCGGCACGGACATCTACTGCCGTGAGTGGCACGTGGATCCGGAGATCCCGATGGACGAGGACTGCCTGTACTTAAACGTGTGGACGAACGCGAAGGACGACACAGCGAACCTGCCGGTGTACGTTTGGTTCTTCGGCGGCGGTTTCCAGTGGGGTTATCCGCCGGAGATGGAGTTTAACGGGGAAAATATCGCGAAGCGCGACGTGGTGTTCGTAAGCGTGAACTACCGCCTCGGCGCGTTCGGTTTCATCTCGCATCCCGAGATCACGAAGGAGTCGCCCGAGTCGCCGACCAACTTCGGTAACCTCGACCAGCAGGCAGGTATCAAGTGGGTTATCCGCAACATCAAGGCATTCGGCGGCGACCCGAAGAATATCACGATCGGCGGCCAGTCCGCAGGCGGCGGCAGCGTTATGAACCAGCTGACGAGCCCGCAGAGCATCGGCCTGTTCCAGAAGGCGATCGTGCACAGCGGCATGATCCGCAGCCCTTACATGCTGGACGGCTTCATCACCCCGAGAACGATCGAGGCGAATGAGCCCAACGGCGAGGCATTTTTCGAATTCCTGGGCGTGAAGACGCTCGAGGAGGCGAGAGCGCTCGACGCGATCTACATCCGCGACAAATACGGCGAGTTCGCGAAGGATCACCCGCGTTTCGCGCCGACGATCGACCACAAGTTTATGGTTGAGGATCCGTACATCCTGTTCCTCAAGGGCGAGCACGCGAACGTTCCGATGATCTCCGGCAACACCGGCGACGAGTTCAAGTCCTGCATCTTCGCGGACGATGAGGAGGAGTTCATCAAGAAGGCGAAGGACGCGCTCGGCGACAAGTTCGACGAATTCATGACCTTCGACGAGGCGAAGACGCGCAACGGCAAGATGTTTGCTTCGATGGACGGTCTGGAGTGCGCGATCAAGGCGGCATTTGCCCACAACGAGGCTCCGAGCTACTACTACAATTTCAATCCCGATATTCCCGGCTGGGACAACCCCGGCACGTTCCACTCGGTTGACCTGTGGTTCTTCTTCGAGACACTGGCAGCCTGCTGGAGACCGTTCAAGGGATACCACTTCGACCTTGCGCGCCAGATGTGCAACTATCTGACGAACTTCATCAAGAACGGCGACCCGAACGGCAAGGATGCCGACGGCACCGACATGCCTGTGTGGAGACCGTACGGAACGGGTGCGCACTGCGGTATGAACTTCCTCTCGGAAGGCTGCGTGCCGAGCTTCGAGAACAAGCCGTTCAATGATTTCATGATCGGTGTTCTCACGGATCAGACGATCCCGGAGCGCAAGCAGGCGTACAACCCGTACCTGCCGAACTGGGAGTACATCCCGGACGGTGAGCCGTACGTGTTCGGCGACCGTGTCTATGTGTACGGTTCGCACGACCAGTTCAACGGCTATGTGTTCTGCCAGGGCGACTATGTATGCTGGTCCGCTCCGATCAACAATCTGGGCGACTGGAGATACGAGGGCGTCACATACAAGAAGACGCAGGATCCGGTCAACTCGCGCGGCAACATGGTTCTGTACGCGCCCGACGTGACCGTAGGTCCCGACGGCCGCTACTACCTGTATTACGTGCTTGACAAGGTCGGCATCGTCTCCGTCGCCGTGTGCGACACGCCTGCCGGCAAATACGAGTTCTACGGCTACGTACACTATGCGGACGGCACGAAGCTCGGCGAGCGCGAGGGCGATGAGCCGCAGTTCGACCCGGGCGTGCTGACCGAGGGCGACACGACGTACCTCTTCACCGGTTTCTGCGGCAGAGGCGACAAGAGCCGCCACGGCTCGCAGCTGACGGTTCTCGGACCTGACATGCTCACGATCGTGAAGAATCCGCGCATCGTCGTTCCGGGCTCCTGCTACAGCGAGGGCACCGGTTTTGAGAACCACGCGTTCTTCGAGGCATCGTCGATCCGCAAGTTCGACGGCAAATACTACTTCATCTACTCGTCCGAGGTGATGCACGAGCTCTGCTACGCGACCTCCGACAGTCCTGAGGGTCCGTTCACGTACGGCGGTGTGATTGTAAGCAACAGCGACTTCCACATCGACACGTACAAGGATGCCGAGACGCCCGCTGCGTACGGCGCGAACAACCACGGCAGCCTGATTGAGATCGGCGACAAGAGATACATTTTCTACCATCGCCAGACGAACGCGACGTGGTACTCCCGCCAGGGTTGCGCAGAGGAAGTCGAGTTCGCCGAGGACGGCTCGATCAAGCAGGTGGAGATCACCTCGTGCGGCCTCAACGGAGGTCCGCTCCGTGACACAGATGAGATCCCTGCGCACATCGCGTGCAACCTGTTTGACAAGGAGATCACGCAGCCGATGCATTGGCTTGTCGGTATCGGCAACCAGCCTCGCATCACGCAGGACGGTCGCGACGATGACAAGAACCCTTCGTATGTTGCCAACATTCATGAGGGCACGACGATCGGCTTCAAGTACATCAACTTCAAGGGCGTCAAGGAGATCGAGCTGACGGTTCGCGGCTACATCCACGACAGCTTCGAGGTTCGCACCGAACTCGGCGGTCCGGTCATCGGCACCGTCAAGGTGGACTCCTCCGACATTTGGGAGAAGTACCGCGCAGCCTGCCCGATCCCGGACGGCGTTTCGGCGCTGTACCTGACCAAGGTCGGCGGCGGCAACGGACACCTGCTGAGTGTGAAGTTCATCCACTAACAGTACGATAATCCAAACGTCTCTCCCGTTCGGCGGGAGAGGCGTTTTTTGTATGTTGTCCGTCATACAAGAGTAAGTAGGATTGACGCGCCCGCGGATTCATGGTAAAATGATCCGTAACGATCGGGAAGTACGGCAAAGGGGGGGAGAGCGATGCGTTGTATCAAATGCGGTTGTGAGAATCCGAGTTATGCGGTTGTGTGTGAACAATGCGGTGAGTTCCTGCCGAAGGAAGATCTGACGGGATCGGCGCGGGACGAGATCACCCTGGAGCCCCTGGGTATGCCGCAGGACGAGGGCATCACTGATTATCCGGGGACAACTGCGGAGGAAAGCATCCCTGATTTTTCGGGGACAACGACGGAGGAAAGCGGCCCGAATACCTCGGAAAAGCTGGATAACAGCATCCTGGATCTGCTTGGTGAGAAGAAGATCATTTGCTCGTACTGCTGGACGAAGAATAACCGGACGGATACCGTGTGTGTTCAATGCGGGATGCCGCTCGAGTACGTGCCGTATGCGGAGCGGGAGGGCGAATTCGGCAAGGTTCCGAGGCGCAGGAAGCCGGTGGGGCCGGTGGTTCCGGCGGTAGCGAATCCCATAGCGAGACCGATACCGGAGGGAATGGTCCGCTGTCGCAACTGCTGGGCGGACAATCCGAAGACAGCGGCGCACTGTGAAAGCTGCGGCTACGAGCTGCGTCCGGCGCAGGCGCGGGCAATCGTGGACGAGGCTTACGAAACACTCAACAAGAAGAAAGATGAGAAGATCGTCTGCGTCAATTGCGGCGCGTCGGTTCTGTGGTCATCCATCAGCTGCGATTATTGCGGCAAGCATCCTCGCGTGGTGCAAAGAGACGATACATATGATGATGACGGTCCGTCAGCGCTTGAGGATATCGTCAACATAATAATGAAAGTCCGGCCATCGGAACCGCAGGGATACAGAGCATCCGATTGGGTACTGCATAAGGCACCGGAGGGTCGGCGATGGGTCAACCCATCTACAGCTCGCAAGGTGCGTTGCGCGAAATGTCTGGAGTTGAATGAACCGGGCTCAACGGAATGCCGGTTCTGCGGAGCGAAGATAACGCTTGAGGCTATTGCGCAGTCGGAAGGGCGCAAGATCTGCACCTGCGGATACAAGAACCTTCCGAAGGTGACGGTCTGTCTGATGTGCGGCGGTTTGATCCGCAATGAAGATGCAGTGGAGGATACCGCGGGGAATGCCGCGGAGGAGGCCGCGGAGGAGACCGAGTAAGGGGTTGCATTTTCCGTATACTGGTTAAGTATCGAAAAACGAAGGGACAGAGTGATGTCGGACAAAACGTTCAGGGACAATTTGGAAGAGGCGCTTGCAGCGGGAGAGAGCAAGATCCCCAAGGCGGCCGGCGTTGCGGACGGGATCGGCGGCGCGGGCGGTCTGACGGAAGGCGGGATCGACGTTTTCCTGAGCTATTCTTCGAAAAATAAAAACGTCGCGGATGCCGTGGTCGCGGAGTTCGAGCAGCACGGGATCCGCTGCTGGTATGCGCCGAGAGATATCGTTCCGGGGCAGGAGTGGGTGTCGGCGATCCATGACGCGATCACTGCCTGCAGCCTTTTTGTGCTCATTTATACCGACAGCTCCAACGAGTCAAAGCAGGTCGCGAACGAGGTCGCGCTGGCATTCAACTCGGGGAAGACACTGATCCCGTTCCGGCTGTCCGACGCGGAGATGAGCAGCGAGCTCGAGTACTATCTGACGCGTGTGCACTGGCTGGACGCGGTGAACCCGCCGCTTAGGCAGAGCATCGAGAACCTCCGGGAGTACTCGGAGAGGATCCTTAAGGGCGAGGTTCCGAGGGAATCGAAGATCCGCAACGCGAATACGAACGCGAATGCGGCAGCGAGCGGCAGAGAGGGGAAATCCCGGTGGATCTCCCCGGCATTGGCAGTGCTTGCTTTGGCGGCTGTCGTTGCCGTGATCGTGCTTGTGATCAAGCTGACGGACAAGGGCAACCCGTCCGACGAGGGCGGAGCCACGACAACTCCGGCGACGGCCACCGCCACAGTCACGCCGGCGGTGACAGAATTTACGCAGGAGACAGCGGATTCGTACTACGAGAAGGGGTATGAACTTCAGATGTCCGGCGCTTACGAGGAGGCGTATGAATATTATTACTACAGGGCCTATGAATGGCAGACAAAGGATGAGAAGATCATCGATGCCATGATTGAACTTGCACGGTACTTCTATGAGAAAGGGAATCCGGAGGATACACGCAAGGGGATCGATCTCTTCCAACAGGCGTCCAAGTGCGGGAGCGTAACGGCGGACAATTCCCTGGGGGGTTACTACCTGGAACTCGACAGGGAAGCCAAGAGCGAAGGCAGAAGCCGGGCAACTTTGGACTATAACGGAAACAGGATCTCGGAGGACGTGTATCAAGCCTTTACATATTACGAAAAATCGGCGAATAAGGGCGATGCGATCGCCCTGTTCAGCATCGGGCTGATTTACGAGAACGAGGATGACAGCTACACGATAACGCCGGACTATGAAAAGGCTCTGTCGTACTATAAGAAGGCGAAACTGGCGGGACATGCAACCGCGGACTGGGCATGCGAGCGGGTGCGTAAGAAAATGCAGGACAATGCCGAGTGATCGGCATGCAACGGGGGAAGGGAAATGGTTTGCGAAAAATGCGGCTTGAACAATCCGGATTTTGCGGTCACATGTGAGAAGTGCGGGGCCATTTTGCCCAAGAAGGATCCGGTGACCGGGAAGAAGCGGAGCAGTATTCTGGATCCGCTCGGGGAAAAGAAGATCCGCTGTTCCTACTGCTGGAGCGCGAACAAGTACGGCAGCAAAACCTGTGGGCGATGCGGAATGCCGCTCTCGTATGTGCCTTACCCGGAGAGGGAAGGCGAGGGCGAGGAGTATGTAGAGCGCGAGGAACTGGAGGAGCGCGAGAAGGAACGGGCCATCGAGGATCCGTTCGCGGAGGAGAAGACCTCGGCGGACGAGGCGATCGAGGAGATGCTGAATGAGCCGGAGACCAACATTGTCCCCGAGGGTATGATCCGGTGTCGGTACTGCTGGAGGGACAACCCGGACACTGCGACATATTGCGAGTACTGCGACAAGAAGCTGGACCGCTCGAAGAAGAAACCCGGGGACGAGGAGGATGGGCCGTCGGTATTTTTCGAAACCATCAAGTGTCCCGTGTGCGGCAAGAAAAACGACGCTGCTGAGAGAAAGTGCTTTTACTGCGGCGTCGACCTCTATGGGGGAGTGATGCCGGAAGATAATGAATTTACCGGCCTTTTCTCCGGGACAGTCGCGGCAATCGCACTCTCGCGGGCGTTGGACATTCGCGAGGAAGAGCGGAAGCGCAAGGAGGAGCAGGAGAAGATCGAGCGCTCAAAGCACCTTGGATCGGTGAACTACGCCGTGCCGGGAAAGAAGCGCTGCCGTTCCTGCTGGTATGACAATCCGGCCAGCGCGGAACGATGCGTACAGTGCGGAGCTCCATTAGGGAAAGTCCACACAGTCAAAGGAAAAGGCAAGAACAATACAGGCAAATGACGTGTTTATGCGGGATCGTCATTTGACAGAGTTTAAGGGGGAAAATGATGCGTTGCACCAATTGCGGCTGTGACAATCCGGACTACGCTGTCGTCTGCGAACAATGCGGTGCGTACCTGCCGAAGGAAGAACCGGCCGCGGAGAAGAAGGACAGCATTCTGGATCCGATCAAGGCGAAACTGATCCGATGCTCGTATTGCTGGGGGCAGAACATGGCGAGTGAAGAGCTGTGCAGATTTTGCGGCATGCCGCTTTGCTACGTGCCGTACCCGGAGGAAGAGGGAATGTACGGCGATGTTCCGGAGCGTCCGATCCCGACCGTCGTGGAGACCGAGGATCCGAGCGCGCCGCCTGTGCCGGAAGGCATGGTCCGCTGCCGGAACTGCTGGAAGGACAACCTGGAAGGAGCGACAACATGTGAGTATTGCGGGTATCATCTGGTGAGTTCGCGCAACGGGGACAATCACTATACGAAACTCCGGATGACCCGAAACCAGACGAACTATAAGCCGCCGGGCGGGGACAATGTCTATGCGTACAGGGAACCGACAGCGGGGGAAAAGATTGGCGAAGCCATTTCACTCATGTGGCGGGAACGCAGTTTGAATTATAAGGAGTTGAAGCGGCAGGAAGAGGAAGAACAGCGCAGGATCATGCGCTCGAAGATCGGCAGCAAGGTGAACTACTCGGTTCCCGGAACGAAGCGCTGCAGGTCGTGCTGGTTTGACAATCCACCCGATGCGGTCATATGTGAACAATGCGGAAGCAAGCTTGGCAACGTCAGCACGGACGGCGCCGTGCGTGTGCGGACAGGCGCGGGAAGAACCATGGGCTATGACGCGAGCGGTCGAAGGATCTGTACCTGCGGGTATATCAATCTTCCGAGGGTTACGATCTGCCTGAAATGCAATGGCGTAATCGTGTCGGACGACGAGCTCGAGGACGAGGGCCCGAGAATCTGCACCTGCGGATACCAAAACCTTCCCGGTGTGACGATCTGCCTGATGTGCAAAGGTGTTGTGCTGAAGAAATGCGCAAAGTGCGGCTATGAGAGCATGCCGAGTGTCACGATCTGCGCGAACTGCGGCACGAGGTTTGAATAGGGTTCATTTTCCGAATGATACGAAAAGGACAACAGCAGGTCTGCCGAAATCCGGCGGGCCTGTTTTTGGGTGTTGACAGCGGGCGGGAGGCGTGGTATAGTTCCTGTCAGGCGAAACACAAACATTCTCAAATACATAAACTACGTTTCGCAAAAGGAGGTGTTGCGAAAACCACTTCGTGCTTTTCGCAGTTGCCCGGTCGCGCTTCGCGCAACCGACCTCCTTTCGCTTCAACTACGTTTCGCAAAAGGAGGTAATAAAAATGTACGGCATGAATACTGCGAACAAGTTGAACAAAACCTTATTACCTCGGGAATCGGAGTCATAACGGAAATCGTCTGTCCATTTTGATACGTTTCACTTAGTCCCCGTGGCAGGTTTGTCGCGGGTATTTTTATGCCCAAAAGGTGACAAGGAGAATCCCGGGTCGGTATTACGATTTGATTTGAAAGCACGCTTTCGAAATCAAATCGTGATGCCGACAAAGGGCGGCGACGAAAGTCACCGCCCCGTTACATGAGCAAAAAAGCGATGTCCCTGTGAGTTTTTTCAAGATCGCTTTTTTGCGAATGTACGTGGATTCTTCCTGGCACCGTAACAACTTACTTATGTTATGGGTGGCGCAATTACAAGAAAGGCTAAGAGGGTGACGAAAGTGATTCGGTTAAAACGAAGATTATTACAGATGGACAATGCAACACCAAACTATCGGGAAATGTACGAGGCGGAGGTGATGATCCCGGCGAACACCGTCGGGAATCCTTCGGACTTTCCTCAGTTCGCGTCGGATCCGGTGTTCTGGCACGAAGAGGTATCATTTACCATGGAACTTACCAACAAAATGTCGTGGGACAGACCGACATTTCTGTGTCAGATCCCTGCGGAAAATCTGGGGATCGACACATACGAAACCGTGGTGGCGGACCACTGCTACCGCGAGTTTATTCCGTATCTGGAGGGCTTGAACGAGGAGTTGTACAATCGCCACAAGTCGCCGGAACAGACCGGCTACTATTACATGGCGCATCCGGGCGGGGAGGTCCTCGTGCGGAACACGGCTTATTTTGCGATGAGACCGCGCAAGGACTATGTAAACGGCAGCGGCAACTCCATATACCACAAGCGGCCGGAGGAGATCGGCGACGAGCAAATGTGCCTGTGCATGCGGTTTCAGGTGCAGTTGCCGCGGAAGAGGCTGAAGAAGGCAGTCACGATGCTGACAGGAGATATACCGCAGACGGTGGACGAATTCATTCGTCATTTCAGCCGCCGTCAGGTGCGGGACGTGATCGAGCTTGCCGTCAGGCAGCGGGAACTCCGCGAGTGGCTTGCGGGGAGCGAATACTGCGCGTTCCTTGCGAACGGGAGCATTCTCCCGAGAGAAGCGAAGACGGACCTTCCGATGGAGGGAGCGATACCGTTCATGGCGCCGCCTGAGGAGGAGATCGAGGTCTGCGGGATCCGGGGCTTAGGCATCCGAAGGGGGGTCACGGTCATCACAGGAGGCGGCTACTCCGGCAAATCCACGATCCTTGACACGATTGCGGCATGCATTTACGATCACGGGCTTGGGGACGGACGAGAGCTGTGCGTGACGGACCCGACGGCCATGTCAATCGGCGCGGAGGACGGGCGATGTATCAAAAACATCGACATTTCACCGTTCATCTCGTGGCTGCCCGGCGGAGGCACGGAGGATTTTTCGACGGACCACGCGTCCGGATCCACATCGCAGGCGGCCAATATCCTGGAGGCGGTCGACTGCGGTTCGAAACTTCTGCTGATCGACGAGGACCGGAGCGCTACGAACTTCATGATCCGTGACAGGCTGATGAAGGCGCTGATCCGCAGGGAGCCGATCACACCGTTCACGGAGCGCGTGAACGAGCTGTACGAAGCGTGCGGCGTCTCGACGATCCTGGTCATCGGCGGAAGCGGAGAGTATCTATCGATCGCGGATTCGGTCTACATGATGGACGAGTACGTGATCACCAACGTGACGAAGGATGCGAAGGCGCTCGGAGGCGATCGCGCCGATGCGGAGCAGTTTTCGAAAAATGCTCTGAAGCCGGCAAGGTGGTCGCAGTCGCGTCAACTGCTGGCGGAAGGCTTTACGCCGTATCCGGAGCAGGCGGCGCAGGAGAAGCTTGCGGTGCCGGACATCGGTTTCATCCTGATCGGGGATGAGAAGATTGATACCAGGATGATTCAGAACATTCTCTGCCAGGAGCAGCGGACAGCGATCGGGTTCATGATCCGTCTGATGGAGATTCGGCAGAATACCGCGAAAGTGCGCCTGACTACTGCTGTAGAACAACTGTTTGCGGAAATCGATGAAAAGGGTCTTGACACGGTCTACTCGGGATTTTTCCCGGAGTGTGACCGGTTTCTGGCGATGCCGCGGGTGTGCGACCTGTACGCCGTGATCAATCGCATGCGGAAACTCACATATGTGAAAACAGAGACATGATCTGTGAGGGGGCGCCGGCTTATGACCGGCGCTCCCTGTTTCGTCGGATGCTGCCTCGTGTACGGTGGGTTTCATTTTCCGAAGAACTGTAAGGTTATGGTCCGGAGACCCTGAAAGATTGACAGGAAATATCGGCTTTGCTATAATAAGTCGGCTACTTGGAAGAAGCATCGGGGAGAAACATTTTCACAGACAGAATACAGGAGGATTTGAGTATGAGAAAGAAACTGATCATGATCGTGCTGTTCCTTTGCGTTATGCTTATGGCGACGGCGTGCGGAAAGGATACAACGAACAATGCCACGACGCCGACGGCAGTGGCGACACCGACCACGGAGGCGACCAAGGCGCCCGAGGCGACGCCGACACCCGAGACAACGCCGACTGCGGAAGCAACACCGACGCCGGAAGCGACGCCTACGACGGCACAGACCGCCGATCCGGGGAAAGTGCTCGTGGTCGTCTTCTCAGCGACCGGTAATACGAAGAAGGTTGCGGAGATGATCGCGAAGATTGAAAATGCGGATCTGTACGAGATCGTTCCCGCGGTGCCGTACACGAGCGAGGACATCAATTACGGCAACTACAACTGCCGTGCACTGAAGGAGCAGGGTGATGCTTCTGCAAGACCGGAGATCGGCAGCGACGCGATCGACATTTCCGGGTATACAAAGATCTATGTCGGCTATCCGATCTGGGCAGGAAGCGAACCGAGGATCATGGACACATTTGTCGAGAGCTATGATTTCGGTACGGCAACGGTGATCCCGTTCTGTACCTCGGGAAGCAGCGGTATTGGTACGACCGGGACCAAGCTTGGGACGCTCGCGGGGAGCGGCAACTGGCAGTCCGGCAAGCGTTTCCCGGGAAGCGCGACGGAGCAGGATGTGCAGGCCTGGATCGACAGCATGAAGCAGTAACAGACAGGGTAACACAGATAAAGATACGTTGAGCGATAATGAGGCGAGCTGAAAGGCCAATGTCATTAAGTTAAGATGACAGCATCTGGAGTTCTGTATCAGAGATGGTACGGAACTCTTTTTTTCGGTTTTTTGCTTAAAACTGTTGACAAACGGTACAAGATGTGCGGCCGCTTTCGCTACTGAATCGATTTATG
>JAFZVZ010000019.1 GCA_017617545.1 Lachnospiraceae bacterium
TGCAAGCTCTTCGGTGACTGGAACTGTACCCTGTCTTACGCCATCTGAAATGCGTTTTTCAGATGGCTTGTTTGCTGTGTTCCAAAAGACAGCGGCAAAATTCCACCATTTACCACTTGACTTCTAATAGTTTGTCACCTCCTTTCCCCCCGTCCGCATGCCGGACGGGGGATTGTCGTGACCAATGATTTGCCCCGGAAAAGAAGGTTTTGTTGTAGCAAATTCTATGGTTTTCCTGCCGCGAATGGATGGTTTTCCTTGACGCGCAGGGCCGAATTTCGTAAACTTGAGTTAGGGAAGCGCTGATTAATACTATCGATTTCAAGTTTCCCTTGTCAGCGGTTCCCTGGATACCCGTTCGCACGTATCATAAACACGGAGGAAACATGGCCAATACGGTGCTACAGAAGAAATGGTTTCGGGCTGCTTACGCCGCATTGCTCACAGTGCTGCTGGCGGCTCTCCTGACCGTGCCCGCGAAAGCGGCAGCCGACTATACGGTCACCGGAGTATACCACCAGTCCGATGCGAGGTCGTCTCTGGCGCTGATCAACGATCTTCGAAGCGGCGATTCGGCATGGTACTGGAATAAAGACAACACGGAGCAGCTGCATTTTACGCTGAACGGGCTTACGTATGATTACGGCCTTGAGAAGATCGCGATGCAGCGCGCCGCCGAGATCGCCGTGTTTTACTCGCACACGAGGCCGGACGGGAGCAGTGGACTGGATCTGGTGATCGACGGTGTAGAGTCCTGGGCGGAAAATATCGCAATCAGTACCGGCAACATGAATTCCGCTGGCGCGTTTCAGATGTGGGCTGAGGAAGATGACTACTATGCAGATCAGGGCCATCGGCGCAACATGCTCGGGGAAGGATATACAGCGGTAGGGATCGCACATTTTGAGTTCCGCGGTGTTCATCTGTTCGTGCAGGAATTCGGATATAACTTAACTGGTACTTCCGATCCCGGCGTATGTGATACGACGAGGTCCGTGACCGTATCTGTGGATCCGGACAAACTCAAAATCGGGGCGAGTTGCCAGTATACGAGTTTCCGGATCTCCGTCGGCGGGACAGCGGACCTGCCGACCGTAACCGTGGGGATGAAGACGACCGGTTCCTTCGCGGACCGTCTGTGTCCGGGACTGGAGCTCTCGGAATCCGAATATACGATCGAATGGACGTCCAAAAACCCGGCGATCGTCAGTATCTCAGGGACGAAGTTTACGGCCAATGCCGTGGGAGAGACGCGGCTGGAGGCCAAGGTTACCAACAAGAAGGACGGTTCCTCCACGACGACCGGAATGGATGTGACTGTGGAGAAACTTGACTTGTCCGGCCTGAAGCTGAACCTTCCGGATGTCACGTACAGCGGTTCGCCGGTGACGTTCAATATCACAGTCAAATATAACGGCAAGGATCTTGTACCGGGCACGGATTACGACCTCTCTTTCGAAAATAACGACCGCCCCGGCGTGGCGACCGTCATCGTGAAGGGAAAGGGCAGTTATACCGGCGAGAGCAGAAACACGTTCAATATCCTTGCGGGTGCGGCAACGCCGACCAACACGCCGAAGCCGACGAATTCACCGACACCGAAGCCTACGAGTACGCCGAAACCAACGAATTCACCGACGCCGAAGCCTACGAGTACACCGAAACCGACGAAGACGCCGACACCGAAGCCTACGAGTACGCCGAAACCGACGAAGACACCGACACCGAAGCCTACAAACACGCCGAGACCGACGAGTACGCCGAAACCGACGAGCACACCAAAGCCTACGGTTACGCCGATTCTTACGAGCGCGCTTACACCGGTGATCTCGAGTGTTCCTACGGTGGGACCGGTTCCGACGAACGATCCAGTGTTGTCGCCTGAGGGAACGCTGACGCCGGAGGTAACGGAGACACCGGTGCCGGAACCGACAGACGCAGCGACGGTGGAGCCGACAGAGACACCGATGGCGGAGCCGACAGAAACACCCATGGCAGAGCCGACAGAGACCCCGATGCCGGAACCGACGGAAACGCCGTCGGCTGAACCGACAGAGACCACGATACCGGAGGTGACAGAGACGCCTGCACCGGACGGATCGGCGGATGCTTCTCCCACGCCAACGGCAGTCGGCAGTGAGGATCCTTCCGGTGAGAACTCCGGCGACGGAAAAACACTTACGGGAGAGAGCGACGGACAGGGCGGTAACGATTTTCCGCTGTTGATCGGTGCGACGTTTGTCGGATTGGTCACGGCGATCGTACTGATCGCGGTTGCCGTATTCAGAAAGAAAGAATCCGGTGAGCCGGAAGAGAAAAAATGACGAAAAGCGCGTGAGCGCTTGATTGCGCAACAGTATGGAAACACTGACCCGGGAAGTTTGGAACCGATGGAATTCATCGATGCTTCCCTGATACAGAGACACAGCCGCAGCAGGGTGGATTTTGCGTTACAGCGAAATTGCCGGCTGCGGCTTTTTGTGGTTGCTTTATTCTGCAAAAGCGGTATAATTATTATGTATGCATATGCGCTTATGCATATATACGGTAAATTGAGAGAAAAGCCGAGGCAGAAAGTATTATTTTCCGAGTAAGAAGAGACTCATGAAAAGCATTCCGTGTAAGAATAATTTACTTTTTGCCGTAAAAACGGAGAGTGTATTCGTATCTTGTACAGTGAGCGAACGATAGGACTGTTCGCCGACAGTATAAGAGACGAAAAGGAGAGAGTTATGAGGGGAAAAGCGTTTAGAAAGTGGTATCGGGCCGTCAGTATTCTGTGTTGTCTGTCGATGCTTCTGACTTGGATGCCGGAGAGGGCAAAGGCTGATCCGGGCATGTCAATCGGTTATATCTCGGACTATGCATTCGGCTGGAGCGGGGGCTCCATCAATGTTGAAGTCAGCTTTTCCAACGATATGTATGACGATCCGGACAAGTATCCGATCGTGTATGAATGGATGGGCGGATCTACGAACAGCATTGGCAGCATGAGCACCGGGGCAGCAGCAGAATACGGCGGACATTGGGATGAAGACTATCACGGTCGTCATGCTACGTTTTATCCGCCCCAGAGAGACGGAAAATACTACTACATGCTTGAGATTCATCTCTGGAGTGTAGAAGACGGGTACTATATTGCCAATGACCAGTCCAATATCTTCTGTGTCGATTTCAGCGGCGGCGAGATTTACGGAGTTTCCGTATACAATGGTCCGTATAAGACGACATACGTTGTCAACGAGTCGTTCGATAAGACCGGAGTTCAACTGTGCGTGGACTACATCATCGGCGGAAGCATCAAATCCGATTGCCCCGCTAACATGGGACCGTTTGAGTTGCGCTGTGTCAGTGCTGATGAAGGAGATCCTTATATCAGCGACGGCAAGATATCCACGCCGGGTTTCAAGGCGTTCCAGTTTGTTCTTTCCAATTATCCCGACTACGATAAGGCAAAGTCCGATCTGATCTGGGTGACGTACGAAAAGCCGACGCCGACGAACACACCGACTCCGACCAATACGCCTACCCCGACGAATACACCTACCCCAACGAATACGCCGACGAACACGCCGACACCGACTAAGGCGCCTACCAATACACCGACGCCGAAGCCGACGAAGACACCGACTCCGACCAATACACCGAAGCCGACGAAGACGCCTACACCGGTGCCGACGGAAACACCGACTCCGGAGATCACGCCTGAAGTGACAATGACACCGGAGCCTACGCCGACGCAGGAGGCAATGCCTACACCGACGGAAGAACCTGCTCCTACAGAGGGACCGGCAGGACCCACTCCGACAACTGAGCCGACGGAACTGACACCGACAGCCTCCCCGGGCGATCCGACACCGACGGAAACCATCTCGGAGATCACGCCGACGAAGGGCGAAGATCCCGAGGATCCGACTCCGACACCGAAGGACAAGAAGAAAAAGTCAAGCTCCGACGATGATGACGATGAGGAGGGGCTCGAGTTCCAATGGTGGATGCTTGCCATCCCGGGTGGCTTGATCCTGATCGTTCTGATCGTGATGATTGTGGCGCTTGCGCGGCGCAGGGATTAGTTGATCCGCATTGCAGCGGAAGCATTTTACAATCGTAAAAAATATTTACTTTCTGCCGTAAAACTGAGAGAGATTTCCGTATCTTGTGTAGCGACCGTGAAAAACGATGAGTACGGTCGGGATATACATTGTAGGAAAAGGAGAGCGTTATGAAAAACAAGGTTGTTGGAAAATGGTACCGGATTGTCAGCGTTATCTGCTGCCTGTCACTGTTGCTCGCATGGATGCCGGAAAGAGCGAAAGCGGATCCGGGAGCATACATCAAAGACATCGATGACCGGTATTTTGATTGGCAGGGTGGAGAGATCAAAGCGAATGCAGGTTGCACAAATCCTGATTATAAAGACGACCCGATTACGTACAGTTGGATCGGAAACGATAACGGGGATCCGTATACGATGACGGCAAGTTATGCGGGCATGCAAACAAGCAGTACGTTTATCCCACCGGCCCATCCCGGCGATTCTTACTATATGTGTCAGGCGAATGTTGCCGGCGATATCGTATCTTCAAATATCTTTATTGTTACTTTTACCAACACATTGTGGGATATTCAGGTGATCAAAAATCCGAATAAGATGACATATTTGTTAGGTGAAAACATTGACCTTACCGGCGCGGATGTCAAAATCACATGGAAGAACGGTGATGGTGAGATCGGCGGATCTAAGGTTTACAGCGGATCGGCAATCCTTTCCGTGTGCAATATCAAATGCGTCGCTGTGGGCAAAAGTGATGGTGATATCAAAACTCCCGGCGAGAAAGCATTTGTTTTATCTTGTCCTACCAGCGGTAGCGATATTCATTCGGATCCTCTGTGGGTAACCTATAAGAAACCGGATCCTACGCCGACCAACACGCCTACGCCGACGAATACACCGACTCCTACCAATACACCGACCGCGACGCCTACACCTACCAAGGCACCGACCAACACGCCGACACCTACCCCGGCCAAGGGCGGTGAGACGAAGATCACCGGTGAGGACGGAAAATCATATACGATCATCGCCATGAACGCGAAGGGCAAGGCGACTGCAACGACCAACCTTCGTACGATCCCGGCGTACTCGTCGGATCCGAAGTATTTTCTGAAGGATTCCGGCGGAAACAAGATCAGTCTGCCGAAGGACACGGTGGTCGATGTGACCGGTCAGTGCAAAGAGACAAAGTATTACCGTATCATCTATAAGGGCAAGGAGTGCTTTGTTTCCAACAATTATCTGGAAATAATCTCGAGCTCGACGCCGACGGCGACACCGACACCGAAACCGGCTACGCCGACGCCGAAGCCGACCAACACGCCGACACCGGTACCGACCGATTCGCCGACGCCGATCCCGACGCCGACCGAAACACCGACACCGGAACCGACGCCGACGGAAGCACCGACCCCGGAACCGTCACCGACCCCGGAGCCGACGCAGGAGGCAATGCCGACACCGACAGAAGGTCCGATCGAGCCGACACCGACGGAAGAGCCTGTTCCTACAGAGGGACCGTCGGAACCTACTCCGACAACGGAGCCTGTGGAGCCGACACCGACCGTAGAACCGACCGATCCGACGCCGACGGAAACCATCTCGGAGATCACGCCGACGAAGGGCGAGGATCCCGATGAAGCTACGCCTACACCGAAGAACGATAAGAAGAAGCGTTCCGACGCGGACGATGACGAAGATGACGAGGATGAGGGCGGTCTCAAATGGTGGATGCTTGCCATCCCCGGCGGATTGATCTTCATTGTACTGCTTGTTATGCTTTTCGCACTTGCAGGAAGAAGAGATTGATTTCTTTGAGAAGGAGAGAATATCATGTACAGGAAGACAGTAAGACGGTTGTATCGTGTAGTCAGCGTGTTCTGTTGCCTGATCATGCTGCTGTCATGGCTACCGGAGAAGGCGAAGGCAAGCCCGGATGTGAATTTTGACGAAATGTCCGATGTTGTCTTTAATGATTTCTTCGGCGGATATGTGGAATGCCTTGCGAAGGAAAGTCATGATTATGCGATGACATATACATGGATTGGCGCTCCGGTGAATGATATCAATCAGATGAAAGCCGAGAATTGTTCGGATGGTTATGCCGATGGGAAGCGGTTCTATCCGGGACAGAAGGCAGGAACTTATTGGTATGCCTGTGATGTTGTATGCTTCGGCGAGCACTTCTACTCACCGACGTTCAGCGTAACGTTCAACCAGGCGATAGAGAAGATCAAGGTTATCCACGGACCGAATAAAGATATTTATAAACTCGGTGAGCCGTTGAACTGCGAGGGGATACAGATTCAGGTAACCTACCGTGATAAGTATAATAACCCTATAACAGGCACTTACGATTGGAATTACTCTAAGTGGGATCACTTTATGATCTCCTGTATCGCCTACGGCGAGAGCAACGGCGATATATCGACATCCGGAGACAAGGCCTTTGCCATCGGCGTTCCTCCGTACAATTTGGTCATTCCGAACAGGGCGATGACAGCGATTCCGGATAATCTGATCTGGGTAACCTACCTGACGGATGCGGAGATTAAGGCGCTGACGGCAACGCCCACTCCGACCCCGACGAATACGCCTACGCCGACCAATACACCGACGCCGACGAACACGCCGAAGCCGAATACGCCGACACCGACGCCGACGAAGGCACCGACCAATACACCTACACCGAAGCCGGCAACGCCGACACCTACCCCTGCCAAGGGCGGTGAGACGAAGATCACCGGTGAGGACGGAAAATCATATACGATCATCGCCATGAATGCAAAGGGCAAGGCGACCGCAACGACCAACCTTCGTACGATCCCTGCGTATTCGTCGGATCCGAAGTATTTTCTGAAGGATTCCGGAGGAAATAAGATCAGTCTGCCGAAGGACACGATAGTTGACGTGACCGGGCAGTGTAAGGAAACGAAGTATTACCGCATCATCTATAAGGGCAAGGAGTGCTACGTTTCCAACAACTATCTGGAGATCATCTCGAGCTCGACGCCGACGGCGACACCGACACCGAAACCGGCTACGCCGACGCCGAAGCCGACCAACACACCGACACCGGTACCGACCGATTCGCCGACGCCGATCCCGACGCCGACCGAAACACCGACACCGGAACCGACGCCGACGGAAGCACCGACACCGGAGCCTACGCCTACGGCGGAACCGACACAGGAGGCTATGCCTACGCCGACGGAAGGACCGATCGAACCGACGCCTACGGAAGAGCCTGCTCCAACAGAGGGACCGACGGAACCGACGCCGACCGTAGAACCGACCGATCCTACGCCGACGGAAACTATCTCGGAGATCACGCCGACGAAGAGCGAGGATCCCGACGATGCAACGCCGACACCGAAGGACGAAAAGAAGAAAAAGTCAAGCTCCGATGACGATGATGAGGATTCGGAGGACCTTGAATTCCAGTGGTGGATGCTTGCCATCCCGGGCGGCCTCATCATGATCGTGTTGATCGTAATGATCGTGGCGCTCGTGAAGAGAAGCAAATGATAACAACTAAGGGGACACACAAACGATGAAAAAAAGAAGTGCTAAGCTTGTTGCAGTATTTTTGGTGATGGTGCTGATGACGATGTCGCTCACCGGATGCAGGGCCTCGTATACGCCCGGAGAAGTTGACGGAGATACGTATACGAATAAGTGGGCAGGGCTGAAGGTGACGGTGCCGTCCGGGTATAAGATGCTGACGCCCGAAGAGGCAGGCGTCAAAAACGGAGTATACAGGGATTACGACTTCGGGTGCTTATTTACCGCGGATAACAATACCAAGATTCCGATGTGCTATGTTATGACCCGGGAGGGCAAGGAAGACATTGATGCCGCCGGCGAGGAATTCACGAAGGCATTCGGCAATAGTAGCGGACTGATGGTTAATCAGGGTGGCGTTACCTACCAGGTCACTGTCGACAAGAACTATTACTCGATTGCAGGAGAAAGCTACACGTGCTTCCATTTGGGTGTCTCCGTGGCCGACATTTACTGCGCGTTCCGTGATGTGGACGGAACCGGCATTGTTGCGGTCTGCGCTGTCACGATGAGCGGTGGTGCAACAGAGGTTGATCTGTTCAACATGTTCGAAAAATTCAAGTGATACACTTCGAAGAATGATTAAGAAAGCCCGTCGGCAGGTTTGCCGGCGGGCTTTTCGGTGTTTGTTCAGATATTGTGGTAATCCCGCAGTTCGCGGCAGATGTGCTCCAGGTCGGGGTAGATGAAGCTCTCCGTGATGCCGAGCACGCGGAGGCTTTCGAGGAAGTACTGTCTGCGGTCGCTCGGGATGATGATCTTGTAGAGCATCTGTTCATCACAGATATCCTCGAGCTTGCGAAGCGAATTGTGCACCGTGAAGCAGGATTGCTGTGAGTACATGCGCAGGTTTTGGTCCGTCGAGGCGCAGGCAAGGATCTTGTCCTCAAGCTCCGGGTTGTGGTGACGGTGCTTGAACGCGGGGAGAAGCATCTCCTGCGTGGTGTCTGCGTCGATCGGATAGATGCAGCGGTCAAAGCCTTCCTGTGCGTTCAGCGCATCCGGAACGAGCACCCATACGCACGCGTCGCGGTCCGAAGCGGAGCGGTAGGTCTCTGTCGCAAAGAAGACGGCCACCAGTGGCGAGCGCGACCAGTCCAGAATACGCGTGGGCAGGCCGTAGTGCTGCATCAGGGCAATCCAGTAGGCGTAGTTGTTGCGGACCGGCGCCGTTTCCATTGTTTGCCGTGCGCGGATGTAGAAGTCGTTTGAGAGGAAACGTTCGCGTTCCAGGCGACGTTCGCTTCGCTGGATCGATGGAACAAGAGTAAGCGTTGAGTTGTCCTCTCCGCGGTACCACAGCTGCGTGTTGCTGCCGTGGCGGTCTGACAATGCTTTGGCAAACTGCAGAAGTTCGTCGATGGTATTGATATCTATAGTGATCATATTCCTTCTCCGTTTCGCTCCTCCGTTACGCGTCGGGGAGCTTTGTATTTATACTATTATATCCCACGAAGAGAAGGGTGTAAAGTTATCGCTCTCATTTTGCGGATGTAATTGATACAATTCCGCAGATATATGATATAATAAACTTCCTGAAGTAGGAGGGGCGTATGAAAGGGTTACTGCTGAAAGATTACCATACACTGCGACGGAGGCTGTTGGTCTGGGGGATCATGCTTGCCTTCACGGCCATCGTGTGCGTCGTGTTTATGATCAGCGCAAAGCAAGGCTATGTCGCATCGTTCTATGACAAGGTGCTGAAGGCGGATGCGTGGCTCATACCGTACTTGACGCGAATTGTTCTGCTGCTGTTTCTGCTGCTTTCGATGGCAGCGTCGCTCGACTTGATCCGACACACATTTTACGTTGACAAAGAGGCCTCAAGCTGCAGGGAGGCAGGGTCAGTGCCGGTCAGCACGGCGCAGAGGGTAGGAGCGAGGTTTCTTCTGATGGCAGCGGCGGTCTTCAGTGCGATCGCTGTGGACTTTGTGCTTTTGATCATAGTAAGGATGACCGCGGATGTGATGCCGTTCGGTAACTCGATGAGCATCGTGCTGGCACTGGTCGGGGTGACAATCTTTGCGCAGACACTGGGGATGTTCTGGGGGTACAACTGCGGCGCAGGCGCGGTGCTGTACGGTAATTTCGTAAGCCTCATGATTGTGTTCGCGGCGATTCTCATTCACAACCGGGAGCTTCTCGGGAGAGTGCTCACCGCCGATGGCAGCAAGACGACGGAGGTGCTCATGGAAGTGTCCTCCGGGGCGTCGCACTTTTTAGAGCACAAAGGCGGTTACGTATTCTTAGCGTCGCTGCCGATCATGGCGGCCGGCTACGGGATCGCAGTGTGGATTGCCGGGAGAAAGCAGGATGAGAGGACCGGGTTGCAGGAAACACCTCAGCCGGCAGAGAAGGACGACTAAGTCATACATCGGAAAATGAACTCAAAAAGAAGGGAACAGACCTCGGTTGTGTCTGTTCCCTTCTTGGGTTTTACTGAATTACTGATCTGCCTGATTACTCCTGGGGAACAACCGTTACGTTGATCAGGTGAGGCTGTGCTCCGTTGTACCAGTACAGGTAACCTTCGACGTCGATGATGTCACCGCCCTTCAGAGCCTCGACTGTCTTGTAAACGTCGGTGTCTGCGCCGCGAAGGTAGGACTCCACAACGAGGGAGAACGAAACGCCGTTGAGGGAAACACGGAGGTAAAGGTCGTCACCCTGCTGGCCCGAACCGTCGTACTTGTAATCGGCCTTGTTCGTAACCCGGAGACCCTTGAGTGTGAAGCGGCTGTTCATAGCTGCGATAACCTCGGGAACCTGGCTTACGATCGTGGAACCGTCAATGTACTGCGTGAGGTCAACAGCGGGAGCGATGTAGGAACCCTCGAGGATCTCGAAGGTCGAGCCCGAAGCAACCTCAATCTCGCCGGACCATGTTGCGCGATAACCCTTGACGCGGATCTTGGTACCGGGAACAAGCTTCGCTGCATCCTCCTCAGAGCAGGTCATCTCATAGATGAAGTAACCGCCGTCTGCGTCTGCCGCGTAAACGGTGATCTTGTCTTCCCACCAGGACTGATGATCCTGAACGTAGCACTCGATGGTGATCTCATCGTCATCAGCAGCTGCAACAAACTGCTCGTGCGTCATAACACCCTCGCTCTTGGCGTTGATGCTGCCGGTCACGGTAGCCTTGGTGATGTGCGGGTTCACACCGTTGTACCAGTAGAGGAAGCCCTCAAGATCAACGATGTCGCCGGCCTTCAGGCCTTCAACTGCCTTGTAAACGTCGGTGTCCTTGCCGCAGAGATAGGACTCAACGGTGAAGGTGTAAACATCCTTGCCGTCGGAAACCTTGAAGTAAAGGTCGTCGCCCTGCTGGCCCGAGCCGTCATGCTTGTAGGTAGCAGCGCTTACAACGGTAAGGTTCTTGAACGTAACAAACTGGTTCTGCTTCTTCACAAGCTCGTCCGTGCCGAGAAGAGCGGTAACGTCAACAGCGGGAGCAATGTAGGAACCCTCAAGGATCTCGAAGGTTGCGTCCGCTGCAACTTCCTTCTCGCCTGCCCAGGTCGCGCGGAAACCGGTAACCTTGATCTTCGTGCCGGGAACAAGCTTCGCTGCATCCTCCTCGGAGCAGGTCATGTTGTAGATGAAGTAACCGCCGTCGGGATCAGCCGCGTAAACGGTGATCTTGTTGTCCCACCAGGACTGATGAGCCTGAACGAAGCACTCGATCACGATCTCGTCATCGTCCGCTGCCGCATCGTACTGAGCGTAGGTCATAACGCCCTCGCCCTTGGCTGCGGGATCGAAAGGAGCTTCCGTAGGAGTGGGAGTTGCGGGAACTTCCGTAGGGGTAGCAGGAGCTTCCGTAGGGGTATCCTTCGGAGCTTCGGTAGCTGCCGTAGTAGGCGTGTTGGTAGGCGTCTCAGTTTTGTTGTCCTTGCCGCATGCTGCGAGAAGGCCGAGAGACAAAACAAGGATCGCCAGAACTGCGAATAACTTTTTCATTGTCATTCTCCTTTTTGTCTTAAGCTGTGCAGCGGACATACGCATATCCGCCGCGACTGGTTATGCGGAAAATGAGGCTCGCGCTTCATAACCGCGTACGTCCATATTATACAGAGAATCGCGAAAAATAAATAGTGTCAATTTTACTAATTGTTGTGCTTTCTTCTCATAAAATATATAACAATCAGTCCAATCCACGTTACGACAAGCGCGATCAGCAGTACCTTTGAGGCCTTCGGAAGCGCTCCTGCGGCGCGGTTGTCCGCCTCGGTCACCGTGATCTGGTCGAGGTGCTTGAGAGCCGCCGTGTCCTCGTAGAGCTGTGCGATGAAGGCATCGTCGACGGTTTTCTTGCGCCGTACGGAGCGGGTGACATTTTCCACGAGCTCACCCGCGGCTTCACGCACGGAGGCGGAACCGGCAAATACCGGAGTCACGAAGGTGTGGTCGATGTTGTCGAGCAGAAGCTTCGCAGCCTGGATCTTCACGGCGTAGTGGAGCGTGTTGTCCGTGCCCTCGGCGGCGAGATACGACTTGTACTCCTCGCTTTCCTGCGCCTTTGTCGTGACCGGGACGTAGCCCTCGGTCTGGGAGTAGGAAATCTGAACCTCGTTCGTGAGCATGAACTGCATGAACAGCCACGAAGCCATGACCTCGCCCTCATCCTCCTTGTTGAAGATGCACAGCGACGGGCCCTGGGAGATCATGTACGGATCCGATGTGTCGTATTGCGGGATCGGCCGCACGACGGTCTCGAAGCTTCGGATATCGTCGGAGCAGATGTCGGAGTTCGGCGCGTCGGTGCCCATCCAGGTGGCGCCCGCCGTGGAGTCAATGGCGAAAATGCACTGGCCGGCGTTTAAGTAGTTGCCCGGGTAGCTCGAGATCTTGAACGTCGAGAACGCACGGGATTTGGCGTGGGGCACGATGGAGTAGAGGATGTCCTTCGTGTCGTCGTTGAAGAGAAGGACATGGCCCTCGTCGTCGGAGTAATCCGCGTGCTTCTGCCAGAGCATCGAGATCATCATGTTGTCGGTCGATTTGTAGATGAACGGGATCAGTGTCGTCTGGCCGTTGACAACGAACGTGTCGCCGTCCTTGGCCATGGCGGCCTCCGAAACCTCCCAGACATAATCCCACGTCACAATGTCGGGGATGTCGTAGCCGAGTTTCGTCACGAGATCCTTGTTGATGTACAGCGCTTCCGTGGAGCGCATGTATGGCAGCGCGTAGACCGAGCCGCCGATGCGGCATTCGTCGAGGAATTTCGGCACGATCTCCTCTGCGGTGGGACCGTCGAAGAGAAGCTTGCTGCCCCCGAGACCGTAGTTGACGTCATACATCAGGCTGTCGAGGTTGACGACGACGTTGTTGCCCTTCTGGTACGTCGCGATGTGGTCGGGGTAGGTGATGCACACGTTCGGCGTCGTGTCCGTCGCGATGTTCGTGATGACGTCCTGGTAGATCATCGCGTAGTCGGTGTACTTCTTCAGCACGACATGCACGTTCGGGTACAGCTTCTCAAAGTCGGCGATGGCCTTCTCGTAGACGTTGACCTGCGTGATGTTCGTATCATTTTTCGCCCAGAAGGTGATGGTGTATTCCTTGCTCGTGTCGAACTCCTTCGGCACCGTGAACGCCACGCGCTTGTTGCTCTTGTGGCAGCCGGAGAGGAGAAGTGCGGCGGTCAGGACGGACATGATCAGCGCCGTCCGCAGTAGTTTTCGGAAAATGAGTGCTCCGCGTGAGCGGGCACCGTCCGCATGAGTATGTTTCGTTCGGATCATCCCTTGGTACCTCCTCTCGAAACGCCCTCCATGATCTTGTTGCGGAACACGAGGAACAGTATGATGAGCGGTACGGAGACGACCACGACCGTGGCCATCATCGCGGGGATGTTGTCGCGGCCGAAACCGCTCTGGCGGATCTCCTGGATACCGTTCGAGACGAGGTAGCGGCGGCGGTCATCCGTGATCAGGCGCGGCCACACGTAGGCGTTCCAGCACTCGATGACCTTGAGGATCGTGATGGTGACGATGGTCGGCTTGGCGACCGGTACCATGACGCGCATCAGGTATTTGAAGTCGGAGGTTCCGTCGACCTTGGCGGCCTTGTAGAGTTCCTCCGGGATCTGCTCGAAATTTTCCTTTAACAGGTAGATGTAAAATACGCTCGTTATAGACGGCAGGATCAGGCCGGCGAACGTGTTGCGCATGTTCCACGAGGTGATCGTGACGTAGTTTGTGATGATCACCAGTTCGCTCGGGATCATCATCAGGCTTAAAAACAGCGAGAACACGAGGTTGCGGCCCGGGAAGCGCATGCGCGCGAAGGCAAATGCTGCGGGCACGATGACGATCATCATCAGCGCCGTCGTCACGACCGTGTAGATCAGCGTGTTCAGGAAGTACCCGGCGAGAGGCACCGCGGTGAAGGCTTCCTTGTAGTTCGCGCCGGTCGGCTCCGAAACATAGAACTTCGGCACGGCCTCGCCGTTGTAGGCGCTCTGCGTCTTGAAGGAGGTTAAGAGCATCCAGTAGAACGGGAAGAGCACGGCCAGGGCGCAGATCGTGAGGAAAATGTACAACAGTGTGCTGCGGATGATCTTCCTGCGGCGCGCCTTGCGCTCGATCTCGTCGTAGGTCGACTGGATCGCGGCGGCAGCGGCGTCCGCGGGAGCATTTTCCGAAGCATCCGCGGGAGCATGTTCCGTAACATCCGAAAGTTCGGGGGTATCGATGATATCCCGGTTCAGGTCTTTCTCGGTATCAGCCATATCGGTACCTCCTTTCCTAGTAATGCACGTTGTTGCGGCTCACCATCAGGTTGATGCAGGTGATGGTGAACACAACGGCGAAGAGGATCAGGGCGGCAGCGGAAGCGAACGACGGGTAGCCGCCGCTGTTGCCGTAGAGCATGTCATAGATGTAGCCGACCATGGTGTTCATGCCGGCCGAGTTGAGGTCGGTGCCGAACAGTGCGACTTCATCGCTGTAGGCTTTGAACGCGCCGATAAAGCCGGTGATGATCAGGTAGAAGATCATCGGCGAGATCATCGGGAGCGTGATGCGGAAGAAGATGCGCGACGGGCGCGTGCCGTCCACGCGGGCTGCCTTGTAGTAGTCCTCCTTCACGGACGCGAGCGCGCTCGTGAGGATCAGGATCTTGAACGGCAGTACGATCCAGACGGTGTAGATGCACATGACGAGCATTTTCGCCCAGTGCGGACCGTCGATGAAGTCCACGGTCTCACCGCCGAAGAAGTGGATCAGCAGGTTGATCATACCGTCCGAGTACTCGGTCTTCTTGAACAGCACCATGAACACCAGACCGACCGCGAGCGTGTTGGTCACGTACGGCAGGAAATATACGGTCTGGAACAGGTTCCGGAGCGGTTTCACCGAGCTCAGGGCAAGGCTTATGAGAAGCGCCAGGCCCGTGGAGACCGGCACGGTGATGATCACGAGGACAAACGTGTTCTTGAGCGCCTGCACGAAGTACGTGTCGCGCAGGACGTAGCGGTAGTTGTACAGGCCGGTTCCGGTCGACGTCTGGGATACGAAATTGTAGCCCTCCTCGAAGGAGTACACGATGACGTCGATCAGCGGGTAGACCATGAACACACCGAGGAAAATGATGGCGGGCAGCAGGTAGAGCCACCCTTTGTATTTGCTCTGTTTCATAGCAGGAATGTCCTTTCGGCGGAATGGGTCGGGTTACGGTTGTGTGAACTCGATGGTCTTCTCGGTCTCCCGGTCGAAGATGCATACCTTCGCGGGTTTCAAACGGAAGCGAACCGTCTCGCCGCCGATGCCCGCGGTATCCTCGGACGGGATGATCGAGCGGATCGTCGTGCCGGCGAACGCGGGATGCGTGGAGACGACGCTCGTGTCGCGGCCCATGACCTCGATCTTCTGAAGCGAGCAGGAGAGAGGACCGTTCTCGTCGGGGATGAACCCTTCGGGGCGGATGCCGACCCAGACCTCGCGCTCGCCGTCTTTTGACTTCTTGTCGGAGGCGTCCTTGCCGTCGGCTTCATTTTCCGCTAATTTCACATCGAGCACGGCATCGTCGCCGATATAGAGCTTTCCGCCCTTCACGCGGCCCTCGAAGACGTTGATCGGGGGCGTGCCCAGGAACTTCGCGACGAAGAGGTTGCACGGCTTGTCATAGACTTCCTGCGGCTTGCCGATCTGATGGATGACACCGTCCTTCATCACGACGATGAGGTCGCTGATGCTCATCGCCTCCTCCTGATCGTGCGTGACGAAGATCGTGGTGATGCCGGTTTCCTTCTGGATGCGCGCAAGCTCCTCGCGCGTCTGCAGACGCAGTCTCGCGTCGAGGTTGGAGAGCGGCTCGTCGAGAAGAAGCACGCTCGGCATCTTCACCAGGGCGCGCGCGATCGCGACACGCTGCTGCTGACCGCCGGAGAGCTCGCTCGGGCGGCGCTCCATGAGCTCGCTGATCTGCACGAGCTTCGCGACCTCCGTCGCCTTCGCGCGCATCTGCTCCTTCGTGAGCTTCTCCGCGCCGCGGAGGTTCCCCAGAGGGAAGGTGATGTTGTCGAGCACCGTGAGGTGCGGGTAGAGGGCGTAGTTCTGGAACACCAGGCCGACGCCGCGATTTTCCGCGGGAAGGTCGGTGACATCGGTGTCGCCGAAGTAGATACGCCCCGCGGAGGGCATCTCAAGGCCGCTGATCAGGTTGAGCGTCGTGCTCTTGCCGCAGCCGGACGGGCCGAGGAGACCGATCAGCTTTCCGTCGGGGATCTCAAATGTAAAATCGTTGACGGCGATGACGTCCTCATGGATCTTCTTGTTGCGGTTCGGGAACCGCTTGGTTACATGGTCGAGCGTGATTTTCATTGGGGGAAGACCTCCTTGTAGAATTGTCGGAAAATGAAAAAGGGCAAACCGCTAAGCTTGCGGTTTGCCCGTCATATCTTATTCGTTCTCACCGTACACATCGGCGGCGCGCTTCCGCAGTTGATTTTTGTAGAGGAAGAAACCGAAGTACTCAAAACTCTCCGCGCAGCTGAGGCAGGTGTCCGCGTAGCGGTAGTCGTGCGCGAGATCCTTGCTGTCGAGGAGCTTGAACGCCGTGATCAGGTTCGAGTTGACCTCCTCCTCATCGTTCGTCCATACGCTGATCAGGTGAGCAAGGTTGACATGCGTTGTCGCGGTGTCAAGAATGCTTGCCGGATTGGCGAGGAGAACGGCGAGCGCCTCTTCGTACTGCTTCGAAGCTGCCTCGTACTCACCGATCGCGGTGAGCGCAAGTCCCAGGCTGTTGCAGGCGCCTGCGAGGGCAGGGCTCTTGGATGTCTCCTCATGGCCCTTGAGGATCGCGCACGCGGGCTCAAGGAAGCGGATGGCATCGCGGTAACGCTCTTCGAGGATCAGCGTGTCGGCAATGTTGATGTAGATCTTGGCGGCAGCGGGAGTGGACTGCATGTTCAGCTGTGTCAGCACCTCCTGCGCGCGGTTGCATAAACTGTCGCACTCTTTGAATTCTCCGAGCCGGCGAGTGAGCGCGATGCGCTCGTGCAGAACCTGCAGCTGACCGGACAGGTCGCCGTAGGATGCAGCCTCGCGTCCGGCCTCGGCAAGCACTGCCTTCGCCGTCGCGTAGTCTTTCTTCGCCATACAGTTTTCAACAGCCGTCCAGACGGAATTCATCGGGATCCGCTTGATCCCGTTCTCGCCTGCAGACGACCCTGTGGATGTGGAATACTCGCCCATACAGACCTCCGAAACGATAGTTTGCGGGTTGCCGCCGAAGAGCCGGAAGGCATGATCAGCGTCTTCATTATTATAACGGCAGACACGAAAAAAGTAAATGATAAGTTAAAAAAATATTGAAAAGAAGGTGCTTTTGCAGTATAGTTATTTATGTATGTGCAGGTGCAAAAATGCCTTCCCCGCAAGGAAGGCATTGAGAAGAGCAGATAACGGGAATCGAACCCGCCTCCTCAGCTTGGGAAGCTGATATACTACCGATGTACTATATCTGCATGTCTGCGTGCATTATAGCGCATACGCTCGGAAAATGCAAGTATTTTCCGAAGAGGGAGAGGAGACAGACATGGCTACGCAGCGTTCCGGGAAAAGCGGAAACAGAAAATTGACCAAAGAACAACGCGAGTATATTAAGCGCGTGGAGCGCAACAAGAAGATATTCCTGACGTTTGTGGGAATCCTGCTGATCGGACTGGTATGTGCCGTTTCGTACAGCATGTATTCCTCGGGCGGAAACGACGATGACAAGTCGCCGACACCGATCCCGACGCCAACCGTGTCGCCGGAGCCGACAGCTACGCCGACACCGACGCCGAGCCCGACGCCGGCAGAGACGCCGACGCCCACGATGACCTCGACGCCGACACCGACACCGACGCCTGACGGGCCGACGGGAACGCCGACACCGACGCCGGATGACGGAAGAAAACGGATCGCGTTCACATTTGACGACGGACCGTACTCCAAGCTCACACCGATGTTCCTGGAGGTGTTGAAGAAGTACAACGCCAAGGCAACCTGGTTCGTGGTCGGCAACCGTATCAACGAGACAACCGGACCGCAGCTGAAGGAGCTTGTGGATGCCGGCATGGAAGTGCAGATCCACGCGTGGACGCATGACAATTACTATGACACCTGCTCCGACAAGGTGTACCACGAGGAGATCGACAAGACCTACGACAAGATCCTCGAGGCAACCGGTGTAGCGCCGACGATGATGCGTCCTCCGGGAGGCCGGATCAGCGATGAGCGCATCAAGAGCAGCCCGCTCTATGTCGTCAACTGGTCCTGCGATTCCTCCGACTGGAGATACAAGAAGCGAACTACCGACGCGGAGCGCGATGAGAACATCAAAACCATCATAAACAACGTTGTCTCGACTGCGGGGGACGGCAAGATCATCCTGATGCATGAGATCTACGACAATTCGTACGAGGCGTTCTGCGTCATCATTGAAAAGCTCGCGCAGCAGGGTTACGAGTTCGTGACCGTGTCCGAGCTGCTCGGCGAGGATGCGCCGCTCGGCGTCAAATACAACAAAGAAAGATAACAAAGCAAGATAACACGGAGACAATTTGTATCGCGCGCTGCCTCTGTGAGGAGACGGCGCACCATAACAGGGAGTCGCGTATGTCGAAGAGGAGAAAGATCGTCGGAGTTCTGATCTCCGATGCCCATCACAAGTTTTTCAGGCAGACCCTGTACAATGTACAGAAGGAGCTGCTGCGTAACGACATTGATGTTGTTACGTTTACTACGCTGTGCCACTCCGGCGTGAGCAAGGGATATGCCGACGCGGAGTGCTCGGTGTACGAGGTGATGGACCTGCGTGAGATGGACGGTCTTATCGTGTACCCGACAACGTATTACATGGAGCCGCAGAAGGCTGTGATGGAGCGGATCCGCAAGGAGTTCGACAAGCCTGTCGTCTGCCTGGAATACGAGAACGAATACGGCTTCCCGACGGTGCCGTTCGGCCGTGAGAACGGCATGGAGCTTCTCGTGAACCATCTGGTGAAGACCCACCAGGCGAAGAATATCCGGCTTGTTGCCGGACACAGCGATGAGGCAGTCCCGTTCGACATGGCGCTTCGGGAGGATTTTCTGAACGCGTGCGCGAAGTACGGGATCCCGGCGGATGAGAGTGAATTTTTCGACGGCGGATTCTGGATCCATTCCGGGGACGAGATCGCGGAGGAGCTTATCAAGCTCGAGAACAGACCCGACGCGGTGATCTGTGTGTCCGACGAAGGAGCAGCGGCGCTGACGGTTGCTCTTGAGAAGCGCGGTGTGCTTGTCCCGGAGGACATCATCGTTGCCGGATACGGGACCGATGAGGACCGGGAGAGCGGCGAGTTCCTGACGGTGTACCGCGATCCTGTCGAGATGGCGAAGAATGCCGTGCGAATGCTGCTCGCGCTGATCAACGGCAAGAACAATTTTCTGCTCCAGCACAGAAGCAACTGCTGCCGGCTGATCCCGGGCGGTTCCTGCGGGTGCGTCCGCAATTCCTGCGGACCGTACTCGGAGCGCGTGCTTGAGGAACTGCGCGACGCGACGGAACGGTTCCCCTCCGAGTTCAACTTCATGAGCGAGGAGATCACCAACGTCACGGATTTCGAGGAGTGTCTGCGGACCGTCGACCGGTTTACGGAGTACCTCGAGGACTATGAAGCATTTTACCTGTGCTTAAACGCGAAAGCGCTGCACGAGACGGCCGCGATGCCGCACATCACCGACAAGGTGGAGCTGGCGATCGCCCATGAACAGGACTCGTGCGTCTTCGCGGACGGGCGCATGTTCAACCGCGAATATATCATTCCGGCGCTGTATCGCGAGAGCGAGAAACCGCGCGTCTTCTATGTTGTCTCCCTTCATTTCATCGATCGCGTGCTCGGCTACGTTGTGCTTTCGTACGGCAACGATCCGCGCGTGTACGCCGAGTGCCTGCGAGGGTGGATGCGCAAGCTCGCGCACTGCCTGGAGGCGCAGCGCCGCTGGTACATGTACGATGACATGACGCTGCAGAACCAGGTCCGTGATTCGATGACCGGCCTGTTCAACTACAAGGGCTACATCAGCACGCTGCAGGATATGTACCGTCATCTCGGCGGCGTTCCCACGATGCTCCGCGTGATCGCCATCGACATCGAGCGGTTCTCGACCATCAACGATGCGTTCGGCCGCGACGAGGGCAACGAGGTGCTGCTTGCGCTCACCAAGATCATCCAGAACTCGATGAACGACCGCGACATCTGCGCGCGGCTCGGAAACGACGAGTTTGTCGTGGCAGGATTTTACGAGACGAACAACGACGCGGTGGGGCTCCTTGCGAACCTCGACGCGCGCATCCAGAATTACAATACCTTCAACAACAAATCGTACAGTGTGAACCTGACCTACGCGAAGGTGTGCGAGGATGTCATCGACGAGAGCAGTCTTGCAGCCATCACGGCGGACGCGATCGCCGCGAAGAAGACGTTGAAGGAAAATAAGCGACGCCTCGCGGGAGGCGGTGAGGTCGTCAACGAGGAGGAGCGCAGGGAAGTGGTGCGCATTCTCGACGACAACCTGGTTGAGTATCATTTTCAGCCGATCGTCAACGCGAAGACCGGCGAGATTTTCGCGTATGAAGCACTCATGCGCTCCCGCACGGAGCCCGCGCTTCCTCCGGAGGTCATCTTAAAGCACGCGGAGGCGCTTGACCGCCTGTACGACGTGGAGCGGCAGACATTTTTCAACACGCTTGCCCTTCTGCGGGAGAACAAGGAGAAGCTCGGCAACCGCAAACTGTTCATCAACAGTATTCCTAAGGTAGTCATCACCGAGAAGGATTACGCGAAGCTCATCGCGAGTTACGCGGACATCCTGCCGGATGTTGTTATAGAGTTTACGGAGCAGACGGAGGCGAGCCTGGAGCAGGTGCAGACCATCAAGGAGCGCTGCACGCAGAACGGCATGCAGCTTGCCATCGATGATTACGGCGCCGGCTACTCCAACATCTCCAACCTCTTAAACTATGAGCCGGACTACGTGAAGATCGACCGCAGTCTGATCGCGCATGTGGACGAGGACAACAAGAAGCAGTATTTTGTCTCGAACACGGTGGAGTTCGCGCACGCGAACGGGTTCCTGGCTCTTGCCGAGGGCGTGGAGACGCGCGAGGAGCTCAACACGGTCATCCGTCTCGGGATCGACCTGGTCCAGGGCTACTACACGGCGCTTCCTTCCAATCAGTTTCTCGATGAGGTGCCGAAGGATATGGTGGACGAGATCGTCCGCATGAACATTCGCAACATCGACACGCGGCAGAAGAAGACCTACATCGTCGGCAACGAGAGCGAAGTTTTGCTCGTTCCGCTGGTGATGGACGGTTACACCGAGGTCGTTGTGCCGAGACCGGAGTGCGTGCTCGTCGGCAATCCGAAGTATCAGACAGATATTGTCATCCATGTTCCGGACAACACCGTCAGCCGGATCCATCTGCGCGGCGCGCAGCTTGAATCCTACCAGCGCCGGCCTTGTCTGGAGATCGGCAACCGCAGTGATGTGACGCTTGTCGTGGAGGGCAATGTGACGATGCAGGACGCGGGTATCCGCGTTCCGGAGAGTTCGTCACTCACCATCGAAGGCACGGGGAAACTGTATATCAACGTCAGCGCCGACCGAAGCTTTGCCATCGGCGGCGACTGCAACCAGTCCGTAGGACGGATCACGGTCAACATGGACGGAGAGATGACCATTCACGGCGACGGTCGTGAGTGCGTCGGTATCGGCGGCGGTTATCTGCGCGATACGGGCATCCGCATCATGCGCTGTCGTAACCTCTACATGACGATGACGGGGGAACAGATCGTCGGCATCGGTTCGTCCAACAGCGCGGCATTGGTTGAACTGAGCAACACGCATTTGATCGCAACGATCAACTCGGACCGCGGCGTCGCCGTCGGTTCCGTGGCGGGCGAACCGCGCGTGGAATTGAATAAGGCTCATTTTTCGTGTATCTCCACCGGAGATACGCAGATCGGCATCGGAAGTCTGGTCAACGAACAGATCACGGTGCGGGTTGTGGACAGTGAAGTCCAAACAGAGATGCGCGCAAAGCGCTGCATCGGCATCGGCTGCCGCACGGGCGCGGCGACGGTGCGCGTTATCAACACGACAGTCAACATGCGCTGCGAGGGCTCCCTGGCAATCGGCATCGGTTCCGGAGAGCGCAAGGGTCGCGGCCAGTTTGAGATGTCGGAGCTGGGCTTCCGCCTGGCATCCGCTTCCGGCGTGGCGTTCGGCTACGATGAGGAGGCAATGAATTTCTTAAAATGCAGAATTGTGGGATCGGAGGAATCTAGACAATGAAAAAAATTGTAACCATGGTGGTGCTTCTCGCACTGCTGATATCTTGTCTTTGCGCTTGCGGCAAGGACGAGGATGATATTCACGACTATGAAAAGGTCGGCAAATACGAGGATGACGACAAGAACCCGCCTACGGCAGGACCTGACGACATCGTATCGCCGGAGCCGCTCGGAACGACCGGAACACCGACGCCGACATTTGCGCCGAAGCAGTATGTGATCGTTTTGGATCCGGGCCACGGCGGCAAGGACCCCGGCGCTTCCTACGACGGACGCGTTGAGGCCAAGCTGAACCTTCAGTTGGCCAACATGATCCGCGATTACATTACGTCCAACTACAGCAATGTGACTGTCATCCTGACGCGCGAGGACAATGTGGAGCTGGATCCCGACAAGGGAACCGATCTGCGCGCCCGCGTCGGAGTCGGCGTTACGAACCACGCGGACATCGTCGTCAGCCTTCATCTGAACGCTTCGAACAATCATAAGCAGCACGGCTCGATGGTGTGCATCTCGAAGCAGAAGAACATCACCGACCAGTCGAAGAAGCTTGCCGATTGCATTCTCAAGCGTCTGGAGGATCTGGGGCTCACGAACAACGGCACGCTCAAGCGCGACAGTCTGGATACATTTGACGATGACGGAGTGCCGGTGGACTACTACGCGATCTGCCGCCACGGCGCGAGCAACAACCTGATCTCCATCATCGTGGAGAGCTGCTTCATCGACAGTGACGGCGATGCGGTTCATCTCAAGACGGAGGACGCCCTGCGCGAGATGGCAGAAGCGGAGTCCAAGGGTATCATGGAGTTCCTGACGAAGTACTACACGCATGGTGAAGGCTGATCCGGGGCAGTACAAAGGGAATATCACAACAGAATTATTCTTAAGAATGAAAAACGAGAGGGATCGATGCCGGTTCCTCTCGTTTTTGTCGGTGTGATTTTCCGTATTATTATATTATTATGAGTAGAGTAAGGCGGGATGCGTCATCGTCCGACGCATCGATGGTTCATCAGAACCATCCTCCGTTGAAACCGATGATCTCACCGGTGAGGTACCCGGGCGCCTGCATCAGCAGATCGACCATTTCGGCAACCTCCTCGGGGGATGCGATGCGGCCCGCGGGGATCTCCTCGCGGAGTGCCTCCAGGTCCGACTCGGACAGGTGCGAGTTCATCTTGGTGTCGACCATGCCGGGCGCGAGCGCGTTCACGGAGATGCCGCTCGGGGCGAGCTCCTTGGCCATCGCCTTGGTGAGCGAATCAAGACCGCCCTTGGTCGCCGAGTACGCAGCCTCGAACGAAGCGCCGCGAGTGCCCCAGATGGACGAGATCAGGAGAATGCGTCCGCTGTGCCGCGTGAGCATGGCGGGCGTCGCGTGCTTGATGCAGAGGATCGCCGAGGTCAGGTTGGCGGAGACGAGGTTGTTCCACTCCTCGATGGTGAGGTCGCTCAGAAGACCGGTCACGGAGTGGCCGGCAACATGGACAAGCCCGTCGATCCGGTGAAATTCGTCGCCGATCTGTTCAAACACCTCGCGCACGAAGGCCTCGCTTCCGAGGTTGCCGGCGTACGTCCGGCAGTAGGAGCCGAGAGCGGTCGCCTCCTCCGCGGTCTTCTGAAGAGCCTCGGCGTTTGTGTGGCCGATGAGCGCGAGATTGACACCTCTCGCGGCGAGCCGCAGCGCCACCGCGGAACCGATATCGCCGCTTGCACCAGTAACAATGATGGTTTCCATATTGCCTCCCGATTTTATTTCGCGCGTGTATCGCACGCGGAAAATGTATGAATCTATACATGAAAGTGTAGCAAACTAGTGATAAAAATGCAATTCCTATCGCCGCAGGAGGGGAATTTCGCGGGGAGAGGGGCTTATTTTTCGTAAAATGAGGCGAAAAATCGGGAAAAACACAATTCTTTGACCGACACAGAAAAAACACAGAACGCATAAAAACGGCATAATGTACAAAGATATGCACTGAAATTGCAGGTTTGACGGGGCATAAGGCGGATATTTTTAGTAAAATAGCCGACATACGTTACACGAAAACGGGTTAGTATACAAATTAGACAAAAGTAGAAAACCGAATTTGTACATTTGCAACATAGTTTTTTTCGGTTTCTTAGTGTATCATACCCGTTAGGTTAGGTATTGCGTCGGCGGGCGCAGTACGTCTTGCTAACAAAAAATAGGAGGCATTTCTCAATGGCAGGTTTGAAACTTATCAACATCAGTAAGACATATCCGAACGGATTCGTCGCAGTTAAGGACTTCAACCTTGATATCAAGGATAAGGAGTTCATCATCTTCGTAGGACCTTCCGGATGCGGTAAGTCTACGACCCTTCGTATGATTGCCGGTCTCGAGGAGATCACCGGCGGCGAGCTGTACATCGGCGACAAGCTGATGAACGACGTAGAGCCGAAGGACCGCGATATCGCAATGGTATTCCAGAACTACGCTCTGTATCCGCATATGTCTGTTTACGATAACATGGCATTCGGTCTTAAGCTTCGTAAGGTTCCGAAGGATCAGATCGAGAAGCTCGTAAACGAGGCAGCTAAGATCCTCGGTATCGAGCAGCTCCTTGACCGTAAGCCGAAGGCTCTGTCCGGTGGTCAGAGACAGCGTGTGGCTATGGGTCGTGCAATCGTTCGTAACCCTAAGGTATTCCTTATGGACGAGCCTCTTTCCAACCTTGACGCTAAGCTCCGTGTACAGATGCGTATCGAGATCTCCAAGATCCATCAGAGACTCGAGGCAACGATCATCTACGTTACCCATGACCAGACCGAGGCTATGACGCTCGGTACCCGTATCGTCGTTATGAAGGACGGTGTCATCCAGCAGGTTGATACTCCTCAGAACCTTTATGACAAGCCGAACAACCTGTTCGTTGCAGGTTTCATGGGATCGCCTCAGATGAACTTCATCGATTCCGTTGTTACCGTAAGCGGCGCAAGCGTTTACCTTGTATTCGGCAACAACAAGATCCTTGTTCCTGAAGCAAGAGCTAAGAAGCTTGTTGAGGGTGGCTATGTTGACAAGGAAGTTGTTCTCGGTATCCGTCCTGAGGATATCAAGGACGATGCTAACTTCGTTGCAGCTCATCCGGAAGCTTCGTTCGCAGCTACCGTTCGTGTATACGAGCTCCTCGGTGCCGAAGTATTCCTGTACTTCGCAGTTGATGACTATGACATCACCGCTCGCGTGGATCCTCGCACGACGGCTAGACCGGGCGACACCATTACGATCGCTATGGATCTTGCGAAGATGCACATCTTCGACAAGGAGACCGAGCAGATCATCACTCACTAATCTCAGAACTGAATTTTCGGGCCCCGCACGAGAGTGCGGGGCCTTTTTGCGCGCTAAGCGAGTGTTTCTTCACAAGGTTTTCACTTGAAAAATCGGCGGAAAAGTGATATTATTAATCTGATTATGGGGTGCGGATGTCCGTGTATTTTCCGAGACAGACGGCCGACGTAACGGGCCCTGCCGAAGGCGGGGAAATACGGTTTCGTCGAGATTCCATGTGGAAAGGAACGCAGTCGGATGATTTCGAATCAAATTCTTCAAAACACGATCGACGGGATGAAGGGGATTACCCGTGTTGATCTGTGCATCATGGATACGGAAGGTAAGACGCTGGCGTCTACGATCAGCGGCACAGAGGACAATAACGCGATGGTGACTGCATTTGCCGAGTCGCCCGCGGACAGCCAGGTGATGGCGGGGTACCAGTTCTTCAAGGTGTACGATGACCATCAGCTGGAATACATCCTTCTCGCGAAGGGTGACACCGACGATGTTTACATGGTCGGCAAGATGGCAGCGTTCCAGATCCAGGGACTTTTAGTTGCCTACAAGGAGCGGTTCGACAAGGATAACTTCATCAAGAACCTCCTTCTTGACAACCTTCTCCTGGTGGACATTTACAACCGCGCGAAGAAGCTTCACATCGAGGTTGAGGCTCGCCGCGTTGTGTACATTATCGAGACGAAGACGGAGAAGGACACGAACGCGCTCGAGACGGTTCGTACCCTTTTTGCCGGCAAGCCGAAGGATTTCATCACGGCCGTTGACGAGAAGAACATCATCATCGTCAAGGAACTCAAGGCCAATGAGAACTATGACACGCTGATGAACACGGCGAAGATCATCGTTGACATGCTCAACACGGAAGCCATGAGCAAGGTTCATGTTTCCTACGGTACGATCGTCAACGAGATCAAGGACATTTCCCGCTCCTACAAGGAAGCGAAGATGGCGCTCGACGTCGGCAAGATCTTCTACAGTGAGCGCAAGGTCGTCGCTTACAACAACCTCGGTATCGGCCGCCTGATCTACCAGTTGCCGATGCCGCTGTGCAAGATGTTCATCCGCGAGATCTTCGACGGTCAGTCCCCGGAGGATTTCGGCGAGGAGACACTTACCACGATCAACAAGTTCTTCGAGAAGAGCCTGAACGTATCGGCTACCTCGAAGGATCTCTACATTCACCGCAACACGCTCGTGTACCGTCTCGACAAGCTCGAGAAGAGCACGAACCTCGACCTTCGCGTGTTTGACGACGCCATCACGTTCAAGATCGCGCTGATGGTTGTGAAGTACATGAAGTATATGGAGAATTCCGAGTATTAAAGGAAATGCTATAGGGCGGTTCTCTGTAACCTTCTTGCCATGAGGTTATCGGGAGCCGTCTTCAATAGTTTATAACCAGGGAGAATTTATGAGTGAAGAACAGAAGACCGCGGCGGACTTGATCGCCGAGGCGGTGAACGCTGCGGATACGGCGGCGGACACCGCGGAAAATGCTGCTTACGCAGCAGAGGGCATTCAGGTTCTGGTGCCCGACATCAAAGTTGACGCTGCGAAGACCACGGCCGACGATGCGGCGGAGGCGGTGGATACCGCAGCCGTTGACGCGGCAGCAACAGTGCAGGGAGAAGTGACGGAAGAGGAGCCCGAAACGCAGGCAGCGCCGGTTCCGGAGTTCGTGAAGGTAGCGCAGCAGGCCAAGGCACAGAAGGCCGCGCGTGAGGCTGAGGCTGCCGCAAGGGCAGCGCAGGAGGAAGAGGTGGACGATCTTCCTCAGTATGATGAGGAGGAGCTTCCCCCGCCGCCTTCCGGCGAGGGTCCCGTTATCGTATTTGACCATGTTACGAAAGAGTATACCGACGGTCCGGATGACGCCGATGCGGCGTTGAAGGATGTTTCATTTTCCATTGACCGCGGGGAGTTTGTCTTTATTGTCGGACCGAGCGGCTCCGGCAAATCCACGCTGATCCGCCTTCTGATGCGCGAGATCAGCCCGACCTCAGGCTCCGTATTCATCGCGGGAACAGACCTTTCCGGTCTGAGAAACCGTCAGGTTTGCAAATATCGTCGTTCCATCGGCATCGTGTTCCAGGACTTCCGTCTGCTGGAGGACCGCACGGTGTTTGAAAATATTGCCTTCGCGCAGAAGGTGATCGGTGTTCCGTCGCGCAAGATCACGAAAAATGTGTCCAAGATGCTCAGCATGGTGCGTCTTCGCAACAAATACCGCAGCTATCCGAACAAGCTCTCCGGCGGTGAGCAGCAGCGTGTCGCGGTTGCGCGCGCTCTGATCAACAACCCGCTGATCCTGCTTGCGGACGAGCCTACCGGTAACCTTGACCCGAAGAACACCATCGATATCATGGAGCTTCTTGAGGATATCAACGCGCGTGGAACGACGGTTGTGGTCGTCACGCACAACCATGAGATCGTGGATAACATGCAGAAGCGCGTCATTTCCCTTCGGGACGGTGTCATTGTAGATGACAAGAAGGGAGGATACGACCGTGGATAGTTTCTTCTACTGCTTCGGGCAGGGTGTCAAGAATATCATCCGTAACCGTCTGTTCTCCATCGCGTCCATCGCAACCATGACGGTGTGTATTTTCCTGTTCGGCATCATGTATTTCATGCTTGTCAACGTACAGTTCAACCTGCTCGAGCTCGAGAACGATGTCGGAGCGACCGTGTTCTTCCGCGAGGGGATCACCGAGCAGGAGCTTGTGGATCTGAAAAATAAGATCGTGGAGCTCGACGGCGTTCGCCGGATCGAGTATATCTCCGCGGATGAGGCGTGGACCAAGTTCAAGGAGAGCCACTTCAGCAATGAGGATTCCGATATGCTGAAGTCGTTCGGCGACGACAACCCGCTTGCGAACAGCGCTTCGTTCGAGGTGTATTTCCACTCGGCGGAGGATCAGCTCGACGCGGTGGAAGCCATCCGCGCCATGGAGGCGGACGGTGTCCGTTATGTCAACAACGCGGAGGATCTGGTGAGATCACTGACCTCCTTAAACCGCGGCTTCAGTATCGCGGCGATCGTCCTGATCGTCCTGCTGCTCGCGATCGCGCTGTTCCTGATCAGCACCACGGTATCCATCGGTGTCTCCATCCGTGCGAGGGAGATCCAGATCCAGAGCCTGATCGGCGCGACCGACCTGTTCATCCGCGGACCGTTCCTTGTCGAGGGAATTCTGATCGGTCTGCTCGGCGCAGCGATCCCGCTGTCCGTGCTGTACGGTCTGTACTATAAGATGGTTCAGCTCGTCTCCACGAAGCTCGGAATTCTCGGAGCAGTCAACTTTGTGGATGTCAATGAGGTATTTGCCGTGCTGGCGCCGCTCTCGGCGTGCATCGGTATCGGCATCGGCTTCTTCGGAAGCTACCTGACGCTGAACAAAGAGCTTCGTAAGTTCAGAAAGCTGTAATAATGCAAGTGTAATTTGTGGGAAAGGAGATCCTATGCGGAAGAGAAAAACCGGCCTGGCCTGTCTTTTGGTTTTGACTCTTACTGCCGGCTGTCTTTGGATGCCTTCGGCGAAGGCATCGACGTCCGTGTCCGCTGCGGGCAACACGCTGACGGGCGGTTTGGTCATGAAGGGCGAGGACCTCGAGGAGAAGTTGAAGAAGGAACTCGAGGAGGCCGAGGCGAAGAAGAAAGAGCTTGAGAAGAAGTCCAACGAACTCAAGAATAAGACCAAGAGCCTGCAGTCCACGACCGATGATATTCAGAAGTATATCGAGGATATGGACCTAAAGCAGAGCGAGATGCTTCAGGAGATCGCGGATATGGAAGCGGCGATCGAGGAGTTGAACGCAGAGCTTGTGATCACCAACCAGCAGCTGGCAGAGGCACAGGAGAAGGAGCAAGAGCAGTATGAAGCGCTGAAGAGACGGTTCCAGTACCTCTACGAGCACGGCAATATGACCGAGCTTGAGATGCTGCTCGGTTCCAAGGATCTTTCGGACATCCTCAACTACGAGGAGTACGCGTCCGATATCCGTGTGTATGACTATATGCTTGCTAAGAAATATGCCGATGCGAGACATGATGTTGAGCTTGTGAAGGAGCGGCTGGAGTCGCAGATCTCCGTGATGGAGGCGAGCCGCGCGCTGTACGACGAGGATTTCGCGTACGTGCAGGAAGTGATCGCCAAGAAAGCGGACGCGCTGGCGGAATACCAGGAGTTGCTCGGCGTCACGGAAGACGAGTTGGAACAGTACAACGAACTGCTCAGTGCAGCCAGCGGAGATGTCGCAAAGCTCAGACAGGATATTAAGAAGGAGCAGGATCGCAAGGCTGCCGAGGAGGCGAAACGCCGCGCCGAGGAAGAGAAGAAGCGCCAGCAGGCCGCGTCCAAGCAGGCATCTGCGGAGCGTGCCAAGAAATATGAAAGCGTGCCGCACACCGGCGTTTCCAGCGCGAGTGAAATCACACTCAAGGATGAGAAGAATCCCTCAAAGATGATATGGCCGCTTCCGGGTGTGTATCGTACCGGTTCGGGATTTGGACCGAGACGCGCTCCGATCAAGGGAGCAAGCACCTTCCACAACGGCGTGGATATCGGTTCGCCGTATGGAATAGAGATCGTGGCCGCGCTCGCGGGAACGGTGCGATTCGCCGGGTACAACAGCTCCGGCGGCAACTATATTGAGATTGACCACGGCAACGGGTACGTGACGAAATACCTGCACTGCTCGAAGCTTCTTGTGAGCAAGGGCGATACGGTCAAGCAGGGTCAGGTGATCGGACTGGTCGGTTCCACAGGCATCTCGACGGCACCGCATCTTCATTTTGCAGTGTATATCGACGGTGTGGCAGTCGACCCGCTGTTGTATATACGGTATTGATCCGGGTATCGGATTTGTGTGAATGCGGGAATACCGGAGGCTTCCTTGTGTGCGTACAGGGAGGATCCCGCAGCTGGATTTGGGAGGAAAGATCGTGAACAAGGGATTTTTAAGAGGCTTTATCGCGGGTTTGTTGTGCTGCGTGGTGCTTCTTGTGGCAGTTTCCTGCGGCGGCAACGAGGATGAGAGCCGGCTGACGAAGAAAAATTCTACGCCGACCGTGACGCAGGCGCAGGAGACAGGAACGCCTACACCGACGCTGACGCCGGCGGAGGAGTTTACGAGTGTTGAGTACCAGGAAAAGCTGAAGCAGATTGCCGGAGTGCTCGACCAGTATTATTATCAGTCGATCGACTACAACGAGGTTGTGGACGGAATATATCACGGTATGGTGGACGCTCTCGGCGACCCGTATACGGTGTACTTTAACGCGGAAGAGATGGCCTCGTTCCAGGAATCCTCGTCCGGTTCGTACGCGGGACTGGGCTGCGCCGTCACCATCGGCGATGACAAATACCCCAAGCTCACGAGAGTGTTCCCGGGAAGCCCCGCGGATATCGCGGGTCTGCTCGCGGATGACGTGATCGTTGAGGTTGAGGGTGAGGACCTCTATGGCGTGGCGCTCGATATCGTCGTTACCAAGGTCCGCGGACCGATCGGTTCCAAGGTTGAGCTCACGGTCTACCGCGCCGGCGAGCCGGATTACCTTCATATCGTTGTGACGCGCAACACGGTGGAGATCCCTACCGTTGAGTATCAGATGCTGAACGGTAACATCGGTTATATCATTGTCGCGGAGTTCGACGATGTAACGGCGGAGCAGTTCAACAAGGCCGTTGACGCGCTTCTGGACCAGCACATGGTCGCGCTCATCGTGGATGTCCGCAGCAACCCCGGCGGTACGCTTTACACCGTAAAATCGATGCTCAGCCGCATCCTCTCGAAGGGTACGCTTCTTGTGTACATGGAGGACAAATACGGCAAGCGCGAGGAGCATTACTCCAACACAAACGATACGATCGATATCCCGATCGCCGTGCTGATGAACGGCAACAGCGCGAGTGCTTCCGAGGTGTTCGCGGGCTGCCTGCAGGATTACGGCAAGGCGATCCTCGTGGGAACGCAGAGCTTCGGAAAGGGTATTGTCCAGACGCTTGTTCCTCTCGGCGACGGGTCCGGGATCAAGGTGACGATCTCCTCGTATTTTACGCCGATGGGACGCAACATTCACAAGATCGGTCTCACGCCGGACGTTGAGGTGGAACTTGATCCGGATCTTAAGAAACTCAACTCGATCCCGATCGAGGATGACAACCAGCTGAAGGCGGCGATCGATGCTCTTAAGGAAAAACTCGGCAAATGATGCCTAAGACGGCGTTCCGCAGGCGTAACAGCCGCGGCGGAGACGCTGTTATAACCTAACAAAAGTGCCAAGTGACGATTTGGAAAAGCTTTCCGAATCGTCACTTTTTTCGGATTGCATTTTCCGTGTGCATGTGGTAAAATCGTTGCTGTACGCGGACAAATGTTTGCGGGCGACATACACGACGACAGGAACGGAGATTTTCCGAAGAGACAGATACGGTGACATACAAAGCGGCGACGACCGCGCATGAACAGCGCGGGGAAAGGAGCGGCAGATGCCCAACGAAGAAGTCTATATCGTAAGCAGAAGAGCGCTGCCGAAGGTGCTCCTCAAGGTTGCGGAAGTCAAGCGTATGCTTGCGAAGGACAAGAAGCTTACCGTGCAGGAAGCGACGGACGCCGTCGGCCTGAGCAGAAGCTCCTTCTACAAGTACAAGGATGATGTACAGCCGTTCCATGAGACGTCGCGCGGACGAACCGTGAACGTGCTGCTGCAGGTGAGCGATGAGCCCGGCATTCTCTCGGCGATCCTCTCGGAGGTGGCCGGCTGCCGCGCGAACGTGCTGACCATTCAGCAGAGCATACCGATCGGCGGCGTGGCTTCCGTGGCACTCGGCTTCGAGATGCTGCCGGAGACGGCGGAGCTTACGGAGCTTGAGGACCGCATCACCGCGCTCGGCGGCGTACAGCGGCTGCAGGTGCTCGGCATCGAGTGACGCGGACCGTGTGGGGCGGGAACATTTTCCGACGAACCGCCGCGACGGCGGGATTACAGTGAATATTCAGGAGGACAGGATATATGAAAATAGCGATTTTGGGATACGGCACGGTCGGTTCGGGCGTGTTCAGCGTGACCCGCGAGAACAATGCGATCATCGAGAAGCGCGTGGGCGCGCCGATCGAGATCAAGTACGTGCTGGATCTGAGAGATTTTCCGGGGGACCCGGTAGAGCCTTATCTGGTGCATGATTTCCGTCAGATCATTGAGGATCCGGAGATCGACATCATCGTTGAGGTTATGGGCGGACTGAAGCCGGCGTACGACTTCGTGAAGGAGGCCCTTCTCTCCGGACGCAGCGTGTGCACGTCCAACAAGGAGCTTGTGGCTGCATACGGCGCTGAGCTGATCGAGATCGCGAAGGAGCGCAGCATCAACTTCCTCTTCGAGGCGAGCGTGGGCGGCGGTATCCCTGTCATCCGTCAGCTGATGCGTTCCGTCACGGCGGACGAGGTTGAGGAGGTCAGCGGTATCCTCAACGGAACGACCAACTATATGATGACGCGCATGCGCGAGGACGGCATCTCGTTCGACGAGGCGCTCGCGGACGCGCAGGCAAACGGCTTTGCGGAGCGCAATCCGGCAGCGGACATCGAGGGCTTTGACGCATGCCGCAAGATCGCGATCTTAACGTCGCTTGCGTACGGCCAGCAGGTCGATTACCAGGAGATCTACACCGAGGGTATCACGAAGATTTCCGAGGCGGATGTCGCATATGCCAAGGCGATGAAGCGCGGCATCAAGCTGATCGCGCGCAGCTATCAGAAGGACGGCAAGGTCTACGCGATGGTATCGCCGATGATGATCCGCAAGAAGAATCCGCTCTATCCGGTCAACGGCGTGTTCAACGCGATCATGGTGCGCGGAAACATGCTCGGAGAGATCATGTTCTACGGCATGGGCGCGGGCAAGCTGCCGACGGCGAGCGCTGTCGTGTCCGATGTCATCGACGCGGCCAAGCACCGCTTTGTCAACATCCCGATCCTCTGGAGCACGGAGAAGCTTACGCTCGGCGCGAAGGAGGAGATGACGACACGGTTCTTCGTGCGCGTTCCCGCTGCGGAGGCGGACAAGGCGCGTGAGCTCTTCGCCATCCACAAGACGACCGAGATCGACGAGAAGCCGGACGAGTTCGCTTTTGTGACGAAGGAGATGAGCGAGAAGGCGTTCGCGGATGCGTGCGCGAAGCTTTCGGTCATTGCATCCATTCGATACGAATAAGGAAAATGAGACACGCAGGGAGGGAACTTTCTGCGTGTTATCGTTTATAGATTGTCGCGTCAGCGGCAGTAGGGAGGAATTCTGTTTATGAAATACGTTGTCATTCTTGCGGACGGTGCCGCGGACCTGCCGATCGAAGCGCTCGGCGGAAAGACACCGCTCGCTTACGCCAAGACACCTGAGACGGACGCGCTTGCGCGGATGTCCGAGATTGGTCTGGCGCATACGATCCCCGATGGAATGAAGCCGGGCAGCGACACGGCGAACCTGGCGGTCATGGGCTACAACCCGAGACAGTATTATACCGGAAGATCGCCGCTGGAGGCACTCTCCATCGGCGTTGACATGGCTTCGACGGACATCGCGATCCGCTGCAACATCGTAACGGTCTCGGATGACAATCTTCCCTATGAGCAGAAGACGATCATCGACCACAGCTCCTCGGAGATCTCCACGGAGGACGCCGCTGTTCTGCTGGAGGCAGTCCGCAAGCAGCTTGAGTGGGAGGGCTACCACTTCTACGTGGGAACAAGCTATCGCCACCTTCTGATCTGGAACCGCGGACGCGTAGTGTCGCTCACGCCGCCGCACGACATTCTCACGAAGGTCATCGGCGAGTACCTTCCGGAGGATCCGGTCCTTCGGGAAATGCAGAAGCGCAGCTACGAGATCCTCAACAACCACCCGATCAATGTCGAGCGCGCGAAGAAGGGTCTGAACAAGGCGAATTCCATATGGTTCTGGGGCGCGGGCACGAGACCGGCACTCAGCTCATTTTCCGAAAAAACAGGCCTTAAGGGTGTGATGATCTCGGCGGTTGACCTTCTGAAGGGTATCGCCGTGGGCGCGGGTATGCGCAACATCACGGTTCCCGGCGCGGACGGAAGCCTTCACACGAACTACGAGGGCAAGGCGCGCGCGGCTGTGAAGGCTCTTCTGGAGGAGGGCGCGGATTTTGCGTACATCCACGTTGAGGCGCCCGATGAGATGGGGCACCAGGGCAGCGCGGAGCGCAAGGTGCAGGCGATCGAATCCATCGACAAGTACATTGTCGGCGTCGTGCGCCGCGAGATGGATGCCTCGGGCGAGCCGTACCGCCTGCTGCTGATGCCGGACCATCCGACACCGGTCGCGGTGCGCACGCACACGAGCGATCCGATCCCGTACATGCTCTACGACAGCACGAAGACTGTTTCGTGCGCGCAGGAGTACACCGAGGCGGCAGCGGTCGGAACCGGGTACGAGTACGAGGAAGGCTATCGGCTGATGGAGCATTTTACGGAGAAGGCCTGACACAACGATTTCCCCATAAAACGGAGTGCTGCCCGCGTACCTAAGGAAACGCAGCATTCGCGTATGTTCCGCTGTATTCGGCGGAAAATGAGGAGACAACAATGAAGCAAGTGATACATAAACTGATCTGCCTTGTCGCCGCGATCCTTGTGTGTTTGGCACTCACGGCGTGCCAGAGCGGGGAGCAGGAACGACCGGGCAGGAACACCACCGCGACGCCCGGGCAGGACGCGACTGTCACGCCCATCGCGACGGTGACGCCGTCCAATGTGTACGTGTATGAGCGCACGGCGACCACGCGTACGGCGAGCGGCATCGTTAACCGGGTCACGGTGCGTTTTACGGAGGAGGGTTCCTGGACGGATTCCGTGACGGAGACTTCGCGGACCCCGGAGGATCCCGGCTCATTCGAAATCACCGAGAAGGTGACAAGAAGCGGAGACTTTACCGTGACGACCGTTACGGAGCGGTATGAGGCAGGGGCGCTTCGCTCACGGCAGACGGAAACCGATCAGGAGGACGGAGCCACACAGACGGTTTACGAGTATTATACCGACGGCGTGCTCACGGAGCGCGATACGGACTATACCGACGGTGAGGGACGATGCACGATGACGCGCGTCGAACGCTTCGGCGAAGACGGACGGTGCACCTTAAGACGCGATGTGGAATATCGCGACGACGCGTATGCCGTGCCGCTTTCGGAGGAAACGACGGACGCTGAAGGGAAGACGACGACGCGCCTGTGCCCGGAGAACCGCTACCTTGAGGCGACGGAAACACGCCCCGCGCTTGCGGTAGTGACGGAGACCTCCGATGACGGCGAGAGAGTGCTTCTGGTGATCGGAACGTTTCAGACGGAGATCAGCGAAGATCCCCTGTGGGATGTCAACAAGGATACCGATGGCTCTCAGATCGTCTTTGATCTCAAGGAGGTGTACGACGGATACGGTAAGCTTGCGCTTCAGTATTCACAGGACGGTAAGAACGATCTGATTCGTGCGGAGATCGGAACCGCGGAGAAGCATGACTGCATCGTCTGGGAGCGCGACCTTGTGACGCAGAAGAGGGTTGAGACGGACAGCTACGGCAGTTACCGGATCATTGATGTGCACGAGGACGGAACGGAGATCGTGCGGTTTGAGCGGAAATATAAAGAAGGCTTTGTCGTAACAACTGAGACGACTTACGATTCGCAGGGACGTGTCACGGACTCCCTTGTTCGCGAGGATTCGGCGGACGGTCGCGTGTCGACGATCCGCGAGCTTGTCAAGAAGGAGAACGGAACCGAAGTCTCTTACGTGAGACAGACGGAACTTTTGGATAACGGAGTGCCGGGTACGGTGAAAACGTACACGCAGGAGGGTGACCGGATCAGCGGAATGATGGCCTGGACGTACACGTACAACGAGCGCGGAGAAGTGACGAAGAGCGTATGCACCGTTGACGACGGGACAGAAGAGTCGGTGACGGAATATACCTACGTGTATAAAGAGAGGGGAACGAAGTAACGCGCGCCCCAACTAACGCAAACGAAAACAGACGCTTCACTTGCGAAGCGTCTGTTTTTAAATGTTATGTTCTTACGGTTGAATTCCGGTTTGGAAACAACTGCGTCTGTCAGTGGATCAGTCGGGATCTACGGCGTCCGTCATGTCAGCTGCGATCTCGTCAACCTTCTCAGCTACATCCTCTGCAGCATCCTCAGCGGCGTCCTTGAGCTCACCGGTCCAATCCTCGTCAGCAGCGTCCTGAACGTCCTCTGCAACTTCCTCAGCGGCATCCTCAGCAGCGTCCTCAGCGGACTCGAGCTTGGAAGCGATGTATTCCTTGATCTCGCCGGCCTTCTCCTTGGTTGCCTTTGCAACCGTGGTCGCCTTCTCAGCTACGACAGCAGCGATGTCCTTGGTCTTGTCCTTTACCTTGTGAGCAACATCGGAGGTCTTCGTCTTGATCTCCTCGAAACGGCTCGGAGCTGCCTCCTCGTCTTCCCCATCAATCTCAATCTCGGAATCAACATCAACGGAATCGCCGATCGGGGTCTCATCCTCGAACAGATCGCTGTCATCCTCAAAAGTTTCACCCTCAGCCAACTGTTTCTGCTTCTCAATCTCCTTGTAGATGTAATATCCACCGGCAACAGCAGCAGCTAACAAAGCCAATCTTGTAAATGCCTTCATAAACTTCTCCTTTCCGGCGCGTGATTACGCGCACAACCCACCGTTCGGTCGGTTTGTATGAGACAATTATAGCGGATTATTCCAAAAAAAGAAAGAAAAATCGGGCATAATTCGTCAAAAGTTCACTGAAGAAAAAATATGTAAAATTTTCCGTAAAATGCTTGCAAACTTTCGAGGGTTAGTATATAATAGCGACTGTTGACGAAACGGCAACGATATTGGGCTATCGCCAAACGGTAAGGCAACGGACTCTGACTCCGTCATTTTCAAGGTTCGAATCCTTGTAGCCCAGCTCAGCGAATCGGGTGTGAAATCCCGGTTCGCTTTTTTCATGTTCGGCACCTGCGTGCCGACTTTTTTATTTGCATTCGATGATACGTTATGATACAATATGTATGTATTGGCGCAGGAAAAAACCGAACATCTTGTGCAGATACCAAGAAGAGGGAAGGAATTATCGGAAATGGACCGATTGAGGAGAGAAATTGGATTACTGGCACTCGCCATCGCAGTGTTGGTGCTGCTGTGCGGGTGCATGGTGACGTCGCCGGGAACCGATGAGGGACCGACGCCCACGGAGTACGTGGAGCCGTCGCCGACACCTACGGCGATCCCGACGGATACGCCCACGGCTACGCCGGTGCCTACGGATACACCGACGCCTACGCCGCTTCCGACAGACACACCTACGCCGGAACCGACGGACACGCCGACGCCGACAAGCACACCGACGCCGACCAACACTCCGAAGCCGACGAAGACACCGACACCTACGGCTACGCCGAAACCGACGAAGACGCCGACCCCGACGCCTGAGCCGAAGCCTACGGATACGCCGACACCGCCCGGAACACCGACCCCGACACCGGAGCCGACGCCCGAACTTACGCCAGAGCCCGTGCCGACCGAGGCCGGCGGCAAAGTGCCTACGACGTCCGGCGCGAAGGTTCCGACGCCTCCGACGAAGAAATCCTCGGAATGGGCGAGCGTTGACGGAGAGAAGGGCATTCTGAACGAGCCCGAATTCCTTCGCCCTGCAGCGGGACGAGTGTATGAGCGGCAGATCAAGCTCGCCGTCGAATCCAAGATTGTGATCGTCGATACGGTCAAGACGGAGTTTAACGAGATCTGGTACAAGGTTGCCGCCGTTGTGGATGGCAAGGTCACATACGGCTACCTGCAGGCAGCCGCAGTGGATATAGGCACGAAGCTTCAGCCGACACCCGGCAAGAGCGGTCTGACCAAGGTCGGAACCGGTGGACTTTCAACGACGCACGGCAAGGACAAGGACGGCGACGGAGTCTACGTCGTTGTTCTCGACCCCGGCCACGGAAGTCCGTACAGCGGCGCGTACCATTTCGGTGCGTCCGAACATACATTGACATTAAAGGTTGCAAACTACTGCAAGGAATACCTGGAAGCGAATTACGACAATGTCAAGGTCTATCTCACGAGGACCGGCAGCAGCTGCCTCGACCAGAACTCAGACGTCGACGATCTGGAGCGCCGCGTGAGAGTTGCGCGGAGCAAGGGTGCGGACATTCTCGTCAGCCTGCATTTCGATGCATTTGCCGGCTCCGCGAGAGGCGCGGAAGGGTTGATCCCGCATGAGAAGCAGTACGACAAGTGCAAGGCGCTTGCGTCACAGATCCTGAAGAACTTAGAAGCACTCGGGATCCAGAATCTCGGTTGCATGACGCGCTTGAGCGAGCGGTCGCGATACAGTTATCCGAAGGGCAGCAAGATGGACGGCTACCTGATCAACCGCCTCGGAATTGAGAGCGGGATCGTGACCTGTATCATCGAACATGCGCACATGGACAATGAGAAGGATTTCAATGCATTTTGCAGCAGCGATGAGAAGCTGAAGAAGCTTGGTGAGGCGGACGCGAAGGGTATCGCGTCGTACCTCGGACTGAGGGCGAAGGGAACATCGACGCCGACACCTACGCCGACGGAAGAGCCTGAGCCTACGCCGACGACGGAACCGGTCCCTTCCGACACACCGCCGGCGGAACCTACGCCGACAGACGAGCCTCAGCCGACGGCGGAGCCGCAGCCGACAGCGGAGCCGCAGCCTACGGAAGAACCGTCGCCGACAGCCGAACCGCAGCCTACGGAGGAGCCAAAACCGTCGGAGACACCGCCGGAAGAGGTGACACCGTCCGAGGCACCGCCGGACAACTCGACGGAGACGCCGGGGTCTGAGGGAGACAGCTCCGGAGGATGATCAAGACAGTGCGGAAGGGGGATCCGCACGCGGGGATACCCGGGAGAGCAGGACGCGGAACGGTCAAACGTTTCCGCAGTATAATGTATAGCGGGAAGGATTACAGAAACAATGAGCCGTTTGCGCAGAGTATTTGAACTGCTGACGGTGGTGGCAATCGCGATCCTTGTCTTTCTGGCGTGCACGGAGGTGTCGCCCGGAACCGAGGAGCAACAACTGGGGATGATCAGCAATACGCCGACGATCGCTCCGCCGACGGAGCCGACGCCTTCGGCGGAACCCGTTCCCAGCGTGCAGGCAACGCCGACACCGTGGAATACACCGACGCCGATGAGCGCTGAAATGCCGCCGTTGAAGAAGGGGTCCAAGTATGCGGACGTCGAGGGCGAGCAGGGAGTGCTGAACGAGAGGGAGTATTTTCGAAGCGCGCCCGGTCGGAATCAGAGGCGCGTATACCGGCTGGAGTACCACACGAAGCTTGTCATCGTCGATCGGTATAAGTCGGAATTTAACGAAACCTGGTACCGGGTCGCCGTTGTGATCGACGGTAAGACAGAGTACGGTTACGTCCAGGCTTCATCGGTTGACATCGGCAAGGCGAAACCGACGCCGGCCAAGACCGGACCGGTCAACTGCGGCAACGGGGATACGTCCATCCGCCACGGCGAGGACCGCAACGGAGACGGCGTGTATGTGGTTGTGCTTGACCCCGGGCACGGCGGAGATTTTTACGGTGCATCTCACTACGGAGCGATCGAGAAGATCCTCAATCTGAAGGTTGCGCTGGCATGTCAGGAATATTTGGAAAATACATATGAGAACGTCATCGTGTATCTCACGCGCGACCGGGACCGTTCGATCGATCCCGTGAGCGACGTCGATGACCTGGAGCTCCGGGTCCGTGTCGCGGTCGACGTGGAGGCGGATATCATGGTCAGCCTGCATTTTGACGCGGACGGCGGACGGCACCGCGGCGCGGAAGGTCTGGTAACTAAGGGAGAGCTGCACGAGAGGAGTGCGGCGCTCTCGTCCCTGATCCTTGAGAACCTCGAAGCGTTAGGGATTGAAAATCTCGGTAACCGCAAGCGGCGCAGTGAGCGCTCGCGCTACGACTACCCCGACGGGGAGTATATGGACGGGTACCTGATCAACCGTCTCGCAGCGGAATCGGGGATCGTCAACTGCATTATCGAGCACGCGCAGATGGACAACGAGGATGATTTCTACGATTTCTGCAACACCGATGAGAAACTGAAGAAGATCGGTATCGCGGACGCGATCGGTATCGCGACATATCTGGAACTGATCCCGAAATCACAGTGAAACAAGGCGGCCCGCTCCGTTCGGAGAGGGCCGTTTTCATGTGCGCGAAACATTATAAATTATGAAATAAATGTAAATTATATTGACATTTTGAAGGGTTAGTGCTTAAATAGGGAAAATGCATTTGGAAAGCATCATAGGGATGCGGAAAATGCATGCGCGTATCACGCGATTAACGGAGGAAATATGGAAAAGAAAGATTCGTCAATGAAGAAGACGGCACTGTGCTACCTGATCTCACTGGGTATCACGGTACTGATCGGATTTGCGGTTTATTATTTTGCGCTGCCGGCGATGAACGTCCACAGCACAGGCTTCTGGGGCTACTGGATGTTCCTCGGCCTGGTCTACGCGGGAGTGCATTCGGCGGTCCGCCCCATCGTTTGCAAGAACGAGATCTCGGTGGTGGGCAAGAAGAGCGCGTCCTGGTACGGAACGGCGATCGGTGTGGGGATCGCGGCGATCTCGCTGCTGGCGCTTCTGTTCGGCGGCATCGCTTCGGCGAAGATGTTCCACGCGAAGACGTACGCGGGCATCATCACCGTCAACGAGGGCGATTTTGAGAAGGATATGCCTGAGACGACGAGCGTGACCAACATCGCTCTGATGGACACCGCGTCCGCGCGGATCATCGGCAACCGCACGCTCGGCTCGCTGTCGCAGGTCGTCTCCCAGTATTCGGTGAACGACCACTACAGCCAGATCAATTATCAGAACACTCCGAAGAAGGTTACCGTGCTTGAGTACGCGGACTTCTTCAAATGGATCCAGAACCGCGGCAACGGTATTCCGGGTTATGTCATGGTTGACCCGGTCGGCAACAGCGCATCGTACGTAGAGTTCGGAAAGTCCGTAAAATACGCGGAGAGCGGCCGGTTCGGCGATGACCTCGCGAGAAAGCTGAGATTTTCCTATCCGACCAAGATCTTCGGCGACATGTACTTCGAGATCGATGACGCGGGCAATCCGTACTATATTGTACCGTGCATGCAGGCGAACGCGGGACTGTTCGGCGCGATGGACGTCGGTGAAGTAATCCTGTTCAACCCGGTGGACGGCAGCTCGCAGCTGTACGATGTGAAGGACGTTCCCGCATGGGTGGACATCGTCTACAACGGTGACCTCGCAAGCGAAAAATACAACTGGTACGGCAAGCTGTCCGGCGGTTTCTGGAACAGCGTGTTCGGCAACAAGAACTGCAAGATGACGACCGACGACTACGGTTACATCGTGATCGACGATGACGTCTGGTATTTTACGGGCGTTACGAGTGTCACGAGCGACGAGAGCAACATCGGTTTCATCATCACCAACGCCCGCACGGGCGAGTACCGCTTCTACAGCGTGGGCGGCGCGGAGGAGTATTCCGCGATGGGCGCCGCTGAGGGCGAGGTTCAGGAAAAGGGCTACGAGGCTTCGTTCCCGTCCCTTGTGAACATCGCGGGGCAGGCAACGTACATCATGGTCCTGAAGGACACCGGCGGACTGGTGAAGCTGTACGCGCTTGTCAATGTTGAGAACTACGGTATCGTCGCGACCGGCACGACGCAGGCGGAAGCGATCCTTGCGTACCGCAAGACGCTCGCCCGCAACGGTGTCAGCGGAACCTCTGAGGAAGATGTGTTCCCGACCGCGGAGATCACTGTGGAAAATGTACGGATCGTCGAGCTCGACAATCTCGCTGTCGTGTACATCACGGCGGACGACGGAACGGTATACAAGAGCTCTCTGAACGAGGACGAAAGCCTTGTCCTTGTCCGTGAGGGAGACAAATTGACCGTGAGCTACGAGGATACGGAGATCGCGGGACTTAAGACGCTCCGCTCGTGGAGCAAATGAGATCGCAGGCTGGACTGGCCGTGAAATCATGATGATCATGTTGCGGCTTGTATGGGGGGACAGAAGAGGCTCGCACCTTCGGGTGCGGGCCTCTTCGGCGTTGTAATCCTCTTCGGTTTATGATAAGATAAGGAGAGAGCATCCGGACGGCGGGAGAGTTGTCCGCGTGCTCCGAACTGACGGTCCGCGGTTCATTTTCCGCGGAATGAGAGATATCATAATCCGTGAGAGTAAAGGGGTATTGTTATGGCAGAAGGTATTTTGTTCTACAGGCAGAACAGCAGCAGGATCGACACGCCCGCGGGGCGCGTGTACGTAGATCCGTTCCTCATGACCGAGGAGCCGCACGACGCGGTGTTCGTGCTGGTGACGCATGAGCATCATGATCATTTTTCGCCGGAGGATCTTGCGAAGGTCGCGAACCGCGACACGGTGCTGATCTTCCCGCAGTCGATGCTCGACAAGATGAGGGAGGTGGAGACGCTGTTCCCGAGGATCGAGCTGGTCGTTCCGGGCGAGCATTATGTGATCGACGGGCTCGAGTTCGATACCGTGCACGCGTACAACAATGGCAAGCCGTTCCATCCGGCAGGAGCCGAGTGGGTCAGCTACATCGTGAACGCGAACGCCGGCCGCGTGTATATCGCGGGCGACACCGACGCGACCGAGGAGGCCAAGGCGGTCCGCTGTGACGTCGCGCTGATCCCGATCGGCGGCAAATACACGATGGACGCGAAGGAGGCAGCGGAACTCGTCAATACGATCCGTCCTGCGACGGTCATTCCGGTTCATTACGGCGGCATGCTCGGCAACGAGGACGTTGTGAAGACGTTCGCGGAGCTCGTGGATCCGTCCGTGCACGTGGAAATCTGAAAATTGCGCGAAAAGCCCTTATTTTACGGCAAATGCAACCGCCGGTTGACAAATTGAAAAGCCGGATTTATGGCATGCAACCGCTCGTTTTGGTAGGATGAGGCCATCAAAACGAGGCGGGCAAACGGATCGGCGGAGCGGCTGATCGCCGAAGCGGTGACACGCTCCCGAAGCCGACCGAGCATGCCTGCCGGAAAGGATGCAATATGATTTTAGCAGACAAGATTATCAACGAAAGAAAGAGAAACGGTTGGTCGCAGGAGGAGCTCGCGGAACAGTTGAACGTATCGAGACAATCGATCTCCAAGTGGGAGAGCGCGCAGGCGATCCCGGACATCCAGAAGATCATCCGGATGGCGGAGATCTTCGGCGTGAGCACGGATTATCTTTTGAAGGATGAGATGGAGCCCGAGGATACAGCACGCCCGGCAATCTCGGAGGACAGCGGAACAGCGACGGAGTGTGTGAAGGTTTCCATGGAGGAGGCCAACGAGTTTCTGGAGCTGGAGCAGCGCCTGACACCGCGCCTTGCCAACATGGTGAGCCTGTGTATCTTAGGACCCGCGGTACTGATCCTGTGTATCGCGCTTTCGCAGATCCCGGGCTTTCCGCTCAAGGATACGACGATGGTGGCGATCGGTCTTACCGCGATGTTCATCATGATCTCTGTCGCCGTGACATTTTTCGTCATCGATTCTCTCAGGATGAACCGGTTTTCCTATCTCGAAAACAGTCCGATCGAGACGATGTACGGCGTGAGCGGCATGGTGAAGGAGAGGAAGGCGCTGTTTGAGCAGACGAAGATCACCCTGACGGCGATCGGTGTGGTCCTGTGCGTCGTGAGCGTGATCCCGCTTGTGGCAACGTCCGTGATCGGAACCAAAGAGTATGTGATCGTGCTGATGGTCGTTCTGCTGCTTGTGCTTGTGGCGATCGGCGTCAATCTGCTGGTCCGTGTCGGCACGATCTCCGGCGCTTTCGAGAAGCTTCTGCAGGAGGGCGATTACACGCTCCGCGCGAAGTCGCTGAATATGCGGTACGCAAGCCTTTCAACCGTGTTCTGGCTGATCGCGACCGGCGCGTATCTGGCATGGAGCTTCATCAGCGGTCACTGGGAGTACACCTGGGTGCTCTGGCCGATCGCAGCGGGCATCTACATTTGCATCAAACGGGTCACTCACGGAAGAAGCGGGTATGGTCATTTTTCGAGGCTCAGGGATTGGCGGGAAAAACCATGATTGCATGTAAGATACGATATTTCAATCGGTGCAATCCTTGACGCGGCAAAACGGAGTACTGTATAATTACGATTAGCGGATCAGCCGGGAAATACGGTGATTCGGAATATTTGGAGAGGTTTACGAATATGCAATACGGTTATTTTGATGAGAAAGCGAAGGAGTATGTCATCACCAGACCTGACACTCCCTCGGCATGGGCAAACTATCTGGGATCCCCGGAGTACGGCGCGATCATTTCGAACAATGCGGGCGGCTACAGCTTTGTAAAGTCCGGCGCGAACGGCCGTATCATCCGCTATCGTTTCAACGGCGTGGCGCTCGACCAGCCGGGCCGTTACATTTACATCAAGGATGCAGAGAGCGGAGAGTACTGGTCGGCTGCGTGGGCACCGGTGTGCAAACCGCTTGAGAGCTACAAGAGCGAGTGCCGCCACGGTACCGCGTACACGATCATCTCGTCCGAGTATCAGAAGATCGCCGCGAAGACGACCTACTATGTGCCGAAGGACGCGTCCTACGAGGTGTGGAACGCGGTCATTACGAACACGGACGACAAGCCGCGTAAGCTTGCCGTTACGGGTTACTGCGAGTTCGTCAACGACAACAACTATGAGCAGGATCAGGTGAACCTGCAGTACACGCTGTTTATCACGCAGACGTATTTCTGCGGCAATATGATCCGTCAGACGGAAAATGAGAACTTCCACGATCCGAACAAGGAGCGTTTCCTCGGTCTTGCCGGTGCGAAGGTTACCGCTTTCTGCGGCGACCGCGACAAGTTCGTCGGTAACTACAGAAGCTACGCGAACCCGGTCGGCGTTGCGGAAGGTCTGAAGGGTGACCTCAACTACTGCGACAATTCCTGCGGCGCGCTTCAGAGCGACATTGTGCTTCAGCCCGGCGAGTCGGCGAGATTCACGTACCTTCTCGGCCAGAAGCCGGAGACAACGGCCAAGGAGATCATCGCCCGCTACGAGGCGGACGGCGTTGTCGAGAAGGAAGTTGAGGAGCTGAAGGCTTACTGGCACGCAAAGCTTGACAATCTCCAGGTTCATACGCCGGACGATGCGTTCAACAACATGGTGAACGTATGGAACGCGTACAACTGCTTCATCACATTTACCTGGTCCCGCGCGGCATCCTTCCAGTACTGCGGCCTTCGCAACGGCTTCGGTTACCGCGACACCGTGCAGGATATCCAGGGTATCATCCACCTCGCGCCCGAGATGGCGGCGGATCAGATCCGCTTCATGCTCTCCGCGCAGGTGACCAACGGCGCAGGACTTCCTCTCGTCAAGTACACCCATAATCCGGGACATGAGGACACTCCGGACGACGCTTCCTACGTGAAGGAGACCGGACATCCCAGCTACCGTGCGGACGATGCGCTGTGGCTGTTCCCGACCGTATACAAGTACATTTCCGAGAGCGGCAACATCGCGTTCCTCGACGAGGAGATCTACTACGCGAACGACATGCAGAAGGGCACGGTCTATGACCACTTAAAGCGCGCGATCGATTTTTCGATGAACAACCTCGGCAACCACGGAATGCCCGCCGGTCTGCACGCAGACTGGAACGACTGTGTCCGCCTCGGCAAGAAGGGTGAGTCCACGTTCGTCGCGTTCCAGCTCGTGTACGCGGTGAAGATTTTGCGCAAGTACGCGGTCATCAAGAACGATACCGAGTATGTTGCATACCTTGACAGCGTGAATGCGAAGATGGAAGAGATCCTCACGGATTGCTGGAACGAGGACCGTTGGATCCGCGGCTACAAGGAGGACGGCGAGGTCATCGGCAAGCGCACCGATCCCGAGGCTTCGATGTGGCTCAATCCGCAGTCGTGGTCGGTCATCGCCGATTTCGGCTCGAAGGAGCAGCAGGAGAAGGCGATGGATTCCGTCGAGCGCGAGCTCAACACGCCGTACGGCGCGATGGTCATGTATCCCGCTTACGAGAAGCATGCGTTTGACGGCGCGCTGATGGTATGCTTCAACAAGTGCGTCAAGGAAAATGCGGGTATCTTCTCGCAGCCGCAGGGCTGGTTGATCCTCGCTGAGGCGAAGCTTGGACACGGCAACCGCGCATACAAGTACTGGTCGGAGGCGGCTCCCGCCAACTACAACGACCGCATCGAGATCCGTACGCTGGAGCCTTACGTATACGGCCAGTTCGTGGAGGGCAAGGACAGCCCGTTCGCAGGCCGTGCGCATGTGCACTGGCTCACCGGTACCGCATCGACCGTCATGGTCGGAACGACCGAGGGTATCCTCGGTCTCAATCCTGAGGCAGACGGCATCGTCATCGACCCGTCCATCCCGTCGGAGTGGAAGAGTTACACGCTTCGCAAGGTGTTCCGCGGCAAGGTATTGAACGTGACCGTCAACAATCCGAACGGCTCCGAGCACGGCGTCAAGAGCGTTACCGTAAACGGCGCGAAGATCATCGGGCTGCTGATCCGCGATGATATTCTTCAGGCGGAAAATGAGATCGTGATCGAGATGTGATCATAGTTTTTCAGAGAACTACAGGGGCGTGGCCGCGTGCCACGCCCTTTGAGGTTATTTTCCGAAAAGAAAATGACTAATTATCCTGGCTCGTACGATTAAGGGATAGGAACGGAGGAGTTCTCCTGCTCGCTTCGTTCCATGCAGGAGAGAAGGTGAGGAAATGCAGATGGATCGCGGTGCGGACAGCTACCGTCGGTATCGAAAGGGTGACTGGGACGGTCTTCGGGAAATTTCCGAAGACTATTACTGCGGTCTTGTTGCGTTTCTGAGCCAAAATTATGTGAATAGTCAGGATGCCGAAGATATCGCCGAGGAAACGCTTCTTGTTCTGGCGGAGAGGCAGCCGGAGTATGAGGAGGGCATCGCGTCCTTCAAGACGTGGCTGTACCGGATCGCCCGCAATCTTGCCGTGGATTATCTGCGAAAGAAGGAGAAGGAAGTCCTGTATATGCCGGAGGATTTCGAGGGCTTTGAGGCGTTGGGCGGCGATGTCGGAGCAGAGCTGATCCGTGAGGAAGAGCAACAGTCGGTGCGCGCCGCGATGCAGCGCCTGCGAAAGAAGTATCGGCAGGTGCTGTGGATGAAGTATTTTGCGGGGATGAACGCGGACGAGATGGCTGTCCTTATGAACAAGTCAACGCAGAGCGTCTACGGATTGTTAAAGCGCGCGAAGGAGAAGCTTCGGACCGAGCTGGAGAAGGAGGGGCTGCATGAGAGATCCCGATGAAGTGTATGAGAGTGTGAAAAAGACAGTGCTTCGCAGAAAGCGGAGGAAGAAAGCAGTGCGTGTTGCGCTGCTGACCGCGGCAGTTGCCGTGGAACTGGCGGCCTTTGTGATCGGAGTGAAGGTACTGTTTATGAATGATACGAACGGAAAGCATGCGAGAGCGCAGGAATACGAGGAAGAGGGCCTGGAGGAGCGGTTTCAAAGAATACGGGCAACGTTCAGCGACGAGCGGATGGCGGAGCTGTATTTTCCGAATGGATATACCGGCTATCGATACCCGGTGCTTCCGCTCATGTCGACGTGGCCGTACGGGAACCCCGGCGAAATGCTCCGGGTTTGCCAGATCCCGGAGGATATGCTTGCGACGATGAGCACGGATGAGTTGCTGCAGAGCGTGCTGATGTATCCGATGTGGATTAATGCTATGGTGTACAGCAGCATGGAACAGGGCAATGCTATGGTGCGGAGAAGCTTTAACGGGCTGGCGGAATTGTGCGAGAGGGAGGATCGCTGCGAGTGTCTGCTCAAGCTGATCGACGAGCATCCGGATTGGTTTGAGCCGCAGCTCTCGTCATACGACAATGAATTGTCTTCCATGTATCAGACGGCACGCAGCATCTACAGTGTTATAGGCAATCTGATCCAATACCACGGCTTTGAGGAGGTTCAGGAGGAGGTCTACCGCAAACTGCGGATCGTTTCCTAACCGATCGACACGGAAAAATAAAGTGATCCCATATTGATCGATATGGAAGAACAAAAGAAACGCCGCAGACCCTTTCGGGCCTGCGGCGTAATTGTTGTAGTTACAAGTGTTGATTACTTGTAGAGCTCGACGAGCTTCAGCAGGTGCTGGTAACGCTCGTTAGCAACCTTCTCGGACTCTGCGAAGAGCTTCTCAGCACGCTCCGGGAACGGCTTGATGAGACGCGTGTAACGGGACTCGTTGTTGAGGAATTCCTGATACGAACCATCGCCTTCCTTGGAAGTGAGCGTGAACGGATTCTTGCCTTCAGCCTTGAGTGCCGGGTTGAAGGAGAAGAGGTTCCAGTAGCCGGCCTTAACTGCCTTCTTCATCTCATCCTGGCAGTGGTTCATACCGCCCTTAGCGATTCCGTGGAGCTCGCAAGGAGCGTAGCCGATGATGAGCGAAGGACCGTTGTAAGCTTCAGCCTCCTGCAGAACCTTAACGGTCTGTGCAGGGTTAGCGCCGAGAGCGATCTGAGCTACATATACATAACCGTACTGCATAGCGATCTCGGAAAGGCTCTTCTTGCCGATCTCCTTACCTGCAGCAGCGAACTGGCAAACCTCACCGATGTTGGAA